>CAZAXA010000410.1:0-5812 GCA_964488965.1 uncultured Phaeodactylibacter sp. | reverse complement strand
AACCAATTCGGAAGCTTGATGAAATACTTGACGGATTTTAAAGATTCCAGGTCCTGGGCAAATTTCTTCTCTACTTTGGAATCAAAAACGATGAAGTCGTAAACGGATTTTTCCGTAGAGATGATCCGTTCCTCGGGAAAGAAGAGGTTCTCTGCTTCTTCTCTGAACCTGGACATTTCATATTGTACGCCTTCCAGCCGCTCATATTGAATGCCTTCAATGATTATGCGGTTCATAACCTGCCGAATCTCTTTGACCGACTGGTCCATAAAACGCTGGGGGTTTACTGGGAAGTCATCCAACCGCCTGGACTGTATCAGGATTTCCGCAATTGTGGCACGGGTCAATTCCGTTTTGTTCTGGATGTAGGTGAGAATATCCGGAACGGCCTTCGCCGGCGGCAGGTATTTGACCGCTCCCTGTTGGACCAACTGGGAAGACACCCCTTTGGAGGTGATATCGAGGTCGGCGGTATCGGTATGGACTCTTGGCGCGGAAATAGCCGGCATTTTAGCAATAGCCCTGGCTGCTTTTTCTATGAGCGCTTCGGTTGAAAACCGGACAGCGTAAATGGTCCTGGCGCTAATAGTGTTCCAGAAACGCTCAAATTCCGGGTCCAGCAGCACCTTTTCATTGACCTTTGCCTTTCGAGGTTTCTTATGCTCCCGCACCAGGTTATCGAGCTTATACTCTTCAACTATCCGGGCTACCTGATAGGAGGAAACCGGAATGCCTTCCGGAATAGAAAAAGTCATTGATTCAACTGCTTCGTCAAATGCCTTTAAGATTGTTCCATCGCCAGCAATGTAGTCCTTTGCCTGCAGGTGCTTCCATATTTGCTCAGATTGCTCGGGGGATAGTTCTTTCTCTTCTTCCTGTTCGACATATCTCAGGCCTAAAAAAGCATCGGCCGGCAGCCGTCCAAATACTACACCGCACTCTTCCTCCAGTTCTTTCTGGAGCGCTTTGGCGAAGTCATGATAGCTTTCATTGGCCACTACTACAAGCGTATTGACCTGTTCATCCCGTACGCGGATGCCTTCCTGATTGACTGGCAGGCGAAGCCCCCGGCCGATCTCCTGGCGCTTTTTGAGGGTTGATTTGGTTTCATTCAGCGTGCAGATTTGGAATACGTTGGGGTTATCCCAGCCCTCCCGCAACGTGGAGTGCGACCAGATGAACTTCAGGGGGTTACTCAAATCCAGTAGCCGTTCTTTATCTTTCATGATGAGGATATAGGTATCTTCATCCGCTTGAGTATCACCTCTGGTGTCCCTGAAATTCCCCTTTTTGTCTTTTGAAAAATAACCGTTGTGGACTTTTTCGGCGGGTAGGGCCTCCGTAAATATATCCCTATATTCCTTCGCTACTTCAGCGTAAATTTCTTCGAACCATTTAGCATATTTACCTAGCTCATAGCCATCTTCTTTATGAATGCGGTAATAGTCCACCCGGTCAATGAAGAACAAGGATAATACTTTTAATCCTTTACCCTGCACCTGATATTCTTTGTCAAAATGCGCCCGGATGGTGGCTTCTATTTGCTCGCGCACCACTTCCCGGCGGGCGTTGCCATTTTCTTCCCCTATCCTTAGCCGAATGCCATTGGAAAAGCGCACGTACTCCATACCTGGCCGGGCATTTATTTCACTGATAATGAACCCATTCCGGTATTGCTCCCGTTCGTTGGATTTCAGGAAGAGGTCGTCGTTACTGTCTTTCCGGAATTTGGCGCTCACTATAGCAACCCCTTCCTTGGTTTGCTTGTGGAAGGAGAGCTTGCAGCTGATACGGCCTTTGTCATTATCTACGCTATCTAACCGAAGCCAGGCGGCGTTGGGATCGCTTTCCGCCAAAGTGGAAGCCACGGATATCTTTTTTACCAGCCGCTGCTGATAGGCTTTTACGGGGTCGAGGGAGTACAGCATATTGTACCGGTCCCTATGGGTGGCAGAATATCGCAGCGTACACATGGGATTGAGCGACAGAATGGCCTGCCGCGCTTTTTCACTTTCCATATTCTGCGGTTCATCCATGATTACGATTGGGTTGGTCGCCTGAATGAACTCGATGGGTTTAAAGCCAGACATGCGGTCGTTCTGCTGGTAGATTACATTATTCGACGCTTTATTGAAACTGTCAATATTGATGATCATGAATTGCAGCTCGTTGCCGCTGGCAAAATTGCGCACCTCGCTGGCCCGTTTCGAATCGTAAACAAAGTATTTGAAGGGTACATTGTGGTACAATTCCCGGAAACCCTCCTGCATGATCTCAATCGACTTCAATACCCCTTCCCGGATGGCTACGGAGGGGACGACTATAATGAATTTCCTGAACCCATGCCGGGCGTTGAGCTCAAAAGCGGTACGCAGGTAAACGTAAGTCTTCCCCGTTCCGGTTTCCATTTCAATGGAGAAATTGCGCCCGCGGGAAAAGAGCGGGGCCTCCTGGCTGATCCGGTTTCGCCGTTGTACTACTCTGACGTTCTCAAACAAAGCCTCGTTATCAATGACGAGGTTGTTGCCAAACCCCAACTCCGTTTGTTTCTGGGAAGCGAAAAGGCCTTCTCCCATACCGCCGGACAAGCTGACCTGAAAATCGCCGGCTTGCAGCGGCTGGCCTTTGAAGACATCAGCTACGGCTTCAATTGCCATCAACTGGTAATCCTGTTTATGGTCGAATTGGAATTTCATTCCGTTGCAGGCTGAGCGTTTGAGGATTGAAGGTAATCTTCTACTATCTTCATCGGGGGCAGGATGGGAAAATAAAAATCCCCCTGAAACTTGCCGAAAGTCCGGGTGGCGATCATCCCCCGGACCGTGCTGATGCAAATGCCCGTCAGAATGGCCAGGAACTGGGCCGGGAGTTTTATCTCATTGTTATCAACATCAATGTGTTTGGCCAGGCCCTGAATGTAGTATTCTACCTCGCCCACATACTTCAGCAGTAATTCATTGAGGCCTTCCCTGTCGTAGACATAAATAACCTCAATGACAACGGAAAAATTATCTTCCTCCAAATTCCAGAAATAATCAAAAGTAAATCCATAATCCAGCTTGCCCTCGTCAAAATCATTCGCCACGCCTTCCGGCAGAAGCGGGATATGGACTTCCAACTCACGGATGTCGCTGATATTATAAATCAGCTCTTCCGGTTTTTTTTTCTTAGCCATACGTCTTAGTAGTGATCAAAAAATAAGTTAGGGTTTGCTTACGCTGTTTCCTGATCAAATTTCCTGTGAGTAAGGGAATGATAGATCACAGGGCGTTTCATTTCCCATTTGCCCTGGCGCTGGCCAAGGCTCGCATTGGGCAGAAGATACGCCTTTCCTGTCTTCGACAATTCCTCTTTTTCCATTTTCCCATGTTTTACAATAATGGAAAGGGGCGCTCGCGGCACATAGCGCGCTCCGGCGCGCACCATCCCCCTGGATTCTTTTTCAGCTACTTCTTCCAAATCCTCGAATTCCAGTACAGGCGCTTTGCCGACTGCCAAAGCCAGCTCGACCAGTTTGGACAATCTATGATTAAAATCGCCTCCCAAAACCTGGGAAACATACCCTTTACTCACCCCTAATTCCCGAGCAAATTGAGTGCGGGTCATATTGTTGGATTTTAAATAGTCTTCGACAGCATTGAATAGATCAGTTTGAATCCTGGTAATCCAATAGGTGTCGGTCTGTAGCAGTTCGCGGTACGTTTTCATAAAAATGTCAGGATTTTTTGAATTGGGAGGCTATGTTTTAGAAGCAAAATAAGCGAGTTTGATCTCCCGCATTTTCTTAATGGCTTTATCTTGTGTTTTGTTACCTTTCTTCAGTTCCCCCAATACGATGATCTTGCCTGTATTTTCATCCTCAAATAAGTATAAACGAAGGCGCTTGGAGCGGATCTCAAAATCCGGATAGGGGTCGTTCTTGCCTCTGTGCTTAAGTTCCTGAAACCAGGTAGTTGGCAGGCGCTGCCCTTGGCAGAGCTGAACCATAATCGCCTGCATCTTTTCCAAGGCTTTATTTTGGCTCCCGGTTTTTTCCATTTCTTCCCAAAACTCATCAAAATGGCAACGCCCATCTACCCGTAGCTTGTAGATGGGGCTGAGTGGATGCGGAGGCATTCCAAACACTGTTTCAACTTCAAACTTAAGCATAATGTTTAGTTATAACTAAACTTTAACGCATTTTTTCTACAAAATCTCCCCTAAACCGTCCGAAAATCATTCACCCCATGCGACTTCATGATCTGCACCGCATTGGTTTTCAGCTGGTCGTTGTTGCGGAAACCACTGTCGAGGCAGACTACCCGGGCCGGTTCGCGGGCAGCGATCTCCCGGATGAGTTCGGAGGTGAGTTCCCGCTCCAAACAGATAAGCAGGGCGTCTCCTGCTATAGAATACACCTTTTTACCTGCCAGTATGAGTTTCTTGATGGGGACCGTAAGCTCAAAACCGGATTTGAGCAGGATCTCGTACAAAATATCCTGCTCGCTACTGCTGGGGTCGATATGGTCCACCGCCATGCGAAGCTGCTGGGCCAGAGGCTGGCTTTCTACACTGCCATCCCACACCCGGAAGTTGGACTTGTCCAGCTTGTAGACGCGGAAGCCTAAGTCGGTTTGTTCGATGTTGCTAATCTTTTCTTCCAGTTCGCTGATCTCTGCTTCGAGCTTTTCTGACTCTGGAGACTTTTGGCTGGCGCCGAATAACTGTGGCTGCGCAACGGCTTCCTGCTTCAAGGTTTCCAGCCTGGCTTGCTTTTCGGTCAGTTCCCGCTGGAGTTTTTCTTTTTCTTTTTCGATCTTTTGGATGACACGACGGATACGCTCCTTGCCTATGTCTGCTATGGTTTTATATCCGGCGCTAAAAGCTTCAGAGTTTTTATCCACAACCTCGGGCAATTGAACCAAAATAAATTTGCGCTTTTCTCCAATTTCACTCGAATGATTTAGGACAGCATGTGCAGTAGTGCTTGATCCAGAGAAAAAATCTAAAATCAAATCAGAATCTTCAGTTAAGTAACGAATTAGCCTTTTTAAATCTCTCCAGTTTTTGGGGTTATCAAAAACTTTACCCCCCATGAGGTCCTGGAATTCAACAGCTGCAGTTTGAGCATAGCTATAAAAAACACTTTTCATAACTTGCCCATCACTTTTAAATAGAAAGCTAATTATTCGAGGTATCGTCGTTTCATCAGGTCCAAAAACGACTTTTCCTGAATTTACTTCTTCCCAAAAGCGTTCTGCGGTTGGATATATCCATCCTCTTGAAGGAATTTTACAAGACTTCCCGGTAACCGGATGTAAGACTTCATACCTAGGTCCTCCGCCGCCAGGCCAACTTATATTCCCATCATCTCGAAAAGGGCCATCTGGTCCTACTTTAGAATAACGTCCTAGCTTTTTTCTCTCATCTGAGTCTGGTAAAGAAGAATAAAAGCTCCTCCAATCAGCTTGGACAGCATCCCAATCTTCTTTATACTTTTTTCGAAGTCTTTCGAAGAGGACCTTTGCTTCTTCAATCCCCTCTTTCGGTTCTCTTAAAATTGTTTTAGCCTCTAGGTGCCACTGTTTATTTTTTGTGTAAATGCACATATATTCATGGCCAACAGAAAAGAATTTGGCATCATTTTTCCGATTCCGATCCCAAGTCAGTACAGCAAGTTTATTTTCTTCCCCAAAAACTTCATCCAATAGATCATTTAATCTTGAAAATTCGGCATCATCAATACTAACAATAATGTATCCATCCTCCCTAAGCAGGTTCCTCGCCAGAAACAGCCGCGGATACATCATATTCAGCCACTTCGAATGGAAGC
>CAZAXA010000409.1:0-5831 GCA_964488965.1 uncultured Phaeodactylibacter sp. | reverse complement strand
TCATCCCACATTTTGCGGAATGGTTCAATGTAGTCTGCGATCTCTTTCAGCTTTTCGGGATTTAAGTAATAGAAAATCTCTCTGCCTTTTTGCTCTTGTTCAAGTATTTCACACTCTGCAAGGATCTGTATGTGCCTGGAAATCGTTTGCCTGGAGGAGTCAAAATTTTCGGCTATGGCGCCGGGTGTCATTGCCTGAAGCGCAACCAAAGTAATGATCGCCCTTCGGGTGGGATCAGCTATGGCTTGAAATACATCTCTTCTTAATTCCATTTATGCAGCTATTTGACTGCAAATATATGCGCAGCCATTTTACTGCGCAAATTTTTTTGCGATTTTTAAAGGAATTGTTTGATTTTCGTAAGTTATTGTTTGGTTTTCATTATTTCCCGCAGAAGCAAATCCTTATTTTGCTCCATATTTCAAAAGACAACTATCATCATGGCAATCTTCAACCTCACGATCAACGGAAAAAAACAGCAGGTCGACGTCGACCCCGGCACCCCCCTGCTCTGGGTGCTGCGGGACCACCTCAACCTGGTAGGAACCAAGTACGGCTGCGGCATCGCTGCCTGCGGCGCCTGTACCATCCACCTCGAAGGGGTGGCCATGCGCTCCTGCATGCTGCCCGTTTCGCTGGTCGGCAACCAGGCCGTCACCACCATCGAAGGGCTGTCGGAAGACGGCGGCCACCCCGTGCAGCAAGCCTGGCTGGAACACGACGTAGCCCAGTGCGGCTACTGCCAGGCCGGCCAGATCATGAACGCCGCCGCCCTGCTGAAAGCCAACCCCAGCCCCAGCGATGCGGAGATCGAAGCCGCCATGAGCGGCAACATCTGCCGGTGTGGGACTTATGTTCGCATCAAGGCGGCTATCAAGACGGCCGCTGCCGGGTAACGGTTAGATGGCTTGATTGTTAGATTGTTGTCCACACGTTGGCAACCATCCAACAGCCCGGCAATCTAACCATCCGGCAATCCCTGCCTGCCCGCCAGGCGAGACGCCAAGCGGCCTGGCAGGCAGGCAACAATTTTACCCTGAGCTTGTCGAAGGGGCAACAATCCAACCACTCAACAATCAAACAATCATTCAGATGACACTCATAAAAACATCATACAACCGCCGTTCCTTCCTGAAAACCAGCGCCCTCGCCGGGGGCGGCATGATGCTCGGATTCAGCTGGCTGGCTTCCTGTACGCCTGCGCCGGAGGAAGTGCTCAGCATGCCTCAAGAGTGGTTCGATATCAACGGCTTTCTGAAGATCGGAGAGAACGGCCTGGTCACCATCATGTCGCCCAACCCGGAAATAGGGCAGAACGTGAAGACCTCCATGCCGATGATCGTGGCGGAGGAACTCGATGTGGACTGGAAAAACGTCATCGTCGAACAGGCCCCGCTCAACACGGACATTTTCATCCGCCAGCTGGCGGGCGGCAGCCAGTCCATCCGGCAAGGGTGGCAGGGGCTGCGCATGGCGGGCGCCACGGCAAGGCGGATGCTTCGGGAGGCCGCAGCTCAGGCCTGGCAGGTACCCGTGGAAGAGGTTGCCGCCGAGGCGGGTGTTCTGCGCCACAAAAACAGCGGCAGGTCGGCAGGCTACGGCGAAATGGCCTCGGCCGCCGCTAAGATTCCCGTACCGGAGGAGGTAGAACTGAAGGACGTGAAGGATTTCAAAATAATCGGCACGCCCCGCAAAAATGTGGACGGCCTGAAGATCGTGACCGGGCGCCCGCTCTATGGATTGGATTACCGCCGCGACGGGATGCTCATCGCCATGATCGCCCACCCGCCTGCCTTTGGCATGAGGCTGAAATCGGCGGACGGCTCGGCGGCCAGGGCCATGCCCGGCATCAGAGATGTCTTCACCATCAATACCTACAACGAAGATTACTCAAAAAGCGCATTCGACACCAGCGCTTTCAATGAACTGGTAGTCGTCGTCGGCAACTCTACCTGGGAGGTGATGAACGCCAAAAAAGCGCTGAATATCGAGTGGGAACCGGCGCCGGAACAAACCGCTGAAATGGAGCTTTTCGGCAGGAAAATGGTGAAGCGCACCCCGGCAGGGCTTGAAAACACCAGCACGCATACGGAAAAAATGGCGGAACTGGGCGCTAAAACGGCGAAGGCCACCCGAAGGGACGGCGACCCGGAGACGGCCTTCAAAAATGCGGCGCAGGTCATCGAGCGCAGCTACTCCGCGCCCTTCCTCGCTCACAACTGCATGGAGCCGATGAACTTCTTCGCTCATGTGACGGCGGACAAGGCCGAACTTGCAGGCCCTGTGCAGACGCCGGAGATCATGGAAAAATCAGTGTCTGCCCGGCTCGGCCTGCCGCTCGAAAAGATCGACATCCAGATGACCCGCATGGGCGGCGGCTTCGGGCGGCGGCTCTACGGCCACTTCCTGGTGGAGGCGGCTGTCATTTCCCGGAAAATGAACGCCCCCATCAAGCTGGTTTACAGCCGGGAGGACGATATGACTTTCGGCGCCTACCGCCCGGCCTATCACGCTACCTACCGCGCTGCTCTGGATGAAAACAAAAACCTCATCGCCTTTCACGTGCGGGCGGGAGGCATTCCGGAAAGCCCGCTGGCCGCCAACCGCTTCCCGGCGGGCGCTGTGGACAATTACCTGGCCGAAGAGTGGTCGATAGATTCCAATATTACTACCGGGGCGTTCCGGGCGCCCAGGTCCAACTTCATTGCCGGGGCCGAACAGTCCTTCCTCGACGAACTGGCTGAAGCTATGGGCAAAGACCCCATCGGGTTCCGCCTTGAACTGCTGAACCGCGCCAAAGCCAATCCCGTCGGCGAGGATAACGACTACGACGCCGCCCGCTATGCCGGCGTACTGGAACTGGTGCGGGAAAGATCGGGCTGGGGCGAAGCGCAACCCGGCGTACACCGGGGCGTTTCCGCTTACTTCTGCCACAACTCCTATGTAGCGCAGGTATTGGACCTGGTACTGGAGGACGGCAGGCCCGTAGTGCAAAAAGTCTGCTGCGCCATCGACTGCGGCATCGTCGTCAACCCCCTTGCCGCCGCTAACCTCGCGGAGGGCGGTATTGTGGACGGCATCGGCCACGCCCTGTACAGCAGCCTGGCCTTCAAGGAAGGCGCGCCGCAACAGCGCAATTTCGACACCTACCGCCTCATCCGCCACAATGAGGCGCCGAAGGCCATAGAGGTGCATTTTGTGAAGAACGAAATCGACCCGACCGGCCTCGGAGAGCCGCCGTTCCCGCCCATCATGGGGGCGGTTGCCAACGCCCTGTACCGGGCGACGGGCCGGCGTTTCTACGAGCAGCCCTTCCTGGCTGACAAGCAGGTGCTGGGGTAGGGGATGAGATTTTCTATTTTTTAATGGGTTGTTTTAAGAGTAGCTGGCCTGCCAGATTTGAAACGACCCATTCCTCGGCGATTTTGCCGCCTTCAAAGCGGCTGGCCACCATCTCATGCCATATTATTACCTGCCCCGAGGGAGGAATGCCCATCATATCTGCCTTATGGGCGCCGCGCAGGGTACGCTGCCAGGCTATGGTATTGCCCGCTTCGACCAGGAATTCAATGTTCAGGATACGGATATCCGGAATTGCCGAACGCAGCTGTCTGGCAAATCGTTTGATAAATTCATGCCCTTTGTACTCCTTATCCTCGGCATGGGCAATGTAACCGGCAGTGAAGGCCGAATCCACTACATCCAGGTCTCCCTGCTCAATCAGTTGGGTATTGGCGTGCCTGATGTGTTCTTCTTTGTCCATCATTAGTGGGTATTTATTTCGGCGCGATGGTATTGCGGTTACCTGTGAAGGCCCGCCGCGCCGTATTTAAAAGAAGGATTGTTTTTTAAAAATGCTAATTATAGTCTGTTGTTGCTACTGCATACTAAAAGTAGCTTTACATACTGTAATTAGCAATGATTTCGAAGAAAGAAATACTAATCAAGTTTGGTGAAAAAGTCCGGGAACTCCGAAAGGAAAAAGGACTATCACAAGAAGAGTTGTCCTTCAAGGCTGACTTACACCGGACTTATATTGGTATGATTGAAAGAGCAGAGAAAAACATCACGCTCATCAACATTGAAAAAATTGCTAATGCTCTGGAGGTAAGCATTAAAGATTTATTTCATGACTGCTGAGCAGATTGAAGAGTTAAGAAAAGGATTACAGGATAGTTTTGACTTGCTGAGTTCAATGACGACATGACAATTGAAATCAACAAAGCGACTGTGTTCCCAGTCGCATGGATAAAAGACATTTATGTAAATCCAAGTAATAATGGGAATCTTCAATCAGCTTACTATAAAGACATTAGTGACGCTGCGAAAAGGTCGATGCCCGAATTGTCTAACACCTCTTTTATAAATCGACCCATGTTTGCTAATTATAGTATGCAAATTTACGTGCAATTTTCTAAACAGACAAACTTGTATGATGAAAATCTCCCTTCTTTGACACCTGCCGGCAGGCAGGTGTCAAAGAACCAAAACCTCTAACCTTTCGCTTAATCCATATTGCGTGTACACCTCCAATACCGATACCACCTTCAAATTTAAACAATGCATGCCAATCCTCAAACGCACTACTCAAAAACCAGATGCTCCGAAAAGAAAGGCAGCACCTTGGCGCGTATCCGCTCGGCTATGCGGTTGAGGTGGTCGCCTTCGTAGCTTTCATACAGGTGCGGAATACCATAGGATTCCAAAAGCTCATGCAGCCTTTTGGTGGGGCCGCTGATCCCGTAATCCTGGAGCCCGGCATCCAGGCCGATGGCTTTCAGTTTTTTCAGGTTGTGAATATACTGGTCGATGATATACAATGTCCGGTTGGCCGAAAATTTGGCGGCAACCTCAGGAAGCACTTCGCCATCTGCAAAAGGCAGGTCGAGATAAAAAGGAGGCTTTTCGGGATTGGGCGCCCAGGCTGCTGCCGATGCGAGGGTGGCGATCACAAAAAAATTGGCGGCATCCAGTTGATCAATCGTGGTAATAGCCTCCACAGTTTTGGTAAATTCCGGGCTTACCGTCAACAATGCCCCATCCATGCAACAGGGGCTCAACAGGTAAATGGCCGACCAAACCTCCGGGTATTTCATCCCCAGCCGTATCGTGCCGTATCCGCCCATCGAATGCCCGGCCAGCCCCCGGCCGGAAGCACCGGGAATGGTGCGGTAACTGGCGTCGATATAACTGACGAGTTCTTTGGCGACAAAGGTTTCCCAGTCGCCGATGGTCGCGGAGCTGGAGTACATGCTTCCCTTAAAACGGTTGTAGGCATTGGGCATCACAACGATCATTTCTTTGGTTTGCCCTTCCGATAATGCCGCATCGATCACCTCGTGCAGGTTGATCCAGTGTTTTTCCCAGCCAAACCACTGGCTGTCATTGTCCGTAAAGCCATGCAGCATATACAATACGGGATATCGCTTGCCGGGCTGAGCCTGGTAGGAGGGGGGAAGATAAACCGTCACATCCCGTTCGGCAGAATCTCCGATGAGGTTCCCCTCGATAGCGCGGCTGTAAACTTTGATGCGCTCTTTGACGCTGTTTTGATCTTGCGCTTTGGCGGCGGAAAGTGTGAAGAGCAATAAGAAAAATACGGATGTTGTTCTCATATCGGATTTGTTTTTGATGCTGATCGTATGCGCGGATCGTTTGTGGTATTGGCTACCTCCAGACGTGCTCGTTAGCTTTTTTGCCATCTATAGTGCCGTTCCCGGAGCGCGGGCCTCCAGGCCCGCGTTGAGAAATTTTCCTTAACCTGGTTTCTATACACGGGCCTGGAGGCCCGCGCTCCAAATAGTGTTTTGCCATCTATAGTGCCGTTCCCG
>CAZAXA010000408.1:0-5844 GCA_964488965.1 uncultured Phaeodactylibacter sp. | reverse complement strand
GTCAGCTCGGGCCTGATCACCGAGGGCCTCAGGGCAGCCGGCAGGCTGCAGAAGGGGGTGAAAAAGATTTTTGGCAAATAAAAGGCGTTCCCGGGCAGCTTTGCTTTTTGCGGCCTGTTTATAACCACGGGAGGGCGGCGGCCGGGGTTTATGTATTGTTGACGTGAGAAGCTGTTCGAAAACAATAGTTATCCCTCGGGCCAGAACTGCAGTTCATCGAGCAGTATTTTTCGTTCAAAGCGCAGCGCGCCGTCCACATCGATGGCCTTAAAGGTGAGTTCGGCCCACTTTTTTCCCCAGCTGATCTCGATCAGCCCGAAATTGTTTTCCCTGACCGGGCCTTCGATGCGGTTCAAATTGGGCGTTGAAAAACCCCGGGCGGGGGCGATACCGCCGGAAGTGAAGTCGTAAAGCGTATAGCAGTCCTTTCTTCTCAGTGCCGATAACTCGGCATGATGAGCGCCGCCAGAGATGAATACTACTCCGCTGGCCTTTGTCTTTTTGATCAGTTCAACCATTCTTTCCCGTTCATGGGGAAAATTGGCCCAGGCTTCATAGCCGTTATAGGATATGCCGAACTGAGTGCTGCTGGCAATGATGCGGATATCGGCAGGTATGGAAAGCTGCTCCTCCAGCCACTCCCACTGAGCCTCTCCCAAAAGGGTGGAGTCCTTCGTTTCGTGTGGCCAGTAATTCAGCGGATAGGGAAACCTTACATGTTTCACTTCCTGGCCCTCATAAGGGCGCAGGCCGTCGCGGAAGGTATGAGTATCGAGCAGGATGACCTGAAGCACTTTCCAGTTGCCTTCATAGAAGTAACTGGTGTAAATGCCTTCCCGCTGCCGCCGGGCATCCTGGGGAGGAACCTGCCAGAAATCCAGAAAAATCTCTTTAGATTCTTCTTTGAAGGGATAGGCACGGCCAGCATTGCTCCCGCCATAATTATAGCCGTCCCAGGTGGCGACTGTCTGGACGCTGTCCAGCAATTCCTGGAACTCGGGCCTGACAGCCAGGCGGGCGTAACAGGCGCGAAGAGCGTCCATGTCGTAAGTGTCTCCGTAAATAGTGTCTCCCAGAAAAATAAACAGGCCGGGTTTATGCCTGGCAGCCAGCGAGAGGATAGGTTGAGCGGAGCCCTGATTGTCACTTGAACCAAAAGCAATAGTATAGGCCAGGGCCTTTCGGTGTTCCTTTTGGGGGGCCAGAGGCGCAAGGAGGAGGCCTGTGTTTTCCCGGCGATACATCTGGTTCTGGTAATTGCAGGTGGAAACCGACAGGGCCAAAAAACCGCCGATAATAAATAGTGATTTCATAGATTCTTTCACTTAGGAGATAAGGCTTCGTACTGAACGCTGCCGCCTGAACAGATAAGCAGATGTTCAGGCTATTGCGCTGATCAGCGAAGCGGACGTTGCTACATTGAAAGGCTAATGGGGGCTTGCCTCCTTTCATTCGCTAAATTGAAAAAATAATTTTAACGGCTCTTTTTGTCCGTATTTAAGAAATCTTTAAAGAATTGTTAAGTACTTGTTTATAGGCCGTTTTTTGAAACAAAGGGCAGCCTTCAAACAATTACTAAGGAGGGATGCGCACGGAGAATTGTCTCCGGCTACAAAGAGCAGGCGAGTGGGCAGGACAATTCAGCCGGGTTGCACAGCGGGTTGGATAAGTGGTAAGCCGTCGTGGCCGGAATGCGAGGTTTTTATTTCAATACGTATCCACCAAACTCACTATCTTCAGCTGCTCCGCCAGCAGCGGGTTCTCGCCCATCTTTTTCTCCCTGAAGGCGATCACCTTCTCCTCTCCCGGCTGCAGGTCGAAGTAGTTGTCGGAGAAGAATCCTTCGGCCTCGTCAAACTCCAGGAAAACGTTCTTGGCCAGCTTTCCGGCCCGGAGACGAATCTCATAACTGCCGATCCCTGTGGCCTTTAACTTTACCTCAATCCCCGGGTTTTCCGGCAGAGCCAAATCTTTGGGCGGCGCGAAATAGTAAAGGTTCTCGTGCAGCAGTTGGCCGCCCTCGAGCAGGCGCCCCCGCAGGTACATCTGCCTTTTGTCGCCCAGCCCCTGCAGGATATCGGCGGGCAGGGCGGCCGCCAGCAGGGCGCTGTCCGGGCTCAGGCGGGCGGCGGTGTTCTCGTACCAGAGCAGGGCGCCGTCGAAATCCCGTACTTCCAGGCGCAACTCGGCCTCTGCCGGGGCTTTGCGGCCTGAGCAGATGCGGACGTTTATCCTGTCGCCGTCTCCTTCAAAAGTGAGAACATCTTTTTTGAAAGCATCGCGGACAAAATAATGGAGGGCCTTCCAGTTGCGGTAGTAATCCATGCCGGCCCAGGAGGCGACCGGCCAGCAGTCGTTGAGCTGCCAGTAGAGGGTGCCCATGCAGTAGGGCTTGGCGCCGCGGTGGGCCTCGATGGCCATTTTGATGGATTCGGCCTGCAGCAACTGCCCGACGTAGAGGAAATGGCTGAAGTCTTCGGGCAGGACGTAGTGGCCTTTCATGTAGGATCGGATGCGCAGATTGCCGATACCGCTGCGTTGATGGGCCGCCATCACTTCCGACTCGATGTCCCAGTCTTCGGGCAGGGTATATTGTTGAACCGCACGAAATTCTGGGAAGGACTGGAAGCCGTATTCGCTCATGAAGCGGCCGACGTACTTCCTGAAGTCGGAGAAGGGGTGCTCGCCATGCCATACGCCCCAGTAGTGAATGTCTCCGGAAGAGCTGTTGTAAGAGGCGTGTTTGCCCTCGCCGGCATAAGGAGAGGAAGGCCAGTAAAAGGCGCCGGGATGGTGGGCGGCCACTTCCCGTGGCAGCAGTTCGTGGAAGAGGCGTTCGTAGCCTCTCCAGATAGCCTTGCGCTGCTCCGGGCTGTACTGCCGCTTCCAGCCCCAGCCTCCTCTTTCGTTGTATTCGGACCAGGCCACGTCGATCTCGTTGTTGCCACACCATAGGGCAATGCAGGCGTGGTTGCGCAGGCGGCGGATATTGTAAATGGCTTCCTGCCGTACGCTTTCCAGGAATGCCTCATCCCAGGGATACATGCTGCAGGCGAACATAAAATCCTGCCAGATGAGGATGCCCTGCTCGTCACACAGGCCATAAAACAAATCGTCTTCATAAATGCCGCCGCCCCAGACGCGCAGCATGTTCATATTGGCGTCGGCGGCCGCCTGCACGATCTCCCGGTACCAGGCCGTATCGACGCGGTCGAGGAAAACATCGTTGGGGATGTAGTTGGCCCCTTTACAGAAAACGGGATGGCCGTTGAGCTCGACATAGAAGGACTCCCCCTTCGCGTCCGGTTCCTGCACGACGCGGATATGGCGCAGGCCAATACGTTTTTCCTGCCTGGACAGTTCCCGGCCGCCGCTTTCCAGCACGACGCTCAGCTCGTAAAGGAAGGGTTCGCCCAGATCTTTGGTCCACCACAGGCGCGGGTTCCGGAAAGTGAGCGGAATGGCAACCGTTTGTTTGCCGGGGGCCAGGCTGACGGGCCGGCTGGCCAGCAGGCTGTCCTTCCAGAAAACGGACAGGAGCCCCGCCTCCGCCTCCCTGTACGCTGGCGCTACAGGGCGGGCAGCCTCAACCTCAACCTCAACCTCCGCCTCCGCCTGTTTTTCATTGACGTTTACCTGATGAAAATATACATCGGCCAAACGGGCCTCCCGCCAGCCTTTGAGCCGGACGGGCCGCCAGATGCCGGAGGTTACCAGGCGCGGGCCCCAGTCCCATCCGAAGTGGTAGCCCGGTTTGCGTACGAAGATGCTCACCCGCTTGTCGCCCATGCCGCCGTTTTCCGACTGGTCGTTGACGGCGGGCAGGCCGTAGCCATGGGCATTGAGCTTTTCCAGCCCCATCTGGGTGGGGGAGTGGAAGTAAAGGTACAGCTCGTTTTCTCCTTTCCGGATTTTGCCTTTCACCTCCACCTCCCAGGCGCGGTGAAAATTGTCGGCCCGGAGGATGAGCTCTCCGTTAAGGTACACGTCGGCATAGGTGTCCAGCCCCAGGAATTCCAGGACGAGGCGATCCTGCTCCAGCCATTCTCCACCTGCCCGGAAGGTAGTGCGGTATTCCCAGTTGTTCTTGTCGATCCACTGCAGTTCCTTTTCATTAGTACGGTAAAACGGGTCTTCGATGACGCCGTTGGCCATCAGAGCGGTGTGGATGCTCCCCGGAACGCCGGCAGGCATCCAGTTGCCGAGATTGGCCTGGCGGAACTGCCAGCCTTCCCGGAGTTCAAGTATCTTCATATTGGAGCCTTTTTGCGCCAGGCAAAGCTGGGTGAAAAGAAGCAGCAGAAGCGTTAAGGGGAGTTTGGAATGCATGCTCGAAGCGGTCTTGTTTTTGAAATAAGTCGCCTGCGAAAATAAATTAAATCCCGTAAACAAATGAGCCGGAGGCTGGATAAATACGTGAAGAAAGGCATTGTCAGGCCGTAATCAACCCAATTCCCGGACTTCCACCGCCAGGTCGAAGTGGATATCCACCTGGCTGTCTACCTTTACCAGGCCAAGCATGGCAGTGGGAGGTTCTATGCTGAAGTCCTTCATATCGATGGTGTGGCGGCTGACAAAGCGGTAGGTATCGGCGCCGGTTTGGCGGGCGCGGACGGGAAGTTCCACGGTGCGGCATACGCCGCCTATGGTGAGTTGCGCCCTGACAGAAATGTCCATCCAGCCGTCGGGCCCGGAAGCCTTGGCGCCGATGGGAAGGCCGTTAGCCTGCAGCAACACGAAACTGATCATAGGGTGCTCTTCGTATCGGAGCGCATTGTAGAGGTCTTTATTCATCTGCCGGTTGCCACAGTCCAGGTTGTCGGCCCTGAACTGCAGGCGGGCATTTTTAAAAACGGCGCTGGACTTTTCTTTTTGAAAACCCATCTCAAACCGCAGCGGGGGCAGGGATTCCAGGCTGTTGCAATTGCAGGTAAAGCTGTTGACATTGGTCGTGCCCTTCAGGAAGAGCCTGCTGGGTTCTTCAATGCTGTAGGAGAGGAGCGAAGCCGCCGGGCCCGGCATTGTGCTGAACGACAGCATGGAGAAAATAAGGGCGGCGAAAAGGTGGATAAAGTGTTTTACCGACATGACTTGCTGGGCTTGCTATTGAAAAACCCGGAACGGGCTGGGTTCCGTTCCGGGTAGGTTTATTACAGAAAATTATGGATTAGAACCCGACCACAGCTTCCACCATAGCGCCGTTGAATTCGGCCTGGTGGAGGATGTTGTTGGCGGGGAAGTCCTTATACTGCTGGTTGACGTAGGATACTTTCAGCAGCAGGTTTTTGATCGGATACCAGCCGGCGGCCACTTCGAGGCGGTTGGCTGTCAGGTCGCTGGCGCCCTTGGCGTCTCTGATGCGGGCATTGAGTTCGCCGGACACCTGGTTGTAGCGCGCGCCGATGTAGAGCTGTTCGTTCGGCAGGAAGCGGTACAGGCCCTCGATGCCGAACTGGGTTACCGTGCGGGTATCGGGTTCAGCCGCGCCTTCATCTTTGGGGTCGGTGTAGGCCAGGCCCGAGGAGGTTTCGAACGTACCGAACAATTCAAGGCCTTTGAACTTGACGAAGGGGTTGATCATAAAGCTCTTCACTTCGCTGGTAAAGCCGGGGCTGAGGCGGCCGGAGGTAAATACGTCGTTCGGGTTAGTGGTCGTGTAGGCCGTAGCTCCTCTGGGTTTGAAGTAGAGGGGGTCGCCCACGAGGTAGAAACGGGAACCGGAACGGTCGCCGGCGTACAGGGTATTGCGGCCGGCGCCGGAGTTCATATATGCGGAGCCGGAGAGGCGCAGGCGCAGGTCGGGCGTAACTTGCTTATCATACGCCAGTTTAGCGTAAACAGAGG
>CAZAXA010000407.1:0-5848 GCA_964488965.1 uncultured Phaeodactylibacter sp. | reverse complement strand
GTGAATTCATATTCCGGTATGCATACCAGATAGAGGATCCCTGCCTCAACGAACGGAAAATCTGTACGCTTACCTTCAAGGGCCAGGACCTGACCCCGCCGGCGCCTATCGAGGGCGGCGGCTGCCCCGAAGGCCTGAGCGGCCTGGCCTGCCAGACAAATGTTCCGGCGGCAGACCCGGCGGCAGTAGCGGCGGGATACTCGGACAATTGCTCTTCCGTGCACGCCTACCTGATCAATACCATCAGGAGCGGCAATCCGTGCGGAAACTTTACAGTTACCTATCAGTACCACGTCTATGACGATTGCGACAATTTCGTGGTTTGCGAAGTCACTCACAGCGGTACGGGCCCCGATGCTTACCCACAGGCAAACCTGGAAACGGCGGCCGCGCCTCAGGGCAGCGAAGCGCTGGATATGACAGTTTACCCGAACCCCACCGCCGGGGAAGCCTTCCTGGAGTTCGAACACTACCAGGGAGAACGGGCGGAACTCGTCATTTACAATGTCTTTGGCAAGCGGCTGATCACCAGGCCTCTGATACTGGATAATTCCACCTATCGCCTTGACCTGGCCGAAGAAGGGCTTGCCAGCGGTTCTTACTTCATAAGCGTTCAGACGGAGCGCACCCTTATTGTCCGGACGGTAGTGCTGAACAAGTTCTAAGCCTTTACCGTCAGCGCGTACAAGAAAGAAGTGGCACTTTTGACGAAGTGTCACTTCTTCATTTTATACCTTCTTTTTATATTGCTGCCATGACGAAAAAGGTGATCCTCAAGTCCAGGCGAACCGCATCGGTAGAACGCTTCCACCCCTGGGTTTTCTCGGGCGCCATAAAGAACATCGAAGGCGATGTAAAGGACGGTGATGTCGTCGAGGTCTTCAGTTCCGATGGCAATTACCTGGCCACCGGCCATTACCAGGAGGGCAGCATCACCGTCCGTCTGTTCTCTTTTCAGCAAACTGACGCGGGCCAGGAGTTCTGGAACGAAAAGGTCGGCCGGGCGCTGCAGTACCGGCGGCGGCTGGGCCTGGCGGGCAGCCCCGAGACCAACTGTTACCGGCTGGCGCATGCTGAAGGCGACGGGTTGCCCGGCCTGATCATCGACATTTACAACAAGACTGCCGTGATCCAGTGCCATTCCATCGGCATGCACCTGGAGGTTGAAAAGGCCGCCACGGCCCTTCGGCGCCATTTCGGCAGCCAGCTGGAGGCCATCTACGATAAAAGCGCCGAGGCGCTTCCCGGGCAATATGCCGCCGGGATAGAAAACCGTTATCTTTTTGGAGAAAGAACAGCCGGGGAGGTGCTGGAGTACGGCCATAAATTCCGGGTGGACTGGGAGCAGGGGCAAAAGACCGGCTTCTTCCTGGACCAGCGCGAAAACCGGCTGCTGGCGGCCCGGTATGCAAACGGGGAAAAAGTGCTGAATGCCTTTTGCTACTCCGGTGGCTTCTCGGCCTACGCGCTTCGGGCCGGCGCCCGTTTTGTAGATTCGGTTGATGCCTCTCAGAAAGCAATAGACATGGCTCAGGCCAATGTGCAGCTCAACGGCCTGCCTGCCGAAAGGCACCGGGCGCTGGCCATGGATGTAATGGCCTTCCTCCGCTCGGCAGGCGATGACTACGGCCTTATGATCATCGACCCCCCGGCTTTTGCCAAAAGCCTGAAAAAACGCCACAATGCCGTGCAGGGCTACAAGCGCCTCAACGCTCTGGCGATGAGCAGGATACGGCCCGGGGGCATCCTGTTCACCTTTTCCTGCTCTCAGGCTGTCGACAGGGCCTTGTTTTACAACACCATTGTGGCGGCGGCCCTGGAGAGCGGCCGGCAAGCCAGGGTGCTCCACCAGCTTTCCCAGCCGCCCGACCACCCGGTGAACATCTACCACCCGGAGGGGGAATACCTCAAAGGGCTGGTATTGTATGTGGAGTAGGCCCGCGGTTACTTACCGTATCCTCACTTTCTGCCCGGGGATGATCACCTCATGGCCTTCGAAGTTGTTACGCCGCCGGATGTCTTCCAATGGAACATCATATTGCCGGGATATGCCGAATAAGGTCTCTCCTTTTTTTACCGTATGAAATACAGGATCCGGCGTTTTGGCAACCGCCGCAATGGAAGGCGCCTCCAGTTTAAGCATATTTTCGGCGTAAGCGCCACGGTGCATTTCCGGATTGGCAAAATGCCCCGTTTCCTGAATCAAGCGCGCTTCCGGGAAAGTTTCTATGATCTGGCTCAGCGCCTCGGAAGCTTCGATCGGAGAAGTAAAAAAACCGACGCGCGCCCGGTAGATATCTCCCGTTTTTTCAAAGTAAGGCACGCCGCCGATGCCCGCTTCCCGGCGGATGGTGAACACGTTGGGAGGCGTTGTGCCGGCATAGAGCTCGATCGAATAGAGGCTCTGCAGCGCGCCCTCTTCCTTCGCAGCCTGTTCTGCTTCGGAGCCGGCGGCGCCCCCGCTTTCATCATACTCGGCCACCCTGCTGTCCGGCGCCTCCGCTCCCTGGCCGGGCCTGCCCGAAATGGGCGCCCACTTGAATGGTATGACAAAGGACTGGTTAGTCGTATGCCACTGCCGCTGGTATGCCTCCGGCAGGTACACCTGAACCCAGAATTGATTGTAAGGGTAAATATCCCGGGTATAATAGACAATAGAAACGGGGCTGGAAGGATGTACGCGTTTTTGTTCCAGGCTGGCATATCCCGTCATGGATTCGCTGAAAGGCCTGACGATCAGGCGAAGAGGGTCGATAAGCTCGCCGCCGGCCCGGAAGGTGAATTCCAGTTTTATCTTCGGCGCCCCTTCGTCTAAAAGGATTTGGCCGGGCATGGGCAGGTTGTTTTCCAACTGGGCGGACCTGTAGAAATCAATACCCCCCAGAGGCTGCCAGGCGCCGTCCAGCTCGTAGTAATAATTGAGGTTTACCTGAAGCTGGCCCTGGCCTTCGGCCATTCCGCACATAAAAAGCGAAAGCGCCGCCAGCCATATCTTCCTGTTGATCCGGATCATTAAATCGAGTTTTGGATGAACGATCGGTGTATGTGTCATCCCAATTTAAAACATTAATTTATTTATGTTTTGTTTTTTCGCACTTATTTTTCTTACCTTTACGCTGCTCTTCATAAACCCCTGTCTCTGTCTGCTTAACTCTTCCGCAATCTTTTTTGATTCTTTTTTTTAATAACATTAGCCAAAGTTTTTGCTATGAACCGATTTAAATGGGCCACTCTGGCCGGTGTCCTCCTATTGGCCACTTTTGGCAGCCTGGCCGCGCAAACATTCAGCAAACAGTGGATTTACGAACAGGGGCTATCCGTGCTGCAACGCAAGCTGAAGGCCACCCCTGAAGAACTGCGGGCCTTGCGGCAACAGATGCAGCAGCCCCGGGCCAACGGCGGCCCCGCCGTTTCCTTTCGCAATGCGGAGAACAACATCAGCAATACCGACAAGCCGGAATCGGAAGTGCACGCGGCGATCAACCCGCGCGACACCAACAACATCATCATCGCCGGCATGGTGCTGGATGCCGACGCCTTGCTGGGCGCGCTTTCCTTTCCCATTTACTACACCAGAGATTTCGGGCAAAGCTGGCAGCTCAGCCAGTTTGACGGCGTAAGCGACATGGGGCCCTTCACGCTGATCCTGGGCGGGGGCGACCCGGTGCTGGCCTTCGATACCGAAGGTACCGCCTATCTATCCTGGCTGACCTTTACCTTCAACCTGGACTTCACCATTGGCATACAGCTCCACTGGGCCATTTCCACCGATGGCGGCGAAAACTGGGAACGGCAGGAGTCCTACATCGATTCCGGCGAAGTCGTCAGCCTGGAAAACCCCAATTCCCGTTTTGTGGATAAGGAATGGCTGGCTGCCGACATATCGGATACGCCCTACCGGGACAACCTCTATGCCACTTATGTAGAGATCAACCTGGCGGACACTACTTACAATATCCTGGTGAAAACCAAGCGGGCCAATAGCGGCGATTTCGGCCCTGCCGTTGATGTGACGCCTGAAGAGATCGTCTTTTCTCAGTTCTCCAGCATCGATGTCGACCGCAACGGCAGGGTGCATGTCCTTTTCGCGGGAGCTACGGCACAGGATGTCGCCCTGGGCCTCTACCACTGCTTCTCGGAAGACGGCGGGCAGGTCTTCTCCACCCCGGTGCGCATCTCCTCGGTGCACCTGCCCTGTTTTCCTCCCGGCGGCGGCGGCCCCTGCGACCTGGTGGGCGTCGACTCCGCCCGCGTTTATCCCTGCCCCCATCTGCGGGTGGACAGGTCGGGCGGCGAGTTCGACGGCAACCTATACGCCGTATGGACTTCCGACGGCTTTGAAACCGAACTCACTCCGGGCGTAGATATCTACTACAGCCGCTCCAAGGACGGCGGCATGATCTGGTCGGATCCCATCGTGCTGAATAACGACGGTCTGCCGGATTCCGAGCAGTTCTTCCCCAGCCTGGCCGTCAACAGCCGGGGCGTCCTGGCCGTCAGCTGGTACGACCGCCGGGAAGACCCTCACGACCTGGTGACCAAATACTACATGACCTATTCCACCGACGGCGGCGCCACCTTTGAAGACGACTTCCCGGCCTCTGCCCAAGGCGCAGATTTCTCTGTGATCGGCGCCGCCAACGCCAACTTCGGCATTGGAGAGTACACCCAGATACTGGCCACCGGCGGCTACGCCATCCCGGTCTGGGCCGACGGGCGCACCAATGACGGCAATATCGACCTGTACACGGCTTTCCTTCCGCTGAGCGGGGGCGCGGTAACCGCCATCCCCGAGATCAACGTGGTCTCCAGCCAGTTCTCGCTGGGCCAGCCCACTCCCAACCCGGCCATCGAAGCCACACAGATAGAACTGGCGCTCAAAGCAGCTTCTCCGGTGCAGGCACAGTTGTTCAGCCAGGACGGCAGGCTGGTTTGGCAAAAAAACTACGGAACGCTTCCGGCAGGAACGCACCCGCTCCGGGTCAGCACCGCCGGGCTGCCCGCCGGCCCCTACCTGTTGCGGGTAATGACCGGTTTCGGCTTCCAAAGCCGCAAAGTGCAACGGTAGCCTCCCTTTATGCGAAACGCCTTCGCCGCCCCGATCAACGCGTTTCGCATAAGAACATTCAAGCCTAAGCCCTTTTTGATTTAATTCACCTGAGGGGGGTGACATTTGTCACCCTCCTCCTTTTTTCTATCCCCTACCTTTACCCTCTGTTCCGTTTAACGCAAAAGAAGGGCCCTGCTTATGTCCGCCGCAAGCCAATTAAAAGACCAACCTCCGGCCGGCAAGATGCCTGAAGCGCATACCAGCTGCTACCACTGTGGAGAGCCTTGCGAGGAGGCGGAAATCCGCCTGGATGACAAGGTTTTTTGCTGTGAAGGCTGCAGGACAGTCTTCGAAATCCTCAACGATAATGGGTTGTGCCGCTATTACGAACTGGATGAAAATGCCGGCATCAGCCTGAAGGGAAAGGCACGGGAAGAGTACGCCTTCCTGGACGACCCGGAGGTGCGGGAGAAGATCATCGACTTTTCGGATGGCCAGCGCACCCGGGCTACTTTTTTCATGCCTCAGATCCACTGTGCTTCCTGCCTTTGGCTGCTGGAAAACCTGTACAAGCTCAGCCCCGGCGTGCTTGCCTCCAGCGTCAACTTTGTCAAAAAGGAAGTGTACGTCGCCTTTGAGGAAAAGGAGATCAGCCTGCGCCGGTTGGTCGAGCTGCTGGCCAGCATCGGTTACGCGCCGGCCATCAACCTGAGCAACCTCGGCCAGGAGGAAAAGCCTGTCGTCGACCGTTCCTTCTATTACAAGCTGGGCATTGCCGGCTTCGCTTTCGGCAACATC
>CAZAXA010000406.1:2916-5861 GCA_964488965.1 uncultured Phaeodactylibacter sp. | reverse complement strand
CGGGAATCTATATTCCCGCTTCTCGGGCATAAACTCAGAAAGTAGGGAGAAACACGATAATCACTCCTCTAACTCCCTAAAGGGAGAACCCCTGCCCGCATGCCAAACCTATATGGAAGTGTAGAAAGCAAAGGCAGAAAATGCTCTGTCCCCCTTCAGGGCTGGGGCAAAACAGAGCATTTTCTGCCGCTGCCTTTGATGATGTTGAATAGTCATGAAAACCCAAACTAATGCATACCATTATCCGGCTTTCGGCTAAAGCTACTAACCGCAACGGGAGGACTTCGTTTTTGGCATCCCCGAAGGGATACGCCGGCGCCAGAGCTGGACTGCACTTCCGGCACACTTCACAGGGCAGAATCTGAACCTGCAAACTCTGGCCAGATGGCGCTGGGATGGCCACCTCTGCAGTGCTGGGATAACCGGAACCCACAATTATTGTTCCGATTATCGGGATCATTCCTGTTGCGGTTGGTTACCTCGTAGTTCCTGTCATTATTGTTGTTCCACGAACCACCACGCAACAAACGCCCGGAAATCCGATTTAGCTCCTGGCCCTTGGCTGAAAGTTACCAATTTTCCAAAAAAATTTTCCGCCTTCGGCGGATAAAAAGTTTTAAAAGGGTTCACCCTGTGAAATAATGCCGAAGGCATTCCGCCTTTGCCGGATTTCACAGGGTAAAAGGGTAAAAGCATAAAGGGTAATTTAGTCCTGGGATAACCGGAACCCACAATAACCGACCCGAAAATAGGGATCATCCCTGTCGCGGCCGGTTACCTCGTAGTACCAGTCATAACCGTCGTACCACGAACCACCACGCAACAAACGCCCGGAACCGGAAACCGGGCCGTGCGGATCGGCGCCAGGCTGAATTTCATTTGCATACCAATCCCAGCACCATTCCCACACATTGCCGCTCATGTCGTGCAATCCCAGCCTATTCGCATTTTTTGTGGCTGCCGGACGGGTGCGGCCGGAAGAATTATCCCACCACCAGGCCACCAGGCCTAAATCATCGCTGCCGCTGTACAGGAAAGTATCTTTCCTGATACCTCCCCGGGCCGCGTATTCCCATTCCGCTTCCGTTGGCAGCCGAAAGCCGTTTGAACGGCTATTCAAACTGACTATCCATTTCGAGTCGTCATATTCTGAAAGATTATTCGTATCAACCTTAGCGGTATCAATTGAATAAGCGGGCGCCAGGCCCTTTTGCCTGCTCAGCCAGTTGCAGTACAATACGGCATCATACCAGCTTGTCTTTACAACCGGGTTATTCCCTTCGAGTTCCCAGTCCAGCCCTCTCTGAATTCGCTCCAGGCTATCCTGCCCGCTTGCTGTGCAGTAGAGGTTGTACTGCCATACCGTAACCTCCGTTTTACCCATCCTGAAATTGCCAAGTACTACTTCGGTACCGCTGGTGTCGCAGCTTCCTGTCTCTTTAGGGCCGCGCCCCATACAGAAGGAACCGCCTTTTACGGGAATCATCTCCGGGTAGTACCGCATTTCCAGGCTATCCTTTAAATATTTCGCATCCATCCTTTTTATAGCGGACAGCAGTTCTTCCCGGCGCCGCGCGGGCAGGCTACCTGGCCGCGCCGGCTTTCTGCCGATATAGCCCAGGGCGTTTTCCGCTTTACCATAGGCGCCGCTTTCGGTGAAGAAGAAGGCAATTTCCTGGAACCGGCGACTTACCCCGGCATTTTGGGGATCGATCTTCCAGGCCGTTTTGCATCGGGCCAGCGCTTTTTCATAGTCCAGCGACAAGATCAGGTTGTCGATGTCTCTGATAAGAACCGGCATAGCCTCCCGGGTATTGGTTTCCAGGCTGGATAGAGCAATTTGGGTTTCCCTGGCTTTTCCCTGGGCGATGCTGTCCGATTTTTGCGCTTCCCTGGCTTTAACTTCAGCTTCATCAGCTTTCATCGTAGCGATGCTGTCTGATAACCGGGCTTCTTCAGCTTTTATCTGGGCAATACTATCTGACTGCTCGGCGGCGATCCTTCTTTTTTCGGCGGTTGACTTTGCACTTTTTGCCTGCTCAAATTGCCAAAATGCAAAACCCGCAATTACTAAAGCCAGGGCCGATATTATCCAGGCCATCCTCGTCCTCCGCCGCGCCTGCCGGGCATTGGCCGCCGCTCGTTCTGCATGTTCCTCCGCCTCCTGTTTAGCCTTCTCCGCCTCTCCCCTCAGCCTCCTTTCCTTTTCCAGTTCCGCCTGCTGCTTTTGCCGTTCGGCCTCCTCCACCTGTTCATTATACGCGTAGCTCTCCTGCACAAACCTTTCCAGGTGAGGCTCCAGGGCCAGCTTATCCAGGAAAGGCTCGATGCCGATGAGTTGTTTGCGCGTGAGGTATTCGCCCGATCGCTGCCATTCCAGGAAGCTGCCGGCCAGGCGCACCTTCAGCTCGTTGAGTTGCCGCTGCTCGTCGCTGCGGCGCTTGTCGATAAGCTCCGCCAGGCTGTCGTGGGCCAGCTCGATGCTGTCGTCGGAAAAGCGCAGGAGGCGGCGCCGGGCGAGAGCTTCCAGGCAGGTGGTGATGGGAAGCCCCCCAACCCCCGAAGGGGGAATTGTTATGCTGGGCAGCAGCTTGGCCACTTTTTCTTCCAGGATGATGTCCTGCCCTTCCCGCTGGAAGCCTGCGGGGCGCTTGGTGCCCTCGGCGGTGACGAAGACATCCAGTATCTGCCGCACGCCCTGCTCCGGGAAGCCGGGGTACTGCCGCTCCATTTCCTGTTGCAGCGCTACCTCCTGCTCCTGCAGGAATTTTTCGAGCACCGCCTCTATACGGCCCAGTTCGTTGATTTGTTGATTGGTTATTCGTACTTCGCCCGCCAAAGCCTTGTCCAAAGGCGGGGCGTCCGCCGTATCCGGTAATTCGTTTCCGGCAGCTCCCGAATCCCGGCTTCCGCTTTCCGGCTTCCGCTTTCCGGCTTCCGCCTTC
>CAZAXA010000406.1:0-2816 GCA_964488965.1 uncultured Phaeodactylibacter sp. | reverse complement strand
TTCCGGCTTCCGCCTTCGCTTTCCGCCACAACATATCCAGATACACCTGCAAATAGGGCAGTTGTATGCCCGAGCGGCCCGCGCTCACATTCTCTATGATCTGCGCGAGGTTCTCCGCCGGCTGTTCCAGGCTGATGTTGAAGGCGTTGAAGGACGAGCGCAACACCTCCCGCACCCTCGCGTTGGTCATGGCCTCCACGCGCAGGCGGCGGTCGAAGAGGGTGGGGATGGCCTGCTCGAAGGGGTAGAGGTGGGCGATGTATTCCTCGCGCAGGATGAGGATGAGGTGGCAGGACAGTTCCCGGGCATTCAGGATGTCCTGCAGGCTGCGGATGAAGGCCTGCTGTTCTTCCCGCCCTCCCAGGATGAGCAGTTCTTCCAATTGGTCGAAGATGAGGTAGATGGGGCGCAGGAAGCGGGCGTTGAGGCGTTGCAGGCCGTCTGCCAGCCCGCCTTCCAATTGGCGTTTGGCGGCCTTTTCCAGGGCCTGCCGCAGGGAGCGGTTGATATCGTCCTGCCGTCGGATGAAGAGAGGGTACCAGTCGGTGGCGTCGAAGCGGCTGGCCAGGCCGCACTGTACCAGGCTGGTCTTGCCCGTGCCCGACTGCCCGTACACCAGCACCAGGCGGTTCTTGCTGACGGCATCGTAGAGATCCTCCACTTCCTTGTCCCGCCCGAAGAAGACGTCCTTGTCTTCCAGGGTGTAGGCGTCGAGGAATTTGAAGGGGCTCTTCATCGGGAGTTATGATT
Organism: uncultured Phaeodactylibacter sp.; assembly: GCA_964488965.1. Taxonomy (GTDB): domain Bacteria; phylum Bacteroidota; class Bacteroidia; order Chitinophagales; family Saprospiraceae; genus JACJXW01. Next base: position 2,066 of record CAZAXA010000406.1, on the reverse strand, counting down.
TTTGATTTGCGATCTTCGGCCGTCTCTTCGAGCCGGCTAAAATTTTTGATTGATGGCGGCTGTTATGGTATTTTGGTGTTGCGGTTGTTCATCCGAGCCTGGCCGCAACACCTTAACGCCGGGGCAAATTCTACCCCGGGGCCAGCATCTCCCTGAACGTATCGAACTGCGCCTTCACCAGTTCATACTTGCCGGCCGACACCTCCAGCAGGGGGTCGTTCGGGCGGTTGATGTGCTTGTAGCAGTAGGTATCGCCGCCCGCCTGGTAGTGGGAGAAAAAGTACAGCTTCGACAGGTCCGTCTTCAGCTCGAAGGCGTTCTCGTCGATGATGAAGGGGGCCAGGCTCAGCTCGCGGGTTTCCTCCCTGCCGTTCTCCTCTTCCAGCTTCAGCAGCAGCACCGAGCGGTTAAAGAGGAAGCGGTTGATGACGAACTGTTCCTCCTGCAGCTTGCCGAAGACGCGCATCAGCTTCACCATGGCGTGGCTGAATTGCGTGTCTTTCAGGTGGCGGTAGTGCAGCACGTCGATGTGCTTCACCGCCGCCAGGGTATAGCGCGCCAGGAAGCCGAGCTGCCGGAAGAGGGCCAGCAGGCTCTCCTCGCCGCGGATGCACAGCTCGGCCAACTCGTAGGGCGCCACGACCTCCTGCCGCAGTTTCCTGCGCAGCACGTTCATGAACAAGCAGGCGTCGCGGAAGCCCTCTTCCTCCCGGAAGAACCGCCCGAGATTTTCCAGTTCGGCCACAAAAAAGGGCGCCTCCTGTTCCTGCAAGGCGCCGTGCAGCGCCAGCAGCAGGGGTTCGAAGTCGTAGGCCGGCCGCTCTTGCCGGGGCAGGCTCAGGAAGCTGCGGATAAGATTCGTCAGCCCTTCCGCCGCCGGCGGCCCTTGCTGCCCGAAGCGGGCGTCCCACAGCTGTGCCAGCAGGATGTAGGTGAGGAACTCCATGGCGGCCTCGTAGGCCTGGGCCATCTGCTGCAGGCGGGCTTCGCTGACCTTATCGTAGCCCTCCTTTTCCGCCTCCACAGGCGCCATCAGCTTGCGCAGGTGTTCGGCCACGGGCCGCGGCAGGCTGTTGAGGATGGCCACGTGCTTGTCGCCCTCCTCGATGGCGTCGCCTTCCTCCTCCATCATTCGCTGCAGGCGGATTTTTTTGCTGTAGGGCGCCAGAGCCTCCCACAGGCCGGCGGTGAGGCGGCGGTTGGGGTGGAAATCTTCCGGCGGGACGGGAGCGGCGTGCACAGGCAGCTTCTCGTCCAGCACCGCCGCCTGTTCCGCTTTGTAGAAGATGCCCCAGAGCGGTTCCTCTCCCGCTTCCTCCAAGCTTACTCCGCGGCGGATGGCAAGGCTGCTGTCGGCGGCCAGCGCCTCGCCGGCGGCCATCTCGAAAGCCTCCCCGATGGTGAGCTGATTCTCCAGGCCCTGGTAGAAGCGCAGGCCGAAGCGGCAGGCCTTCTCATCCTCCACCGGCGCGCTCGTGGCGACGACGACGGGCACGCCCGCGGCCAGCAGGCGCTGCACCTGCCCCTGGGTGGAGCAGCCGTTGAGCACCGCCAGCTTCAGCCGGGGGCACTGCCCCAGCAGGTGGGCGACGCCTTCGGCATGGGCGCTTTCCTCGCCCTCCAGCAGCAGGCGGTCGCGCCCGGCATGGCCGCTGTAGTGGAAGATGGTAATGTGGCTGCGGAAAAGCACCAGGTATTCGCTGATGCGGGCGGTGGTGGCGTAAGGCTCCCGGTGCAACAGGAAGTGCTGCCTGAGCGCCCGCGGGGAAAGGGTTTTGTAAATGCCCTCTTCCTCCTGCTGCAGGCTGGGCAGCGGCTGCTCGCGGCTGTTGGCAAAGCTGAGGAAAAGGACATTCATGCCGTTTGGGGTTTAGGTACGGCGCTAAAATACGACAGCGCGGGGCTTTTTCCTAGCGCCTCGCGCACTAAATAGCGGCGGATATATATCTCTATGATAGAAAGCCAGGTATTAAGCCAGGGCACGGCGGGAAGCCGCACCCTGGCGGGGGCCCCCAGGCGGCGCATTATTTCATCAGTGGCTACGCTCGTGTTCCTGCGCCTCCTGG
>CAZAXA010000405.1:0-5886 GCA_964488965.1 uncultured Phaeodactylibacter sp. | reverse complement strand
TCCGGAAGCGTGTTTAAACCGTTTTGGTTTTACGGAGAATTATCCGGGCGCCTCGATGAGTGGCATCCACCTGCCTTCCATAAAGGATTTCCAGCTTTTTTTCAATAATTACAAAGAAAATATCGAAAGGGCGGCCAGGAAGGACGAAGTTAAATTGATCAAGGAGATCATTTCAGCTTATCAGAAAGCAGCGGAATCTTATGCGGGAATATTTGGGATAAATGAAGACTTTTCCGACCTGGAGCCTCGTTTGCAGGAACTTCTGGGTATTGTTTCCAGGGAAGAAAACAGAAAAGGTATTCAGTATTTGTATGATTATGTCAAAGACCTTGTTTTGGCTTACGAGGAGTTTGCCGATACGCCCTTTGCCCAGAAAACGGTTCAAAAGCCGGATCCCTGCCGTTTTCCCTACCATATCCTTTTAGGAATGTTTGTCCAGAACGGCGGTTCCCTTACTGTGGATGAGGATTACCGTACTGAATTGATAAGGCCGCCCGTCGAGGGCCTGGAGAATGCTGACTTTGATGAGGCTAAACACCTGTTTGAACGAATGGTGGAGCTGACAAAGGGTTATCTGGATGTTGGCGATGATTCCCTTTTCTCTAATGTCGACATTCCCGTTCCCAAAAAAGATAAGGGCCAGATAAAGATCACTCCGAGCAAAGGCAAAATGTATGATTTAAGCCAACGGGCCATTCCCTATTATTACAGGGAAAGCAGCGTGAACAAAAAAGATGCCGTGCTGCGGAAGCTCTGGAACTTCAGAGAATATCACAAAAGCCATCAGGATAGGATTCCGGGCTATTACCCCGTTACCGAGCTGGTTGACCAGGTAGAGGTGGCGGTATCCGGAGGCTGGCTGCTCTGTGATATGGATGCTTATGATTTTTTCCGGATCGAGGGGCATCTTTTCCGCAACCTGAAGGAAGTCCTGGCCGAGATCCAGGATGAACGCCTGCGGCTGAACGTTCCTTTCGATGTCCGATGCTTAAAACTGCACCTGGACAGGAATTTTCTCCTGGATGAGGAGAGCGCCTTCCTGGAAGGCGAATACAGTGAACTCCCTCATCTGCTGGAACTGCATGTAGAGGATATCCAACACCTCTATCTCAAATGCCGCATGGATCTGCTTTGCCACTACATACTTAACCGGCAGGGCCCGATGGAGGGAGGGGATTTATCCAATGCGGATACCCTTCGGATCCTCCTGGTGGGCATGGCCACCGTTGCCGGCCTGGTGAACAACTATGCGGAGTTTGAGCGCTTGTACCGGCTGGTATTCCTTCCTGCCGGAGCACAACCACTGGATTGCAGCCTGCCCGTATTTCAAAAAATAAAGGAAGATTATCTGAGCCGCCTGAGGAAGGCGATCGAACAATTGCATTTCCACTCCTTCGCGGCCGCGCACCCGGGAATGGAACACCTTGCCGGGGTAAACAAGGGAGGCACCTTCCTCATTGTTTTCACAGACTCGGTAACAGTAGGGCCCGATGACCGGGACCGGCTGATCACCCAACTCGTCGCAACTTCCGGAGAGGAACAATTGAGCCGGGCCGGTTTGGAAGCTATGGGAGATGCAGAACTCATTAAGTTCGCCCGTGAAAGGATCGGCCGTTCGGAGTATATCAGGCCGGAAGTGGTCGCCGATTTCTGCCTGCCCTATTTGTGTTGTTCCAAAGCCCCCGTCATTCGTTATGAATTACATGAACCGGAACCCTTGCTCATCCTCACTCCCGACCGCTATTGCGAGAAAGACGGGCGGAAACCGATCTTGGTCCGGCCGGAAGGCGGGTCTTTCGTCGATGTACCCTGGGTAGAGCAGGAAGAGCTTGCGGACGGCTCCAGGTCCTACTATTTTAACCCCGGCAAGGTGCCGGCGGGAGAATATGATGCGGAAGGGGTTGCAAGGGTGGAGGTGGCCTATATCTACGGCAATCGTTACACTGTAAAAGGAGTGTCCGTTTACAAAATACCGGCTGCCCTGGTGAACAGGTCAGAGCAATACTACTTTGATGACAAGTGCAGCTGGATTGGATATATTTACACTTTTACCAATGTTTCAGAAAATGCCGTTTCCATCCAATGGTACCTCAACGGCCAGCTGGCCGGAGAGGCGGCGGCTTTGGTGCACAGCGTCAGCCTGGTTGGTGAAAACGCCCCGTTTACGGTAAGGTTGGTTGCCTATTCCAAAGATAAGGTTTGCCAGCACAGCTGGGAACAAACCATAGACCCTGCCTGCCCGCCCACACAACTGCTGGTCGAATCCGCCATTAATGAGCCGATGGAAGAATCCGGGCCGGAGATACCGGTATTTGAAATTACCGGCCAGGCCGGAGAACCTGACTCTTTCTTGCTGGATGTGAGCCCTAAAGGCGGATTTTTCGCCATCTTTGGGCCGGAAAACACTACTGGCCTCAACCTCAACATTTACATTGAATCCTTACAGGAAGGGGAAGAGGGTGATTGTTCAACGATCAACCGTTATTTCGTATTCAACGACCTGATCCGCCCGGAATTTTTCCAGGAGCAGGGCCGCCGGCCTTTACCCAATGGAGTTTACCAGTTTACTTATGCCGTCAGGGGATGTGAAGAACGGGCGCCTTCCAGCATTAACGTCCTGATCCGCAGGCCGGTGGTAGATGATTCTTCAAATATCAGGGCAGCAAGCAGGTCTGCGGTAATGAAAGAGCCCGGTCAGGAGGAGGAAAAGACAGCGCAAAGGGAAAAGGCTAAATCACCGGCAAAAGAAAAGGAAAGCCAGGGGCCGCCGGCCGGGGCCGCCGAATCGCCGCGAGCGCTAACTTCTTCAGCAGATGCGGAGAAGGAGGAAAACAATGGCTTTGTGGTGTTCAACCGGCGGCTGGCAGCCCGCAGGGAGGTCCTGGCCAGGCTGGAAACCGACAGCGGCCTGGCTCAGACCAAGACTTTCCGGGAGGTAATGGCCTTTGAATTATTCAATGGCCAGAATATTCCCAGGCTGGAGAACCGGTTCGGCGATGTGATGAACCTGGCCATCAACAGCTTTAGCAGGGCCTCCGGGGAGCGGAAGGAACAATACCGCCAGCTCACCGAGATCGTTCTGCACAGCTTCTGTGACAAGGCCGTGGCGGCGCGGGAAGACAAATTGCCCGACTCCACCCGCCAGGTATTCCAGGAATTTCTGCCCAGGTTGAAGTCCAAAGAAGTGGATGTCGAAGCCATCGGGCTTTCCTGGAACGGGAAGGAGCTGAAGGAAGCCGCCGGCGCCGCTTCGGCCGACGAACTGGAAAGCCTGTTTAAAAATGCCTGAATGACAGAATACTATGGCGCCCCGCAACACACATATCATCGCCAAGCATTTCCTGCATCTGGTTTTCCCGGAAAAGGAAGGGCATTTCCAGAAGCAGCAACGCATCAGCAAGGTTTATTGGGAAAAGCTGGTGCAGGAAATGGAAAAACTTTTTGACCGGTATTTCGGGCCGGAAGAACTGGTTCGCCTGGACAGCCTGGTGGTGGAACTGGGGGTGATCAAATGGAAAAACTTCGAGGAAGAGTTTGTCGCCAGGGCCCTTCAGGCACTGGAGGAAAAACTGGCCAACTGGAGGAACCTGAAAGAGACGGAAGTATATCGCCTGCCCCTTCCCCAGGGGTATTTTCAGCAATGGCTGGAGTTTCTTGAAAAGGGAGTTTTTGACTGGAAAAGCCCTGCCAGAAAGGAATCGGATTTGCATAAGGGGGTTCTGGATTCTATGGGTATGGAATCAGTGACTGTGCAGCAGTTGCAAGGGCTGTTAAGGCGTGACCGGCAGGCTTTGCGCCGCCTGGTCCTGCAGCATGACAACCATTTTCTGAAAACAGTAGTGGAATTGTTTACGGGAGCAAAACAGGGGTCCCTTGTGGAGGTATTGCAGGAATTTCATCTGCTGATGGAAAAAGTAAAAGCTGCCAGGCCCGATCCTCCGTTTGCCCGGCATTTTCCAACCTTCAATGCTTTTCGGTTATACTTCTGGACAGAAATCCTCAGCAGCGCTGTCGTCGCAGGGCAAAAGAAAAACTGGCGGGAACTGGCATTGCCCGTTCTGAAGGGCCTGGTTGAAAAACAGCACGGCCCGGCATTTTTACTGCCCTTCGTGGAAGAGGCGGCCTCCCGGAAAAATGAATTCAGTAAAACCAGCTTTCTGTTAAAAAAACTGTCATCGCCTGCCGGAAAGCCCGCCGGGCCCGGCCATGAAAAAGCGCAGCGGGAAGAAAGGCCGGATGGAAAGGTTGAAGAGCAGCCTATTGAGGGCAAAAGCGGGCAGGCCCCCGAAATCCAGGAAGAAATGAAGCCCGGAGCCCTGAAAACTCAACCTCCGGAACCTGCTAAAGAAGCAAAACCCGCCAGGCCGCAAAAGGAAGGAAAAAAAATGAAAAGTGCCGATGGCGCCCTTCCCGGAGAAAGAGAAGTGGAGGATAGTATCGAAAAGAAAAGCCGGCTGGCGCCTCATGAAGGGCAGGGAGGAGGTAAAAAAGAAAAATCAGAGGAGGCCGCAGAGTCGGCAACCAATCGGAAAGAAGAGCCCGGCATTCTTGGCCGGGAACAGGATGTCGCCGGTGAAGAAAAGGAAAAAATGGCCAGGCTGGGCCAGGAACCTCCAAAGCGGGCGTTAAAGGATAAAAAGTCGGCAGTAGAGGAAACAAAACATCAGCGGCCAAAAAAAGGAAAAACGATAAGTGAGGACAGCACGGAAGAAGGCGAACCGGAAATGCTGAAAAACCGTGGACAGGATAGGCCGGATGTTTCACCTGAAGGGCAACAGGTTGAAAGCCCGGCGCCCGGAGAGCATTCCGCACCCGGCCCTGAAAGGGAAGCGCCTGAGCCGCAGGGCAGGCCAATAACTGAGGAAGAAAAGGCCAGGCTCACGCCTCCGGAAAAAGAAAACCAGCCTGTTGAAAAGGAAAAAACGGAAAAAGCCCCATTTCTCCCTAAAAAGGAATCTCCCTTTTCCGGAGAGGGGAAAGCGGAGAAAACGGAGAAATCAGCCGGAAAATCAGATAAAAAAGAGGAGGATCAGGACGAGCCGGGACAATTTGATCCGGCTTTTCAGGCTGCAGTTGATTCGGGTGGTGAAACGGTACCGGAGCCCAGCCCTTCCATCTCCTACCGGGCTTTCGCAGAATTGCCGGTTGGCGCCGCCTATTACATTCAAAATGCAGGTACCGTATTAATCCATCCTTTCCTGCCCACTTATTTCAGGAATTTGGGTTTGGCCGGTGAGCAGGAATTTGCCGGCGAGGCGTCTCTTCACAAGGCCATCCACCTGATCCAGTACCTGGCCACCCGTGAAACAGGGCTTCCTGAATACGAGTTGTTGCTGCCGAAATTTTTGTGCGGCTTGCCTTTTGATATTCCCATAGAACGGAACATTGAAGTGACAGAAGAGGAAAAAGAAGAAGGAGAGAACCTCCTTCGGGCGGCCATCCGGCATTGGGGCGCGTTGGGGGATTCTTCACCCGACGCTTTGCGGGAAGGGTTTCTCCAAAGGGATGGCAAGTTGGAAAAACGAGAAAGCGGCTGGTATCTGATGGTGGAACAAAGGACATTGGATATCCTGCTGGGTAAGTTGCCATGGAACCTGGGCATCCTGAGGCTTCCCTGGATGAAGGACCTCCTTAAAGTGGAATGGGCGTATGGTATATAATGATTGAATGACGGAATGAAAACCGCCGACCATATAACGACTTCCCGCAACCTTCAGCACGAGAAGGCCCAGTCTCCTTTTGTAAAAAAAGATGGGGAGCCGTTATTCTTTTCGGAGGTTCAACCGGATGTCCAGCCCTTTTTCGGCTCCCGGCCTGCCCTTAAGGACAATTACTTTTTCAGTTCTGCCCCGGTTCAGGCGAAGCTCACCATCGGCCATCCCGGCG
>CAZAXA010000404.1:0-5907 GCA_964488965.1 uncultured Phaeodactylibacter sp. | reverse complement strand
GGGCGGCCTGTCGCTCACCTACCTGCCCGACCGCGACCGCAACCCGCTCTTCCTGAAATTCCTGGCCTCTACCTTCCGCAGTGATGAGAACGAGCGCATCGACATCATCGGCGACTACAGCCTGCGGCAGATCGAAACCGGCCTGGGCAGCGAGGACTTCGGCGAGGTGCTGGCCGAACTGGGCGCCGGCGCCCAGCACCAGTCCGTCCGCAACTTTCTCGACCTGCAGATCACCAATTTTCAACACAAGGGCGGGATAGAATTCCAGATCGATCACGAGGATGAGGAGGTGACCAGCAGCCACTTTTTACACTGGAGCGCCAAATTCCAGAACGAACGTATCGACGACCTGATCAACGAATGGGAAAGGCTCGACTCGGCAGGCTATTCCCTGCCCTACGATACGGCGGAAGTGCGCCTGTTTAACGTGCTGAAAACCCGCAACAACCTCAACTCCAACCGCTTAACGGCATATTTCCAGGACACCTACACCTTCCGGCGGGAGAGCAGGGGGGAACTGCGCATCTCAGCCGGGCTGCGGGCTTCCTACTGGGATCTGAACCAGGAACTGCTCCTCTCCCCCCGCGTCCAGCTGCTGTACAAGCCTCTGGCCGGCAAGACGGACATCTCCTACCGCCTGGCCGGCGGCTATTATTTCCAGCCGCCCTTCTACCGGGAGCTGCGCCGCCCCGACGGAAGCGTCAACGAGAACCTGCTGGCCCAGAAGTCCGCACACATCGTTGGCGGTTTTACCCTGGATTTCTACCTCGGCAGGAACAACCCCAAGAAGTTCCGCTTTATCACCGAGGCCTATTATAAGAAATTGTGGGACCTGGTGTCTTACGAGATCGAGAACGTGCGCATCCGCTATTCGGGAGAGAACGACGCTACGGGTTATATCACCGGCGTTGACTTTCGCCTCAACGGCGAATTTGTGCCCGGCGCCGAATCCTGGATCAACCTGTCTTTCCTGCGCGCCCGCGAAAAGCTCGACGGCGTGCAGCACAAGGTGCGGGAGATCGGCCAGGAGGAGGGCCAGCCCGTCGATGATGTGCCCCGCCCCACCGACCAGTTGATGGCCCTCTCCATGTTCTTCCAGGATTACCTGCCCAAAAGCGAGAGCTTCCGCATGCACCTCAACTTTACGGTCGGCACGGGGCTGCCTTTCGGCCTGCAGGGCAACAACCGGATGTTTCGAAATACCTACCGCTTTTCCCCCTACCACCGGGTGGATATCGGCTTTTCCCTGCAACTGTTCGGCCGCGAAAAGCTGGCCAAACACCCCAACCACTTCCTGCGCTTTACGCAGGGAACCTGGCTCAGCCTCGAGGTCTTCAACCTCATGCAGGTGCAAAACCAGGCCGGCAACACCTGGATCAAGACCATCTTCAACCAGCAGTACGCCATCCCGAACTACCTGACGTCGAGGCGGATCAACCTGAGGCTGAGGATGGATTTTTAGTTCTGCTTCGTCGGAAGAACCCAAATATTACTGCATGAACCTGAAAGAACTCATCGAAGAACTGCAGCGCCTGGGGTGAGCCGCATCGCCTTCAACCTCGTCTATTTTATCCTCCTCATCACGCTCATCCTCCTGCCTTAACCTCAAACCTCACGTTGATCTTAATAAATCCCTGGCTACCGCATGTAGCAGGGCGCTATCACCGCAAGGGGCTTTTTTCACAACCCCGTTGAAAAATTTTTCCCTAAAGTGGTTTCTCTCCGCGGGCCTGGAGGCCCGCGCTCCACAGCCGCATCCAGAGACCTGAGCGCTATTTTTAAAGTGCGCGATAATCTTTTCGCCATATTCTATGGGTTATAATTGTCATACTCCTCCTCCGTCAGCCCAAACTCCGGATCCACTACCTTCACCTCCTCCCAGCTCAGGCCGTACAGCTTGTACACCAGAAGGTCGATCTCGGCCTCGAGGGGGGCGGTGGGGGGGGTGGTGGGGAGCGTCTTGAGTCTCAAAATTTCATCAACTTTTTTTGTGAAGATTGCCTGTTTGTCGATGCTAATAACCGGAATGGGAATTTCTCGTAATTCAGTAAGAGTAGTTTGTCTAAAATCATCTTTAGTAGCAATCGAAGATACATTGACATAGAGGAACGAAATAAATTTACTCGCTAATAAGGCCAATATATACCTAGTATTGAATCGTTCATCAATTACAATAAATGGATTGATGTCTTTTTTGAAAACTAGTTTTTCATCGGTATAACCTACATCAAGTCTATCTTGTCTGTTCACAATTCGACGAATCAACAGTTTGGGTTCAGCTTCGTAATATTTTTTCAATGATTCTTTATCCGATAAATCAGTTAGAAAAGTTTCCTTTTTAATCAATAAATAATTGTATACATTTCCATCTGCCAAGTAGGGATAGTTGTTTGGATTTTTTCCCTCTGCTTTGGGAAATCGGCTTGGTGAGAGCCCTTGGGTAGAAATGGTTATTTCTCCTAAAGGAATTAATTCTAGATTGTTCATTTCCAATCTCTGTAAAATCCTAAAAACGAATGGATTTAAAATGACCTTATATTTTGGAGGAGAAACTAAATCTTTATCTATCTCCGAAAACTTCAAATTTTGTAAATTCTCAGCGCTTTCTTTTTTGTCGAAGATGAAGATTTCGTAAAAATCAGTAGAGTGTTTATTTCCTAAAAAATAAATGGCTGTTTCTACGTATGCGTCCTCAAAAATATTGAATGGCAAATTGATGATTCTATCCACACTTTTCTCTTTGAAGAGAAATTCTCGAAATTTTTCGAAATTACTTCCCGTTTGCCAGGTAATGGGGGCTATGTATGACAAAATACCTACAGAAGATAGAATGTTAAGCCCTCTCCCGATAAAGACTACGGATGTTTCATATTTTCTCTCGAATATTGGGTAGTTTTTCTTTAAATATTGGCGTTCATATGGAACCATTTCTTCTAATGGTATATACGGCGGATTCCCCACCACCACGTCGAAGCCCACAAAGTTCCCATCCTCATCCAGCACTTCCGGGAATTCGAAGCGCCACTCGAAGGCATCTCCATAGATAGCAGCGTTTTTGATCTCCTCAATTTCAGCCTCCAGCTTACTGATCTTTACATCCAGCTTAGTGAGATCTTCGGCGATGTCGTCATCCTTTAGCTTGTCGAATAGGTCGCCGATCTCCGCCTTATTCTCGATCAGGGCGCGCTGCCCGCGCAGTTTGGACAGTTGCTTGAAGCGAGGGTCCCGGTTGTGGATGTGTGTCTGAAAGCTGTCTTTGATCGTATTGATCAGCCTGAGTAGTTCCTGCTTTTCCTCCTTGGAGGTAGCGTGCTGGTAGCTGCTCACCGCCAAGCGGTAGTCTCCAATACTCCACTTGCTTTTTTTAAGAACGGCGCTCAGGTTTTCATCCATCTCAAACCTGCTCACCAGCGAGTTCCCCTGCTTGATGTTGATGTCGATGTTGGGCAGGGTTTCCAGGGCGGAATTGGGAAGGCGGAAGGCGGGATTTGGGGAGCGGTACTCTTCCTGAAGTTCGGGGGCGTCGGCGTAGCAGACGGGAGAAGCGGGATCGTTTTCGATTTTTGAGTCTTGATCGTCGATTTTTGATTTTCCACCTTCCGGCTTCCCACTTCCGACTTTGTAATACGCATTTTTCAGCAGTTCGATCCACAGCCTCAGCCTGCATATTTTCACGGAGTTGGGATTGATGTCCACGCCGAAGAGGCAGTTCTCGATGAGGGTTTGCTTTTCGTGGAAGAGGGTTTCCTGCACCAGCTGGCTGTCGCGCAGGCCGGGGCGGTATTCGAACAGCTCGTCGTTGTGGCGCCAGCTTACCGTGAGTTCGTCGTTCTCCACCTCCACGCGCACGGGCAGCAGCTTGCCGTCGCGATCAAGCAGGATGCCCAGCTCGCTCTTGATGGCGATCAGCTCGTTGAGGGAGGATACCAGGAAGTGGCCGTAGCCCACCGCCGGGTCGCACACCTTGATGCTGTTTACCAGGCGGTTGGCTTCCCGCAGGTCGTCGGGGTCGTACTTGCGGCCCAGGTAGTTGGCCAGGCCGGCGAAGCTGTCGCCCTCGAATTCAGCGAAGCGGGGCGACTCGCGGAATTTCTGCACCACGGCCCGCCGCAGCGTTTCCCGGCACATGTACATGGTGATGAAGCCGGGGGTGAAGAAGGAGCCGTCCCGGTAGCCGTTGATCTTCTCGAAGATGAGCCCCAGCACCGAGGCGTTGATCAGGGTTTTGTTCTCCTCCTGAATGGCCTCCGAGCCTTCCGAACTGAAGTCGTAAGCGTCGAGGAAGCTGAAGAGGTAGTCGAGCGCCTTCAGCTCGCCGCTGCGGCGCCGGCCCTGTGCGTCGCGCAACACAGTACCGTTCATCAGGGGCAGGGTAAGGCGGTCTTTGAGGCTGTTGATGCGGAGGGTGGCGTCTTCCAGCTCGCTGATCTCGAATAGGGAGCTGTTGAGGTAGGGGATGTGCCGGAATTTCTCTCTCACAAAGGCCGGCCGCTCCGACGGCTGCCGGGCGAGCACGTCGAAGAACAGCTCGTTGAGCTCGTCGAAATCGGTGATGAAGCGGCTGTTGAGAAAGCGGTAGGCGGGATCTCCCTGATGGTACTTCAGCAACTGCGCCTCCAGCAGTTTAAGGAAGAGGATGCGGTTGATCCAGGTGATCGCCAGTTCCAGGGCAATATTGAAAAGTTGTTCTTCCCTGTTGCCGCCATGGCTGCTCAGGCGGGGGATTTTACCGAGGCGGCCTTCGCTTTCCAGTACGGCGATGGTGTTTTCGAGCAGGGCGCCGGGCTCGCGCTGTCCTGCCGGTTTGCGCTGAATGACCTTTTTGTTATTCTCTTTGCCTTCCTCCAGGCCGATGAGGTGGAGGAGTTCCCGGTAGAAGTCCTTGTTCAGGCTGTTGCTGTCGTTGGCAAAAGGCAGCCGCAGCAGGTGGGTGGGAGAAAGGATTTTATAGAGTGGAATGAGTTTGTCGTCGTCTTTGGGCTCGTCATTGAACAACGGCCTTTCGAAGTCCCGCAGGTCAAATGCCGTGCAGGGCATTTCCGCTTCCAGGCTTTCCACGAAGGGGCGGGCGATTTCCTGGTAGAAAAACTCGGTGGTGTTTTGTGTCTTGCGGCCCTGGCGCCAACCCTCGAAGTCTTTGCGCAGGCGGCGGTTCTGGTAGAACAGCTTGTCGAAGTCCGCCGCATCGAAGACGAACCAGCGGTAGATATCCGTGATGACGAGGTATTTCAGGTCGGTATTGCGGTGTTCTGTCCGTTCGCGGAAGTAATAGAGGATAAGCTCATGCAGGGCCTTGGCGTTGGGCCTTTCAAGGCTGATCATATCGGCGGCCTGGGGGTCGGTTTTCCCGCGGGGCCTTTTCACTTCGAAGAGCACGCCTACCGGGCTGCCGGCCTTGCTGTCGGTATGGATCACCATATCGGCCCGCCCCTTGGTAGCAATGAGGTGTTTGTCGTGGTACCAGCTGTGGTTGAGGAAGTCGCGCAGATGGTTCTTGGCGTTCTCTTCGCTCTCCTCGGTATTGAGGCGTTCGAGCAGCGTCCGCAGGCCGGCCTTGAAGGCTTCGATCTCCGCCCGCAGGATTTTTTCCTTGCGGTAGGCTTTGTTCAGCGCGCGTTTGATGGGTATGGGCCGGAGTTTCATGTAGCTGGGCTGTCGATGGTTTTTTACTGTTGAAATATAGGTGTTTTTCAGGATATTGACAGAGGGGCGGGGAAGCTTTTAGCAGGGAACGGATGGATATTAGTTTTGATCCACCCCCTGAATCCCCCGCCAGCGGGGGACATCGTCTCCGATCTGGGTTCGCGTTCTCCACTGCCGGCGGGGGACATTGCCTCCGATTTGAGGTTGCGTTCTCCCCCGCTGGCGGGGGCCGGGGGGTGGATCTATCGCATGCTCCCTGGCTAC
>CAZAXA010000403.1:0-5921 GCA_964488965.1 uncultured Phaeodactylibacter sp. | reverse complement strand
TAGAGCATCAGCTTCCCAAGCTGAGGGTCGCGAGTTCGAGTCTCGTTTGCCGCTCGGAGGAATCAAGCCCCCCGGCCCATACAGGCCGGGGGGCTTGTTCGTTATTGGTTACTGGTTATTCGTGGGGGCCGGGAGGATTCGCCGGACATTTGCAAATGAGCGTGGGAATGTTGTCCAAACCTTTTACGCATCAGGTTCCGGCAACCGGCATTCCTTCGACTTTATACCTGGCCCATATATTTTACGTTGCACCGGCAACCCCTCAGGCATTGGCGTTGTTTGCCTGGAAAGTTTTCAATCCAAAAATGCCCAGCAACAAAGCCATACTCAAAATAGCCAGGCCGGACCAGGCGCCCGAGATTTTCTTCAGCATTCAGGGCGAAGGCAAAAACCTCGGCCAGCCCAGCGTCTTCGTGCGCACCTCTCTGTGCAACCTGCACTGCGTCTGGTGCGATACCGACTATACCTGGAACTGGCGGGGAACCCGGTTCGCCCATGTTCGGGACGCGGAGCCGGCCTACGAAAAGTACGATATCAAAACAGTGGTGGCAGAGCTTGCCGTGGAGGAAGTGGCCGCCCTGGTGCAGCAGTATCCCTGTAAGAACGTGGTGCTCACCGGCGGAGAGCCGATGATGCAGCAGGAAGGCCTGCTGGCCCTGATGGAAGTGCTCGGCCCCGATTACTGGTTTGAGATAGAGACCAACGGCGCCATCCTTCCCGGGCCGGCCTTCGACGCCCGCATCGATCAGTACAACGTCTCCCCCAAGCTGGCCAACTCCGGCAACTCCCGAAAACTGAGGGAAAAAGCCCAGGTTTATCGCTTTTTTGCGCAACATCCCGGCGCCTTTTTCAAGTTTGTCATCGCCGCGCCGGATGACCTGGATGAAATGCTGCAACTCGTCGAACACTATGCCATTCCCGCCTCCAGGGTGTACCTCATGCCGGAAGGCGCCGCAGAGGCCGCCCTGCGGGAAAAACAGGCCTGGCTGGTGGAGGTGTGCAAACGGCATGGTTTTCATTTTACCAGCCGCCTGCACATCCTGATCTATGGTAATAAGAGAGGAGTTTGAACTCCGGGCTCAGGTTTAAGAACCTATCTGCCGCAGGCCGGCGATAAGGTTCTGCTCAGGTTTAAGAACCTTTCTGCCGCAGGCCGGCGATAAGGTTCTGCTCAGGTTTAAGAACCTTTCTGCCGCAGGCCGGCAATAAGGTTCTGCTCAGGTTTAAGAACCTTTCTGCCGCAGGCCGGCAATAAGGTTCTCAAACCTTGGGCCTTTTACCGCTGCAGCGCCAGCTTCTCCGCGAAGTTTCCTTCCTCCGTCTGCACCTGTACCAGGTATATACCCGCGGGCAGCCCGGCGGTGTTCAGCTGGAGTTGCCGGCCGGCCTCCGGGAAGCGGTACTGCTGCAGTGCCTGCCCCTGCAGGCTGAGCAGGCGGACGGTAGCGCCGCCCGTCACGGGCTGCCGGAAAGCAATGGCCACCTGGCCCTGCGCCGGATTGGGGAACAGGCTGATGGCATTGGCGGCATCTACCTCGCCGGTGCTGACCACGGCGTTCTCATCGATCTCGATGTTGAACACCTGGGTGGGGATGAAGCCGCCCTGGCCGTCGTCGACTATGAAAGTGAAATGGTCTTCCTGGGTATCGCTGCCATCGTGCACGTAGACCAGGTTAAAGGCATTGATGGTCGATTGGCTGAAAACGGAACCGGTGGTGAGCTCCTCGTTGAGGCTCCAGCGATAGAGTTGCCCGTGCGCCGGCGGCTGCAGCAGGGTGTAAGCCAGCTGCTCAGGCGTGGCGGCATCGTCTTCGGCCAGCAGGTAATCAACAGTGATGGTATTGCCTTGTCCCGGCGGAACACCCAGCGTTTCGTTCCTGATGAGCAAAGGCGGCGTGGTAGCCGTTGAAGCGCAGAATTCCAGTTGCCAGCCCCTGAGGGTGCCGGCGCCGAAGCCGGTCTCCACGATCTGCACCTCCAGCTTCCACTGGCCGGCTGTGCTTTCGCCGTCAAAGACGGAGAGCGGCTGTTCCGGCTGGGCGGGCACGAAATCGTCGGGCGGGCAGGGAATATCTTCCGGGGCCTCGTCGTCGAAGGCCAGCTCGATGTCGCCCGAGTTGGTGAAGCAGTTGCGGTTGAAGAGCATGGCCCGGGTGCCGGCAGGGCTGACCAGGGTGATCCGCAGGCTGCGCACCGGGTTAAAGTCGATATCTACATTCTTTACGTTCAGGTCGCTGATGATGCCCTCCGTCGTGATGAACAGGTTAGAAGTCCGTGTAGTGACGCTGTTCGGCAGGTTGACGGGCAGGTCGCTGGGGGCGGGGCTATTGCTGCAATCTATGGAGACGGTCTTGAAAACGAAGGGCGTCGTCCAGGGGCCGGGGCCGCATTCGTTGACGGGGCGCACCCGCCAGAAGAAAAGCCGGTTATTCTCAAAGAAGGTTTCCGGGTAATATTCCGTACCTGTAATGCCCCCGGCGGCTTCGATGATCGAAGCTTCGTTGAAGGCGGCGTTGGCGGCCAGCTGGAAGTCATAAGTAAGGGCATCGGCCGCCCCTTCCCAGGAGAAGAGCGTTTGCAGCTGAATATCGTCGCGCCCGTCGGCGGGCGCCAGCAATGCCATGGAGGAGAAGTCGTTGCTGGCGGTGCTGATCTGCAGGGCGCGGTAAGCGGTATCCAGGCTGGGCGTAGCGGCCACCAGCTGCAGGTCGAGGGTTTCTTCGAAGAAGGAATCGAAGGTGATCGTCAGGGTGGCGCTCTCCGAAGGGCCGATGGGATTTTGCGAGAAGCTGTAGGTAGTTCCCTCCGGCAGCTCGCCGGCCAGGCTGAGGGTGATCGGCTCGTTGAAGCCCAGGATGGAAGCCGTTTCGATCCCGATCACCGCCGGGGCCGGCAGGCAGAGGGGCGCCAGGTCATTGGGCGTCAGCGTCATGGCAAAGCCGGGTTCGGAAGCCGCTTCGATGAAAAAGCTCTGGTTGGAAATGTCGAAGAAAATATTGTTGGCGGCCTCGATGCGCACCCGCGCCTGGGTAGTGACGGCATCTTCCGGTACGGTGATGTAGGCCGATCCATCGTTGTCCGTGCCTTCCAGCAGAGTAAGAGGGTAAGTATATCCCCCATCCAGCGACAATTTAATGTTCACCCGGCCACATCGGACGATGCCGTTGTCGGTATTGGCCACGTCCCATCTGACCTCCTGGCTTTCGCCCACCGTCCAGCGGGCTGAAGAAGAGTTGGGCGACAGCACCTGGAAGGGCCCGGCCGTGCCGTCCACTTTGAATTTGACTTCCCCCCAGACGGCTGCGCCCCCCTGCGGGTTGTTGTCCCGCACGGTACAGCGGAAGGTCATATTGCGGCCGTAGGCAGGCAGGATTTCGGAGATGTCAAAATTGTTGAACAGGATTTTCTCCAGCTTGGGGAACACCCGGGTGGGGCTTTCCGTAGGTTGGAAAGAACGGAACAGGGGCGCGTCGCCTTCGGGGTTGCCGTAGGCGCCGCTTTCGGCCGTCGGGCCCAGGTCGAACTGCTCCCAGCAGTAGGTCAGGGAGTCTCCTTCGGCGTCGGCGCCAATGGCCGTCAGTTCAAAGGGCGTGCCGGTGGGGATGTAAAAACCGTTGGCCAGGGGGATCTCCACCGTCGGCTCGGTATTGCCGGTGAGCGTCTTCTCCGGGCAGACGTTGCCCAGGCCATCGCGCATATATGAGAAGATCTCCTGCAGGGAGATCGTATGGTAATAATCATCGGTAAAATCCTGTACGTTGTTACCGTTAGGGCAGATTCCGGCGTAGCTCATGATGGTCGATCCGCTGCCCGGCTCGTAGGCGGTGCCGAAACTGACGTTCTGGCAACTGCTCATGGTGTGGTTGGCGCCGAACTGGTGGCCCATCTCATGGGCGATGATAGCGATGACGAAGGGGTCGCCCTGGGGGTTGCCTAAACCGGAAACGCCGGCGGCCTTCCATTCTGGAATACAAACACTGTTGAGCATTGCTATTCCATAGGCGCCGGAGAAATGGCGGTTAAGGACATGGCCGTAATCGTAGTTGTTAATGCCAATGATCGGGTTGATGACCGGGCCGTTTTGACCTAGTAAAGTGCCCGTTTCGCCGTTGCTGAGCCCGTCCGTCTCCGGGTTCAGGAAAATGATCTGGTCATTGTTTTCGATCAACTCCACACGGATGGCCAGGTCGCGTTCGAAGACCTGGGTAAGGCGGTTGGCCACCGTCGCCATCTCCGCCAGCACCAGCTCTTTGGTTCCGCCATGGAACTGGGCATATTCTCCGGTGCAGGAAAGCGCCAGCTTGTAAGTGCGCAGCGTGATCTGCGCCGCCGGGCCGCGGGCTTCGATGACGCCGCCTTCGTAAATGTGGCTGGCCGGCTCTTCATCAGCCTCCGTTTGGCATTCGAAGGACTGCCACAATTCCGGGTTGGGGTTGTCAGCTACGAAGTAGGACATGTAAACGGGGTTGGCGCCTTCCGTGCGGGCGTCGATATACACGGCGCCCCGGCTGGAAAGGATAGTGCCGTGGAAGCCTTTGGGGCCGTAGCCGAAGCGGATATTCTCGCGGGGGTCGTCCGGATTCCAGCCCTTATAGGTCTTGATGGACGGATAACGGGCGGCCAGGCCCGGGGCCATCACCGGAGATTCCACCACATGGAAAGTGATGGCGCTGCCGTCCGGCATGGGCATTTCCAGCAGGAGGGGGGCGCCGGCCTCCGGGCTGAATTCCATCGGCGCCGCCTGCAGGGCTGCCTTCATAGCGGGCAGGTCGAGGGCCAGCGCCCGGTAGTGGTTGACGATGAAAGCCTGTTGCCGCCGGGCGGCTTCCGGAAGGGCGGCTTCTTCCACGTCGGACCAGAAATTCTGCTGGGCGCGGAGCGGGAAAAAGGCCAGCAGGCTGATAATAAGCGTACAGAATAACCTCATGATCATGATTTTATGCAGTAACTGGATTGAAGAGTTGCTTTTCTCATAAGAAGTTTGCCGGATTTCAGGAGAGCAGGCGCTGGTTATGAAAACAGACACAAAAATAAAAGCTTACACCTATTTAAAAGATACCGAAGCTGTTCTTTTGTCGCCTGAGCGCGAATGTTGGTAGAAAAAGTGGATTTTAGCCATCAGATGCATCGCGAGTATGGTTGCCGACTGTTTTGATAAAAGCTTAAATGCCGTCAATTTATGATCCAACTCAGTAAGATTCCCGCCTTTGCCTTGTTCCTGGCCTTTTTCGCCTGCACTGCCGGCGGGGAAGAACCGCCCGCCCCAACGGCCCGTTGGTACAAGGGCAACACCCACAGCCATACCGTCCTCTGCGGGCATGCCGACTCCAGCCCGGAAGAAGTGGCCAGGTGGTATCACGGCCGGGGGTACCATTTCCTGATCCTCAGCGAGCACAACCGGTTCATCGACCCGGACAGCGTGGCCTTGCCGGCCGATAAACGGCCCGACTTCATCCTCATTCCCGGCGAGGAACTGACCGGCCATATGCACATCCATACTACCGGTATGAATACCCGGCGTTTCGTTCCGGCCCATCTGCCTGAAGGGCTGACCGATGAAAACGGAGATACCCTCCGGGAATTGTCCTCTTGTTTTCTGGATGAAAGAGGCAAAAAAGATTGAAAGTTTAACATGCTGTAAATACGGGTTTTCTACTTTTGCAGACGGCCGATGGCCAATAACCCTGTGATGTAACAGCGCGATTGATAATGTTTTGGGGGAAACCAGAACCAGAGCCAGGCATGTTGGCCGTTGTTGGTTGTTGGTTTGGCAGCCCGGGCAACCGACAACAGGCAACCGACAATCCGCCTGCCAATGAAATACCCCCTTATTTATCAACTGGCAGTATTACATCACATAATAAGGCTATCCGTCTAAGGTTGGACAGAGAAGCAGGAATATAGATTCCTGCGCTGTTATA
>CAZAXA010000402.1:0-5954 GCA_964488965.1 uncultured Phaeodactylibacter sp. | reverse complement strand
AGGCCTTCGCTGTAAAAATCCACTACATCTTCGAGCGTGGCGTAGCGGCCGTCGTGCATGTAGGGCCCCGTCAGCTCGATGTTGCGCAGGGTGGGCGTTTTGAACTTGCCGATGTCGTAAGGCGAGCCGGTGACGTTGCCCAGGCCCGCTTCGGGCTCGGCTTCCAGGGCGTTGTTGTGAAAATCATTGTCGGTAAACAGGATGCCGCCATGGCAGTGGAAACAGTCGCCTCTTTCGCTGAAAAAAAGCTCGTAACCGTTCACTTCCGCATCAGTCAGAAACAGGCCGGGTTCCTGGCGGAGGGCCCGGTCGTATTTTGAATTGCCGGAAACCAGGATGCGCTGGAACTGTGCCAGGGCCCTGGCTGCGCGTTCGTACGTAATGCCCTTTTCGCCGAAGGCCTCGTAGAAAAGGCGGGGATAATCGGGCTGGGCTTCGAGGCGGGCAAGGTCCGTCTTAAAAAAATCTTTGACCTCAAAAAGCATAATATCTTCCAGCATTCCCTGCACGCGGCCGTCCCACAGAAAAGCGGTGTTCCAGCCCAGGTTGATGTGGGGCAGGACGGCGGGCCCGGAAGTGAAGGATATTTCCTGCAGGTGGCAGCTGGCGCAGGCCAGAGCGCCGTCGGGGTGCAACACGGGGTCGTAATAGAGCATCCGCCCCAGTTGCACCCCTTGCACAGTCATCGGGTTATCGGGCGGAATGTCGAGCTGCGGGAAAAATGGCGGCGGTTGAAAGGCGTAGGGCGTAGGATCGTACACCCAGGCCTCTTCGGGAGGCGAGGCCGCCTCATGGCTGCAGGCCGCTGCCAGGAGAAGCGCCGCAAGGGACGGAATAAAAGCTATTTTGCTTTTCATGGCAATATCATTTTTCCCGGCCTTCATTCTTTCTCGATAGTGCTTATGCTGAACACGCTCGCGCCGTTTTCTTTGAGCAATTGCTGCGCGTTCTGGTTCGCCATGATCATCGGGCCGAAGGTTTCAAAATCATAGGTGTGAGGGTTCTGCAGCCATTCGTTGAGGTCCATGCTGAAGCAAATCTGCCAGGCGCCGCCCGACATTTTCACGGGGTGGTGGAAGGGCAGGTTCACCCGTACATAGTTCTGGTTGTTGCCCGTTGCTCCGGTATGCAGGTTGAATGGTTTGATATCGCCGCTTCCCTGCCGGTCGTAGCGGCCCTCGAATTTCATGTAGTGATAGCCCTGGTCACCGGGCAGCGGCCATTCCATGTTGATGTTGGTAGTGGTATTGGGCAGGCCACCGTCTACATTGGCCGCCTCGTCGAGGCCGAAGACGAAGGATATCCCTGTGTACTCGCCGGGCGGGACGCCCTGCCACGCCAACGTGCGGGTTTCGGGCTGCTCTACATCCCGGTAATGCGCCTGCCGGAGTTCGAAATGCTCGCCCTCCGCGTTTTCCAGCGCGAAATTCGAGGCGTAATATTTCAGGCGGGCCACCTGGAAAGGATGGCCGGCGGCGCTGGGATACCATATATCGTTCAGCTTCAATTCCTGCCCTCCTACCGTGTGATCGAAGTTCAGGTGGACGATGCTGTCGGCGGCCTTCTCTTCCTTTTCGCAGCCATAGAAGAGCAACAAAGCAAAGGGCAGCGCCAGGAGGGCTACACGAAAGGGGAGTACTGTTTTTGCCATGATTAAAGACTTTTTTATCTTAAAACAATATTACAAAGAACGCATTCGCAGCCTCTTAGGTTGCGTGAGCCTGGCTATTTCCGGAAAATTTATTTGCCAGCCGATTTATAGGCGCCAAAATCCGGCTGGGCTTGCTCGCCATAGGGAAGTTCAGGAATAAGGCTGTAATCCCGCCTGGGCTTAGAGCGTGTTGGGTTCAGCCGGCCGCCTGTTTCTCCTTCATTCTCACAGCAATGATCACGGCGGAAGCCAGTGTCAGCCCCCCTATGGCCAGCACGGCCCACTGAATGCCGAAAAAATCGGCGACGAGGCCCGTGAGCAGGGCCCCGATGGCGTAGCCCAGGTCGCGCCACAGGCGGAATACGCCGATGCTTCCGGCCCGCTGCTGCGGGTGGGCGTAGTCGGCGATAGCCGCCAGGAAGGTAGGGTAGACGACGGCCGTGCCGGCGCCCAGGGCAAAGGCCAGGGCTGCGAACTGCACAAAGCTGTCGGCAAAAGCCATCAGCAGCAGGGCGACGGCCTGTGCAGCCATGCCCCAGAACAGCATTTTCTTCTTGGGAAGATGGTCGGCCAGTTTGCCGGTGAGCAATTGCCCGAGGCCCCAGACGGCCGGGTAGAGCGCAACAATTTTTCCGGCCTGTTCCAGGTCAAAGGCCTTTGTCGCCAGCAGGATAGGCAGCAGGCCCCATACCATGCCGTCGTTGAGGTTGTTGGCAAGCCCGGCTTGGGTAATGGCGCCCAGGTCGCTGTTCTTCCAGGTCGTTTCCCAGAATAAGTTTTTCAGTTTTGGCAGTTGGCTCGCCGTCGTCTCCACCGCCACATGATGCACCGTGTCTTTGACGAGTAGCCAACTGCTCAGCAGGCCGATGAGGGCGAAAGCGATGCCCATGTAAAAAGGATAGGGGCGCAGGCCGTATTCGGCGGCGATCCAGCCGGTCAGGAAGGCCACTCCGCCGACCGCCAGGTAGCCGGCCGATTCGTTGAGGCCCATGGCCAGCCCGCGGTTTTTCTCCCCCACCAGGTCGATCTTCATCACCACCGTGCTCGACCAGGCGAGGCCCTGGTTGATGCCGAGCAGCACATTGGCAAAAATGACCCAGTTCCACGAAGGAGCAAAGATCAGGATGATGGGAACGGGCAGGCCGGCCAGCCAGCCCAGCGTCAGCAGCTTCTTGCGGCCTACCTTGTCTGCCAGCGCGCCCGTATAATAGTTGGTGACGGCCTTGACGATGCCGAACACCACGATGAAGGACAGTATGGCCGTGCGCGCGGCAATGCCGAATTCCGCCTCGGCAATCCCGGGCAGGATGGTGCGCTCCAGGCCCACCATACCCCCGACAAATGCGTTGATGATCACCAGCAGAGTGAATTGCCGCCAGTTCTCTTTCAGCCCCAACTGAGGATTTCGTTTCATTGCAGTCTGTTTCACTAAAAGGTAATCACCTTATCCGCGGCTACCGTCCACTCGGCCAGCTCGGCCATGGTTCCCCGGTCAACTCCCGGCAACAGCATGGTCTTTGTCAGCCCTCTGGCGTCCATGCAGCTGCCGCAGGCCTTTACGGCGCCTCCTTTGGAGAGGAACAGCTCGATCATTCGCCCGAGGTTGTAGTATCCGTTAGGCGTCGTTTGGCCGTCCAGGGCGCAGGCGGCCGCGTCGGCCATTAAAAACAGGTTGGCTGTCGCCTCCGGGTGATCCTTGAGCAATCGATTGCCCAGGCGCAGGGCATTGTAAGCTTTCTCCGTGCCGTAGGGAGCGTCGTTGACAATGATCAGGATATTCATAATTTTTAGTTGGCTGGGGTTTCAATATCGAGCGGGTTCTCTTCCAGGCGCAGCGCTTGGAATCCTTTGCTGCGCAGCAGGCGCACGGCTTCGTCGGCGTAGGTGCAGAAGGGCCCGCGGCAGTAGGCGGCTATGGTTTTGTCGCGGGGCAGTTCGGCCAGGCGGGCTTCCAGTTCCCGCAGGGGTATCGACAAGGCGCCGGGCAGGCGGCTCGCCTCGAATTCCTCCCGGGGGCGTACGTCGAGCAGCACAACAGCGCCCCGCTCCTGCAACCCGGCGTATTTTGCGCTGCCGGCGCTGTTCATCTCCCTCCTGAAATCCCGGAGCAGGGCCTGTACGGTGGGCGCTTCTTCCAGCGCCAGCGCGCGCAGCGCCTGCCAGGCGGCGTAGGCGCGGCCGCCGCTGAGCCGGTAGTAGATGAAATTTCCATCGCGCCGGCTTTCCACCATCCCGGCGCTTTTGAGTATCTTTAGATGGCGGGAGGCGTTGGGCACCGAAATGTCTGTTTGCACTGCGATTTGCTCGACCGTTTTTTCGCCGTTGGCTAAAAGGTCGAGGATTTCCAGCCGGTTGGCGGCGCCCAGGGCCCGGCCCAGCTCGGCGACTGCGGCATAGGCCTCGTTTTTGAAGGTGCGTTTGTCCATTCTGAGATAATTTAACTATTTGAACAAGTGATTGAATACTTTGTTTAATCTCTAAAAAAATCCGTTTATGTCAGAGAGCGTGGAAAATTCCGGCCGCAAGGCCCATTGGGAGAAGATATACCAAAGCCGCGCGCTTGAGGAAGTGAGCTGGTATCAGCCCAGGCCGGAAACTTCCCTGTGCTTCCTGGAGGCCCTTGGCCTTCACCCGGCAGCGAAGATCATCGACATTGGCGGGGGCGACAGCCTGCTGGTCGACCACCTGCTGGATTTGGGCTACCAGGACCTCAGCGTTCTGGACATCTCGGAGGCGGCGTTGGAAAGGGCCCGCAAAAGGCTGGGCGCCCGGGCGGAAAAGGTAAGCTGGATCGCGGCCGACGCCGCCTGTTTTCAGCCGGCCGGGCAGTACGATTGCTGGCACGACCGGGCTGCCTTTCACTTTTTATCAAAGGAAGAAGAGATCACCAGCTACATTCGCACGGCGGCCGGCTGCCTGAAACCCGGCGGCGCCCTGGTGGTTGGGACATTTTCAGAGCAGGGGCCCGAGAAATGCAGCGGCCTGCCGGCCTGCCGCTACTCCGAGGCCTCTCTGTCCGGCCGCTTCGAAGCATTCTTTGAAAAGGTGGAATGCCGGCGCGCCAGCCACATCACGCCGTCCAACACAGTGCAGGATTTTGTTTTCTGCGGTTTCCGGAGAAAAACGCTATCAGCCTCCTGATGTCGCGCCGGGGCATCTCCGGTTTAGAGCCCGGCCTCGTCAGGCAGGCCGGCAACACGCGGGATATCCGATTTTTCTCATTTCAAAATAAAAAATGCCATGAAAAATGCTTTATTGGTCTTTTTGCCCGCCTTATTCCTTCTGCCGGCCTGCAACAGCCACAGCCACCACGAAGGAACGGAGGCGGCGGTGCAGCTGGACGACAATGGCCAGCGCTGGATTGCCAACCCGGAAACGACGGCCGGCATTGCACAGATGCAGGCCATCCTGGAAAAATACGATGGCCAAAACGGCGGCGCCATAAGGGAAGAGCTCGAAGTGGCATTCCAGGACATCTTCCGGCAGTGCACCATGAAAGGCGAGGCTCATGATCAGTTGCACAACTACCTGATGCCGATGAAAGGCCCGATGGAACAGATCGGGAGCGAGAATGCCGACGTAAACCGGGCGGCGGCCGAAAGCCTTAAGGCCCATCTGGCGGAATATTCAACCTACTTCCAATGAAAAAGAGCCTAAGCCAATTGCTGGCACTGCCGCTGGCAGCCTTCGCGCTGCTGACCCTCTTCCTGAGCAGCTCGGTGATTTTCGATTGGTTTGGCATCCGGGCCAAAGAGGGCCATTACGTACCCTTCGTGGTGTGGGCCAATTTCCTGTGCAGCCTGGCTTATCTGGCCGCGGCCTACGGCCTGTTCCGGAGGGCAAAGTGGCCAGCCCGGCTCCTGCTGGCCGCAGCCGGGCTGCTGGCCCTCGCCTTCATAGGCCTGCTGGCGCATATAAACACCGGCGGCCTTTACGAAACAAAAACCGTATTCGCATTGCTGTTCCGCACGGCCGTGACCCTGGCTTTCGCCGGCGGCGCCTATTGGCTTGCTAAAAAGAACTGAAACATCAAGAAAAAAATCATCAAAAACGCATCCATACATTTGGAGAATCCGTTGAACCGGAATATATTTAAGCCCTGTAAGCCTTAAATTGTTTTATACCGCGTGAAAGTACTTTCAAAAGCCTGCGTTTACGGGTTAAGAGCTTTGATATACATGGCTTTGAAAAAAGACGGCTCCCCCTATGTCAGCATCGGGGAAATATCCGAAGAGCTGGATATTTCCTTCCACTTTCTGACCAAGACCTTCCAGTCGCTCACTGAGAAGGGCATACTGAAGTC
>CAZAXA010000401.1:0-5960 GCA_964488965.1 uncultured Phaeodactylibacter sp. | reverse complement strand
GAGGGAGGTAAGCCTTTTTGTCATAGGGATCAGATGGTTTTAGTTTTCGGAATGCATAAAGCTAAGCAAAGTTTTGGACAAACACAATGTTGGGGTTGAATAGGTTTTATCCTCGTCTTGCCTTTCTTTTTTAAATTTCATCTTTATTTAAAACCTTGTATTTTTAAATGCATTCTTGTATTTTTGCCAAAATCTGGTGAATGAAGCGAAACATCACAGCAAAACTTATCGCCTGGAAGCAACAAAAAAACAGGAAACCCCTGATTGTCCGCGGTGCCAGGCAAGTTGGGAAATCCTATTCCATTGTCGATTTTGGGAAGAATCATTTTGATGGAAAAACACATGTTGTCAATCTGGAAAAACAGCTGAACTGGCACAAGGTATTCGAACAAGACCTGGATGCCGCCCGTATTGTTATGGAATTGGAGGTATTGCTGAATGAGCGTATTGAGACGGGTAAAAGCCTCCTTTTCTTCGATGAGATACAGGCTTGCCCGAGGGCCATCAGCGCTTTGCGTTATTTTTATGAGCAATTGCCCGATCTTCATGTTATTGCAGCAGGTTCTCTTTTGGAATTTGCTTTACAGGATATCTCATTCCCCGTTGGAAGGGTGCAACTGATGAATATGCACCCGATGAGCTTTTCAGAATTTTTAAAAGCTGTCGGCAAGCCCTTGCTGGTTGAAATAATAGCTGCCCCTCCTGCCAGGCTATCCGATGCCATTCATGAGTTGTTGCAGGCTGAGTTGCGCCGATACTTTTTTATCGGAGGGATGCCCGAATGCGTAAGAACTTTTGTGGAAACATCCAGCATAAAAGATGTTTATGAAGTTCAATCGGACCTGATCAATACTTTTCGGCAAGACTTCTCAAAATATGCGCCTTATGCAGATAAGCGCTGTTTGAACGACGTCCTGTATTCGATAGCGCAAAAAACCGGGCAACAGGTCAAATATCTGACTTTATCAGATGGTTTTTCCAACCCTACCATCAAGAAGGCTTTTGAACTGTTGTGTACTGCCCGGCTCATTCATAAGGTACGGGCTTCGTCACCTGCCGGTTTGCCGCTCCGGGCCAGCGCTTCCGACAAAAAATTCAAAGCCATCCTGCTGGATATTGGCCTGCTGGTCCATCTAAGCGGCCTGCCCATCCAGGCAGAATATACCAAGGGCCAACTCCTGGCTATCTTTAAGGGCGCCCTGGCGGAACAGTTTGTAGGCCAGGAGTTCTTAGCCAGCGGCCAGGAGGAACTGTTTTACTGGTCAAGGGCTGCAAAAAGCAGCACGGCCGAGGTCGATTATTTGATTGTCAGGAATAGCGAAATTATCCCCGTTGAGGTTAAAGGCAGCTCTTCCGGCCGTTTGAAGAGCCTGCATCTTTTGCTGAACGCCTGTCCTGATATCCCGGAAGCTTATGTTTTCTCCGATGCCAATTACGGGCAGATTCCCGAACAAAAGCTGAGGTTCCTTCCGTTGTATTTTGCTTCCTGCCTGGGGTAGCAGCAAACATTGCTACACGCTTTTACTTCACTGGCCCAGGGAAAAACAAAGCGGCATCCCGAACCACTCGGGATGCCGCTCTGCTTTTAGCCGGCCGGCCTACTGGAAGTCGTATTCGCCGGTCAGTACCTTGAAGGAAACATCATAAGTCCCTGCCGGTACCGGGATGTTGGGGCCATCCTGAGTGCCGGCGCCTGAAGGGAAAGAGCTGGCGCCCCAGTTGGTAGCCCAGTCGTTGTTCAGGCGGAATTTCACTTCGCCGTCGATGAGGTCCATAGTGATCTTAAGAGTGTTTGGATCTGCAGGGTCGGGGGCCAGATCCGTATCCGTATCCCATCCGCCCGGGGTTGCGCTGCCGATGATACCCACCGATGCCGGCTCAAAATTGTACGCTCCGGTATTGGCGTTGAAGGTGACCAGATACAAGCCGAAGGATACGGGGATGTTTGGCCCATCCTGAGTGCCCACCCCGCTGGGGAAGGCGGCGGCGCCCCAGTTGACCGCCCAGTCGTCATCGGCGCGGAACTTCACTTCGCCGTCGAGCAGGCCGATCAGCAGGGTGTAGGTGCCGTCGCCGTTATCTTTCATATTGGTATCCGTATCCCATCCACCGGGCGTAGCCGACCCGATTATTCCGACCGAGCTGATGCCGGCATCCTCTTCAAAGCTGTATTCGCCGGTGGTAGGATTGAAGGTGACATTGTAAAGGCCTCCGATTACCGGAATATTGGGCCCGTCTTGTACGGCAATGCCGGAAGGCCAGTCGGAACCGCCCCAGTTGACAGTCCAGGAATCATTGGCGCGGAATTTGGCTTCGCCGTCAACCAGCTCGATCAGGACGCTGAAGGTGCCGTCGCCATTGTCCATCATGTCGGTATCGGTATCCCAGCCACCGGGTGTTGCGGAACCGATGATCCCTATAGAAGGAAAGCGCAGGAAGGTAAGGGCGTACTCCAGCGTCTTTTCGTTGAAGGTGATGGAGTAGAAAGCGCCTTGCTCGTTAAACATGATGTTGGATCCGAATTCTTCGGCTATGCCGTCTCCTTCGTTATCCCCCCAGTTCCTGCCCATGAAGCTTGGGTACTCGGCAAACTTGTACTTGTCGCCTGTGCTCAGGCGGACTTCCGGAAGCTCCCAGGTGTTGTCGGCCACCAGGTTGAACTTGTACTGACTGCCTTCGAAGTTGTTGAAGGAGCCGAGCAGGTACAGGCCGCTGAGGTTGGTCTCAAACTCGACGGCGGGCCGGACGCTGTAAGTCAGGGTTTCATCGTTGAAGGTGACTGTTGAAAGGCCGCTGAAGCCACAATTGGTATCGGCATTGCCACCCGGGGCTTTATTGCTTTCCAGTATGCCGTCGCAGTTGGTGTCGCCCCAGTCTTCATCGCACCAGTTTTCGCAGTTCTTGATCTTCCAGGGCTGCCCCAGAAGGTCGACATTCCTGATCTCCCAGGTATGGTCGGCCACCAGGGTCATCACGTCGGCGCCCCATCCGTTATAAGCCCCGGCGAGATACATTTCATTGTGGTTGGCGGCAAAGGGGAGCAAAGAGATTTCGAAGCGGGTATCCCGGTTGGTTTCCTGCCCTTTGCTATCCGTCACACTGATGCTGAGCCGGTAAATGCCGGGGCCCAGAAGCTCCGCTCCAAATGCGCTGCCGGCGATGACCAGGGAATCCCGTGTGCCGGAAAGGCTCTTGGTTTCGGATGCCAGCTGGTTGCCGAAATCATCGGAAAGAGTGACGGTGGCCGTAGAGAGGGGCGAGGCCTGCCCGTCGGCAAAACCGACCTTGATATCAAAATTGCCGATAACCACTTTGGCGTTGTTGGCCGGCGCCACGGAGACGATGCCCGGAGGGAAATCCGTCAGCGCATCCACATCGATCTTGTCCTTGGTGCAGGAAAACACCAGGGCGGCCAGGCCGATAAAAAGTGAAAATATTTTGATGGTCTTTTTCATGTCGAACAAGTTTATAACTCACAAAAGTTGGGGCGGGAAGCCGCCCGTTGCGGCTCCCTGCCGTGATTATTTTGGTTAGTAGCCGTCGTTCTGCTTCAGGTTCGGGTTGGCCAGTATGTCGTTGGCCGGGATCGGGAACAGGTCGCGGAAAGCCGGAGTGGTCGTCCCTGCCTGTGTGCCGCCCTTCCAGGGCCAGATACCGTTCTCGGTAAAGAGGTCGTAGCGGATCAGGTCCTGCCGGCGGTGGCCTTCCCAGTATAGTTCGCGGCCGCGCTCATCCAGGATGAAGTCCAGGTCGAGTCCGCCGTCGGTAATGTTGCCGGCCGGGCCGTTGTAAGCGCGTTGCCGAAGCTGGTTGATATAATCCAGCGCCGTGGCCCGGTCGCCACCCTGGCCGCCACGCAGAACGGCTTCGGCGTACATCAGGTAGGCGTCGGCCAGGCGGAATACCGGATAGTCGGTATCGGCAAAGGTCAGGTCGGAACCCGGGTTGCCGTCGGAGGTGACATTCTGGTATTTGGGCACGGCATAACCATTGGTGAATTCGGCAATCGTTTCAATGGTCTTGGTTTGGCCGTTGGTGTAGAAAATGGCCCGCTCGTCGATGTCGCCCGTTTCATCCGGGAACAGGTCGACCAGAGCGCTGGTGGTGCGCAGGCCTCCCCATCCGTTGTTCACCCCATACTCGTTGGCATCCATGTTGCCGCCGATAGAGGCATGGACCAGATAGGTCGTCCCCCCGTAAGTCTGCGTAGCGTTGCCGTCGAAAGTGATGGCGAAAATGACCTCAGGAGAAAGATGGTTATCCGCGAGGAAGAGGTGATGGTAGGTCTCCTGCAGGCTGTAGGCGCCGGAAGAAATAACCTTGCTACAGGCGGCTATACACTCCGTGTAATAAGGCTTGCCGGTATAGACCTCGCCGTTGAGGTACAGTTTGGCCTGAAGCATCCAGAGAGCGGCCCGGTCGGCGCGCCCGTAGGCATTGGCCCCCGGGGCAATCATATCGGCTTCGATATCCTGCAGTTCGCCCACGAGGAAATTGAAGACTTCTTCACGGCTGGCCTGAAGCGGAGCGCCGCCGCCCACTGCCTGTTCCTCCGTATAGAAGGGGATATTGCCGAACAGGTCGATGCCATGCCAGTAGCTGAGGGCGCGCAGGAAACGGGCTTCGGCCCGGAAAGCGGGGATTTGTGCCTTTACTTCTTCGCTGACGCCCCGGGCGTCCAGTTTGTCGTCGGTAGATTCCCTCAGGAACTCATTGGCCAGGGAAACCTGGAAAAATATCCGGTAGTAAATGGCCCTGACGAACTGGTTGGAGCTGCTCCAGGTGTGGTTGCTCAGGTCGGGCAGGCCATCGTCGTTCCAGCCAATGACCGCCTCATCGGTCGGCAACTCCTGTAATTGCCAGTACTGGCGCAGGTATTGGGAGAAACCTTCATCCAGGCCTTTGATGTCGGCATTGCCGGCAGGCCCCTGCTGGCCGGTCACGGCCAGGCCTGCGTAAATCCGGGTGAGGAAACGCTCATAGGAGTCCTCCTCCGTGAAGAACACATCCGGCGTCAGGTCATTCTGCGGCGTCAGTTCCAGGTCTGTGCAGGCCGAAAGCGCCGAGAGGATGAAAATCAGCGATATATTTACGATCTTTTTCATGGATCTGCTTTTTTGTAGTGCTTAAGATTAAAGTCCAAGGCTCAGGCCGAAGATGAACCCTCGCGGCCGTGGATAGGGAGAATTGTCAATGCCATTGTCCACCTCCGGGTCAAGCCCCGAATACTGCGTCATTACGAACAGGTTTTGGGCGGTGGCGTACAGGCGCAGGCTGGAAAGCCCTTTCTTCGGCAGGAAGGTATAGCCCAGCGTGATGTTGTCCAGCCTCAGGAAAGAAGCGTCTTCCACATAATAATCGGAGAAATACTGAGGGGTCATGAAGCTGGTTTCCAGGACGGACTGGTGCAGGTTGTACAGCACATAGCGGTCGTTGCCGATCCCCGTGCCCTGAACGCGCTGATAAACGCCCCGGTTGGAGGCATTGTTGTTGTAAACATAATTGCCAACGGCGCCCCGCAGCGTAAAGGTAAGGTCAAAGCCTTTGAACGCGAAATTGGAGGTCAGGCCGTAGATCACATCCGGCGCAGGAGCGTTAAGCACCCGGCGGTCATCTTCATTGATGATGCCGTCTTCGTTACGGTCAACGTAGATATCGTCGAGGTCTTCGTCATCGGCGGCGGTCAGGCCGTCTTCGTCATGGTCGATGGCATCGGACAAGGGCAGGCCATCAGGGCCGAGCTTGTGTTCATAGACGAAGAAGGAGTTGACCTGGTCGCCCACCCTGATGATCTGGATGTCGCTGCCTACGCCGCCTGAAATCCGGCCGGTGAGGATACCGGCGCCGGCAATATTGCTGATGGCCTTTACCTCATTGACGTTGTAGGCGATGTTGCCGCTGAGGTTGGAGAATGACGCCCCGATCGCCTTGCGGAATCAAGAGTAGTTGCACGACCGGAT
>CAZAXA010000400.1:0-5964 GCA_964488965.1 uncultured Phaeodactylibacter sp. | reverse complement strand
ACTTCCGGTTGTTCCGGGTTGGTAGTTTCTTAAAGCTGCGGCTGGAGCCGGCGGCTGGCAGGGCTTCCCGGCAACCAGCTTTGAGAAACTTCCGGTTGTTCCGGGTTGGTAGTTTCTTAAAGCTGCGGCTGGAGCCGGCGGCTGGCAGGGCTTCCCGGCAACCAGCTTTGAGAAACTTCCGGTTGTTCCGGGTTGGTAGTTTCTTAAAGCTGCGGCTGGAGCCGGCGGCTGGCAGGGCTTCCCGGCAACCAGGTTTAAGAACCTATGCTTGCAGGGGCCTGGCAGAAGGTTCTCAAACCTGGATGTGTTCCTGAAAAAAATCCCGCATTCGGGGCAGCGCATTTTCCCCTCAGGGCGTCTAAAAGAATAAACGCACTATCACTCGGGAGTCTCCCGGTTACCAATGAACAACACTCCACCTAAAGATTAAGAGCCCAAACGGAAACACCCTCAGGCACAGCTACTTTTTCCATGTGCCCCCCATTCCTGCTCCCCCCGCATTGGTGCGCTATTATTCAAAAATCTTGGAAAATGAGACGACCCTGGCTCACGCTACTCTTCAACGTGTCCGTTTTCGCTATTGCTTTGGGGCAACCGAATAACGACTCCTGCGAAAATGCTATTCCCATCCCTTTAGGCCCGGCTGCCGGCTGTTCTTCCGCCGAAGGCGCCCGGGCCGGTATCGACGGTACTAACCGGGATGCCGCCCCCAGTACGCCGGTGATACGGCTGGCTGATGATTTTGGCAACGGCCCCGGCCTCGACGCTTCCTCGGCTGACGTATGGTACGAGTTCATCCCTTCCGGCAACCGCCTGCTGATCAGCCTGGCCGGCAGCCTGGAGACGCCGGTGCTTGTCCTTTTCCAGGCAGTGGATTGCTCTGAAAAACTACCGTTGGGCTGGTCGAAGGGCGCCCCCGGCACGGGCGCCGCCACCCTGGAAAGCTCCGTGGAGCCCGGGCAGCGCTACCTGCTGATGGCCGGCGGGCAAGGCCTGGCCGACCAGGGAGACTTTACGCTCACTATCAACACTTTTAACGACTGCGGCGCCTGTGCCCGCCGCCGGGGCATTCTCAGCGCCGAGCCTCCGCCCGTCAACGGAGCCTATCAGGCGGGACAGGCCGTACAGTTCTGTTACCGGGCTGCCTTCTGGGATCCGGGCGTCTCGCTGGAGTGGCTGCACGGCGTAGAAGCAGCCTTCGGGCCGGGCTGGAATCTGAGCAGCCTGCAAACCACGGCGCCGGAGGCCTGCACTGCGCCCGACGGCGGCTGGCAGTGGTATGATAGCTGGCAAAGCTGCAATACCGGCGAGGTTTTCGGCCCCGGTTTTGCTTTCGACGCCCGCTATGGCCTGCTCTGCCCCGGCGCCGCCATTGCCGACGGCGACCCAGGCAACAACTTCGGCGACGGCCCCTGCACTACCGTCGATGCCGGCCCCTTGCCACTGGAATTTTGCTGGACAATACAGGTCAAAGAGAGCTTTGCCAGCCCCGAAGAAGCCAACCTCAACCTGGAGATCGCTTTGCTGGGCGATGGCTACTCGGGCTCCTGGATGCAGTACAGTTGCAACGATGAACCCGCTACCACCTTCTATGCCACCGCCATTCCCGATGCCAGCCTGCTGCCCGATATCAGCATCCTGCGGGCGCCCTGCGCTACGGCATGCGACGGGCTGGCCACCATCAGCGGGAATCCTGCCGGCGACTGGTACTACAAGATCACGGACGAGGACGGTAATATCATATTGGACATGCCGGCGCAGCCGGGCGTGGACAGCATCGCCAACCTTTGCCCCGGCGCCTATCTTTTTGAGGTGAGCAACCCCGGCGGCGCCATCCGGCAGGTGGCCCGCATCGAAGTGCCGGCGGGCCTGTCGCCGGAAGCCCAGGCCGGTTACCTGCCCGCCTGTGTGCCCGGCGAGCGGATACAGCTCGTGGCCGGCGTCAACATCACGGGAATGCCCGTCAGCTATTCCTGGGCGGGCCCCGGCGGCTTCAGTTCCACACTGGCCAGCCCTTACACCGACGTGCCTGGAGAATACTTCCTGGAGGTGGAAGTGGGCGGCTGCCGGGCGCCAACCGCCTCCATACGGGCGGAGAGCGGCATGCCCGAGATCAACTGTGAAGCCACGCCCAGCAGTATCCTCTTCAGTTGGGAGCGCAACCCTCAGGATACCGCCTACATCGTCGACGTGCTCAGCGGGCATACAGGCAACTGGCGGAGCGTCAATTCTTTTGAAGTAACCGGCCTGGCCCCGGGCGAAGAAGCCCTGATAGAACTCACCAAGATGGGCGCCGGGAACTGTAGCATCGCCATTGCCGAGGCCCGTTGCGAGGCCCTCAGCTGCCCGTTGCCGCTGTTGACGCCGGATACCACCATCTGCCGGGGGCAGGCCCTGCGCCTGTGGGTCAATATTCCTCCGAATACGACTACTGTCTGGAGCCCGGCGGCGGGCCTGAGCTGCACCAATTGCATCGCTCCGATGGCCAGCCCCGATACCACCACCACTTACCGGGTAGACATCACCTACGCCGATGGCTGCACCGCCAGCCGGCAGGCCACGATCTACGTCAGCAGCCTGCCGGAGAGCATCCTGCCCAATGAATACATGCCCTATTGCCTGGGCAGGCCCTTTGAAATCTGCCTGCCCGAAGGCAACGACTACCTGTGGATCAGCCCGGTGGGTTTCATCACTACCGGCAACTGCATCAATTTTCCGGTCACTACCGAGCTGCTCACGGGCAGGCATACCATCCGGGTGCGCCTGCCCGGCGGCTGCCAGTTCTATGACTACCTCTACTTGTATCCCAAGCACTGCGATAACCAGCAGGGCCCACAGATCGGCCTGACTCCGCCGCCGCCCTTCAGCCTGGGCGGCGAAACCAAGGCCAGAGCTTTCCCCAACCCGGCGCGCAGCCTGCTCCGGGTAGAAATACCCTGTGCCGGCCCCAAGGTGCTGCAACTGTTCCGGATGGACGGGCAGCGGGTATTCCTGATGGAAACCGAAGAGCAGGCCGCCGAAATCTCCACGGCACAGTTCCCGGCAGGGGCTTACTGGCTGGCGGTAGGCAGCCGGGAGGGGCAGGAAAGGATGAAGGTGGTTGTTGTGGAATAGAGCATACTGCTGGACATTTCGGGGCTGTTTGTGTAAAGGTGTAAAAGTGTATAAGTGTAAGTGGAATGCCGATTCCAACTACCTCAAACAGCTACTTCAAATGTGAATATGTTTTTTACGACGTCCCGGGCAGGCCAGTGCGGCGGGGATGGCATGCCGGGCGAGAAGCGATATTGGCAGAGGGCCTGGCGCCGGGGTTGTACGGGCTTGCGGTGGAAATGAAAGCAGGAGTTGTGGTGCGCAGGGGGAGGAACCGGGCCGCAATATCGGCGCCATCGCTGCGGATACGGGCTTTAATTCGAACACCCATTTCACGCGGGAATTCCGGAAGGTGATGGGGTGCACGCCGACGGAATACCGGGGGGGATAGAACACGCCTGCCTGCCGCGATGCGCGGCTTCGCAGGCAGGGATGGCGCGGCAAGGGGAATGGAACGCGGGTGAACACGGATTGGGCGGATGACGCGGATCTGGGGGCTTTGGGGCCCTTATTCCTGCATATCCGCGTCACCCGCGTTCTATTTTTCTCTACTGCTTCACAAATCTCCCCGTGTAGACGATTCCATTCGCCGCCGCCTTCACCAGGTACATGCCCTGAGGCAGCGCTTCCACGTTCAGCATTTCACCATTGAGGATCAACGCCTGAGCCACCAGTTTACCCCGGGCGTCCATCACCTGAACAGGAAAGTCCTTCGTAGTCGCTACCGGGAGTTCCGCCTTCAGAAAGGTGCTCGCCGGGTTGGGCGCCAGGCCGAGAGGAGCATCCGCCATGGCTTCCCGTGCGCCGCTGGCGTCGTCGTTGACGTAGATGGGTTGCGCCTGCACCTCATTTGCCTGAAGTGCGGTCAAAAAAAGAATGAGAAGTAAATGTCCAGGTTTCATGGCCAATAGGTTTAGGTGATAAAATGGCCGCTCCGGGCGGCGGGAGCATAGCAGTGCCCCGCCGCCGGAGGGCGAATCGTCTCAATCTTATCCGAATGGTATTATCGTAAAAAGGTGGATCGAAGCAAGCGGCTGTCCACAATGATCATTGATAAAGATAGGAGGATTATGAGCTGAAGTTTAGTACAGATTTTTCATCTTGTAGTACAGAAGTTGCAAAAAGTTTAAAACAGGCCATTCCTGTCAACCACATTATCAATCAACTCCCCTACCGCATCAGCACCACATCCCCCTTCACCACCTCCACAAAGCCATCCACGAATTCCACCTCGGCGTAGAAGGCGAACACGGCGGGGTCCAGCGGCTCGCCGTTGAAAGTACCATCCCAGCCCAGGTTCTCGATGTTGGGCTGCAGGGGCCCTCTTTCGAACAGGAGGTTGCCCCAGCGGTCGAAAATGCGGAAGATCCTGATCTCCGCCACATCGGGGCCGGCGAAGAGGGTGAAGAAATCGTTGCGGCCATCCTCATTGGGGCTGAAGATGTTGGGAGCGTAGATGCTCCTGGCCTTATCGACAAAGATCAGAATCTGGTCCGAGGCCGGGCAGCCGGCGCTGTCGGAAGCCATAAGGGTATAGGCGGTCGTCTCATCCGGTTTGACGTAGGTGTTCAGCGCCGCCGAATCCAACAGTCCCCGCAGCGGCGACCAGGTGAAGGCGGCGATGTCGAAGTTGGCCAGTGGCCGGAGCAGTACGCTGTCGCCCAGCTTAATGGTTTCATCAGCGCCCAGGAAAATGGACAAAGGTTCAAAGCCCGCCACCTGAATGGCCTCCTCTGCCTGGCAATCGTTGGCATCCTGCAGGTATAAAGTGTACATGCCGGCGCTCAGCCCGGTAATGGAGGCGGGCAAAGCTCCCAGTGGCCTGAAGGACTGCCCGTCCAGCGAGTATTCATACGGCCCGGCGCCGCCCTCCAGGCTTTCGACCAGTATGCTGCCGCTGATCTCGCTGAAGCAGTCGACGCCGATACTGCTGGCCTTCGCCACAATGGCTTCCGGCGCATTCACCCGCACACTATCCACCAGGGAACAGCCCGCCGAACTGGTAACAGTGACGGTGTACACTCCCGCTCCTACATTTTCCAGGACAGGCGTGCTCTGCCCGGTATTCCACAGGTAGGAAAGGCCGGGCTGAGCAGCCGACACCCCGACCCTGCCGTCCTGGCTGTCGCTGCAGCTTACGCCATAACCGCCGAAATCACTCAGCAGTTGGGCCTGAATATCGCCGGCCTGCACCACGGTAACCGTGGCGCCCTGCCCGATCTCCACCGGGCAAAGGCTGCCCACTGCGGTCAGCAGGCTGATCTCGTAGGTGGCCGTGGCCGTGGGTGTGACGGAAAAGCTTACATCCCCTGTGATGCCGGTGAAGGATTGCACGACAGCAGCGCCGTCCGTGATGTTGACGTTGTAAGCATCCGCCCCCTGCAGGCGCAGGGTAAGCTCCACGCTTTCGCCCGGGCAGATGGCCTGGCCGCCTTCCAGAAAGCCAGTTGCTCCCTCGGTGAAGGCGAGGGCCACCTGAATGACACTGTCGCAGCCGTTGGCGGCGCCGTTTTCGATCACCTCCGTACCTGTAGGGTTGGCCTCATCGTAAAGCTGCCCGTTGACGATAAGGGACTCGCCGGCGCAGAGCGTGGGGGCCAGCGTGCTCATCGCCGCATCTATAAAGCTGAGATTGACCAATATGAGAGAATCGCAGCCGTTGGCCGCTCCTCCTGGAATGATCTCCAGGCCGCCGGGCAGGCTCTCACTGTACTCCGTACCGTTGACGACCAGCGCCTGGCCGGAACAAAGCTGGTCTTCAATGAAGGTGGTATCTGTAGATAATAAAGTGGTTTCCGTTATCACCAGGCTGTCGCAACCCGCCGCATTTTGTAAAACCAACGTATCCATGCCCACGGCCGCCGGGTCGCA
>CAZAXA010000399.1:0-5981 GCA_964488965.1 uncultured Phaeodactylibacter sp. | reverse complement strand
GAATACCTGGCAGTGTTGATCCTTCAGCTTGACTTCATGGCGCACTTGTTCCTTGTACCGGCCGTCGTCAAATACAAAGTCCAGGATACCTATCGTGTATACCGCTGCTAATTGGTAATCCCAGTCTCCCTTTTTTGCCTGCTCCTGGATCGGAAAGGTCGAATAATACACGCTCCGGTCTTTGAAGTAGTTCTGCTTGGCCTTTTGAATCTCGACAATGAAGCGTTCTCCACTGGGGCTGGTGCAGTACAGGTCGAATATCGCCTTGCGGTCTACCTCGCTGGCGCCTAATTGTTCGGTAGGGGTATAGGATAAGTCCTGGATATGGTGGCGTTCCGGCAGCACCTGGTTGAGAAAATCGATCAGCAGGTCTTTGTTTATTTCCGACCCGAACAGCTTTTTGAAACCGTAGTCGGTAAAGGGGTTGATGTATTTATCCTGAAGCGCCATGCATCTGTTCTTGGTTCACCTCAAATTTACAGCCTTTTCCAGCGATTTGCCAGTTTCGAGGGGTTTCTTCTGCCGGACGCTAACGGTTTTACGGTGGCCTTGCCGGTTACCCACAGCCAGCCTATGCGGCACAAAGAGTGGAAAATACCGGCTTCTTCTCTTTTCGAAAGCCCCTTGTTTCACCTTTGCCCAGGCATCGGAAAAAAGGAAACAAACCCTTGCTGCTGATAGTAGAGGACAATCACGATTTGGTTAAGTTCCTTATTAACAGCTTTAACCCGGATTACAACCTGGAGTTTGCCACCATAGCGATCCAGCAATACATTTTAACTCCCTACCCCTTCCGCTATCCTCTCCAGCAACGCCTGAAACCTCGGCAGCCCCCTCAGCCCGTCCAGGTTGCTGTCATTTTCATACCATTCCCGTTGGGAGATGCCGTTATCGTAAGCTTTTTCCAGGCATTCCATGGCTTCCACATTCAGGCCGGCCAGGGCGAAGATGCACCCCACATTGTAGAGCACCATGGGGTCTTCCGGAGCGATGGCCAGGGCGTGGCGGGCCCATTCCAGGCCTTTTCCGGTTTCGCCCAGGGCCACCAGGCCGTTGGCGCCGAGGTAGAAGGCTCGGGTGTCGCCGGGGTCGAGCAGCAGGCTGCTTTCGGCCACTTCAACCCCCCGTCGGCGGGCGGCCGCGGCCTTATCCGCCCTGCCCAGGTCGGCATACACCTGGCCGGCGAGCAGGAGCGACTGAAAGTCTTCGGGGCGGGCCCGGTTGGCCTCCTCGAACCAGTAGGCGGCCTCCTCCAGTTTGCCCTGGATGAAGAGAAGGCGGGCGTACAGGTAACGGGCCTCGAACAGGCGGGGGTCCAGCTCCAGGGCTTTCTCGTAAG
This sequence comes from uncultured Phaeodactylibacter sp., assembly GCA_964488965.1. Taxonomy (GTDB): domain Bacteria; phylum Bacteroidota; class Bacteroidia; order Chitinophagales; family Saprospiraceae; genus JACJXW01. Next base: position 4,642 of record CAZAXA010000399.1, on the reverse strand, counting down.
CCTGTTCTGCTTCCTCGTAATGCTTCTCCAGCGCGAGGGCCTGCCCGTAGGCCACATAGGCCTCCGCCAGCCAGGGGTCGAGTTCGACGGCCCGGCGGCTGGCCCGCCCGGCGGCGAGCAGGTATTCTTCCCGGCGCTCCATATACATGTAGCGGTAGGCGTAGCAATTGGCCAGGCCGCAGTAGGCCAGGGCGTAAGACTGGTCGGCCTCAATGGCCTTCCCGAAGAGCTCCATCGCCCGGTTTATGCCCTCCGGGCTGAACTGATAGTAATGCTGCCTTCCCCGCAGGTAAAAATCGTAGGCGCGAATGTTCTGGGTCTGCCGGCTCTGCACCCCCCGGACGCGCTTGGAGATGAGCTTGATCTTGAGGTTGGCGGCAATATTCTCGGCGATCTCGTCCTGGACGCTGAAGATATCTTCCATCCGCCGGTGGAAGGAGCCCGACCATATGTTGTAGCCGGTTTGGGTATCTACCAGAGAGGCGGTGATGCGGAGCCTGCCCCCTGCCTGCTGTACCGACCCCTCCAGCACCGCCCTGGCGTTGAGCCGCTCGCCGGCCTCACGGATGTCCAGTTGCTGCCCCTTCAGGGCGAAAGAAGAGGAGCGGGCCACTACCTGCAGGCCGGGCACTTTGCTGAGGGCAATGATGATCTCTTCGGCGATCCCATCCCCCAGGTAGTGCTTGTCGGTTTCCGGCGTCAGGTTGACAAAGGGCAGGACGGCGATCGTGGGCACCGGCTTCTCGGTGCGGGGAGGAGGGAATTTCGACGGCAGCCCGGGAACGGAAAGCTGGTAAAGCCGCTCCGGCTCCTTGAAGCCGCGCAGCAGGAATTCCCCCAGGTCGACGAGCTGCGCCCCGCTCGGAGGGCCTCCTCTCATTTCCCGTACTACGGGCTGAGAGAGCAACACCTGGCCGCCATGGGCGGCGCTGCATATCCGGGATGCCCGGTGCACCTCCAGGCCTACATAGCCGGAAGGCATCGCGACAGCGTCGCCGGTATGTATGCCCATGCGTACCCGGAAACCGATCTGCCGCGCCCAGGCCTGGGCGGCAAAAGCGCGCTGAGCCATCAGGGCGGCAGTGGCGGCTTTGCGGGCCTCGGTAAAGACGACGAAGAAGCCGTCGCCCGCCGTATCGACCTCCTGCCCCCCGTATTCGTTCAGCACCAGCCGGATCACATTGTGGTATTCGCGAAGTATCTGAGCATAGCCTTCCCCCAACTCAGCGAGCAGTTCCGTGGAGCGCTCGATGTCGCTGAAAAAAAAGGTCAACCTTTGCTTGGGCAGGTTGCTGCTCATTTTCTTTTTTTTGCGAGGTATGGCCGAGCCTCGATACTCATGCTCAGCAAAGGTAATGCCTTTTCCCTGCATCTGAGGAGTGGTGACAAATTTCATCAAAAGTCCTGTTTAACATTCCTAAATTTCCGCGCTAAAACTGATTTTCCTAACCAAATCAAAAGCATGCATCACAAGACGACGATCGAACCCTTTCGCATCAAAGTAGTGGAGCAAATCCGCCTGACCACTGAGGACGAACGGCGGCGGTTTCTCCAAAATGCTCAGTACAACCCTTTTCTCCTGCATTCCGACGAAGTGATTATCGACCTGCTGACCGACAGCGGCACTTCCGCCATGAGCGCCAACCAGTGGAGCGCCATCATGCGGGGCGACGAGAGCTACGCCGGCGCCAAAAGCTGGCTGCGCATGGAAGCCGCCATCAAGAGCCTCACGGGTTATCCCTACATCCTGCCGACCCACCAGGGGCGGGCGGCCGAGCATCTGCTTTACTCCCGCATTGGCGGGCCGGGTAAGGTGTTCATCAGCAATACCCACTTCGATACCACCCGGGCAAATATTGAATTTTCAGGCGCCGCCGCCGTCGATATCCCCATCGAAGAAGGGAAGCGCCCTGAAACGTACCATCCCTTCAAAGGCAACATGGATATTGCTGCCCTGGAAGCCCGGATCGAAAAACATGGCGCTGCCAACATCGGCGCCGTCATCCTGACCATCACCAACAACAGCGGTGGCGGCCAGCCGGTGAGCATGGCCAATACCCGTGCCATTTCAGAGATTTGCAGGACGCACGGCATCCTCTTCATCCTCGACGCCTGCCGCATCGCTGAGAACGCCTACTTCATCCGGCAGCGCGAAGAAGGGTTCCAGGATAAGAACTACCGCGACATTGCCCGGGAGATGTTCTCCCTGGCCGATGGTTGCATCATGAGCGCCAAGAAGGACGGCCTGGTCAATATGGGCGGCTTCCTGGCACTAAAAGACCTCGACCTGGCGCTCAGGTGCCGCACCGTGCTCATCATTACCGAAGGCTATGCCACCTACGGAGGCCTTTCCGGCCGCGACATGGAAGCCATCGCCATCGGCCTGGAGGAAGTATTCGAGCCCGACTACCTGAACTACCGCATCAAAAGCACCGGCTATCTGGGCGAACAATTGCGCAAGATCGGCGTGCCCATGATCTGGCCTCCCGGCGGCCACGCCATCTACGTCGACGCCAGGGCCTTTTACCCCCATATCCCCGTAGAAGAATTCCCCGGCCAGGCCCTGGCCTGCGAGCTGTACCTCAAGGCCGGCATCCGATGCTGTGAGATCGGCTCGGTTATGTTCGGCAAATACGATGAGGCAGGCAGGCTCATCCCCGCCGCTATGGAACTGGTGCGCCTGGCCATCCCCCGCCGGGTGTACACCCAAAGCCATATCGACTACGTAGTGGAAACCTTCCGCGAACTGGAACAGGAAACGGGCCGGGCGCACGGCTATCGCATTACGTATGAACCTCCGTTCCTGCGGCATTTCACGGCGAGGTTTGAACCGGTGAGGTAGTAATAGATGCCCTGCAAAAATTGATATATAGCTGACATTAGTCATTTACAAAGGCATGATCAAAGCCTAACTTATCGCTACCTGCCCTGCGACGATACCTTTCGGCCAGTCCGCTTCCTTCTTTGTTGATCCTTAACCCAAAATCAGCAGATTCAAAGATGGGCAGATCACACAACAGGTTTTACCTCACCAATTGGTTCCTGGACTGCGTCGACGAGCAGGGGAATGCAGCCATCGGTTGTGCCGCCTCCATGCGCTGGCATGAGAAGGAAATACCTTACACCGGCCTGCTGTTATACCAGGAAGGTAAAGGCGTTTCCGGGCGCAGCCGTTTTCAGGACCTCAACTGGCCCAGCCAGATGGGCGACCAGATCATATGGGAGGACAGCTCCTTCGGCATTTCCGGCTGGTGGGAGGCCGATGCCCCGCCGCTCACCGCCCGCCTTTACCATTCTGACAAGGGATTCATCGAATGGCAGTGCTTTCATCCCCGTTCCCGGGCATTGTTCGACATAGCCGACGGCCCGGCCGTCAAAGGCCTGGGTTATGCCGAACGGCTGGTATTGACCGTGGAACCCTGGAAGGCCCCTATGGAACAGCTCCGCTGGGGCCGTTACCTGTCGGAAGAGGGATATCTGGTATGGATAGAGCTGCGCGGAACGCCATCCCGCCAATGGGTATGGTACAATGGGGCGCCCGTCGAAGGGGCCATCATCGGGGACGATGCCCTGCACCTGCCTCAGCTGGGCGTACAGCTGCAGCTTGACGGGAGCGTAGTGCTGGAAGCGGAAAAGAAAATTTTCAATATCGTCCGTTCCCTGGTTGACTACCTGCCGGGTTTTAATCGCGCCGTACCTCGTTTTTTCCTGTACTCCAATGAGCAGAAATGGAGAAGCCGCGGCCGCCTCCTCGAACAGGGACGGCCACTCAGCGAAGGCTGGGCCATTCATGAACTGGCCGACTTCACCCGCTCTGAGGAGGTATGAAACCAGGAGATAGCCTCCCGGGCGGCCTGCAAAGTTGCAGCCTTCTTCCGCCTCTCCTCTTTTGGAAAGGCGGGGGGTCAGTTATCAGGACGGCCAGTTATCCCCCCCTTACAGCCCTGCCTGTGCCGAGATTTCCAGCATGCGGTCGATCGAAGCGCGGCCCTGTTCGATGACCCAGTCCGGCAGGATGATCTCCGGTTGTTCGTACTTCATACAGGTGTACAGTTTTTCCAGCGTGTTGCGCTTCATGTGCGGGCATTCGTTACAGGCACAGGTATTGTTGGGAGGCGCCGGGATGAATGTCTTATGCGGGGAAGCCTTCTCCATTTGATGGATGATGCCCGCTTCAGTGGCCACGATGAACTCGGTAGCTTCGCTCCGCCTGGTGTAATTCAGCAGGCCGGTGGTGGAACCGATGAAATCGGCCATCTCCAGAATGTGATCTTCGCATTCGGGATGGGCAATGAACCTGGCCTCCGGATGCCGCATCCTCAGTTTGACGATCTTCTCGTGAGAAAAAATCTCGTGCACCATGCAGGAGCCGTTCCACAGCACCATATCCCGCCCGGTCTTCTTCATCAGGTAACGGCCCAGGTTGACATCCGGGGCGAAGATGATGCCTTTATCCTTCGGGATGCTTTCGATGACCTGCACCGCGTTGGTAGAGGTGCAACAGATATCGGTCAGCGTTTTGAGCTCTGCCGTGCAGTTGATGTAACTCACTACCACGTGATCCGGATATTTCTCTTTGAACTTGCGAAACAACGGCGGCGGGCAGGAATCCGCCAGCGAGCAGCCCGCCTTCAGGTCGGGC
>CAZAXA010000398.1:0-6013 GCA_964488965.1 uncultured Phaeodactylibacter sp. | reverse complement strand
GGCGCTCCACTGGCGTCGTACATCTTGACGATACCATGCAGCGTGTTTATATGGCGGAACAACTCGATATTGCGCCCGGCGATCTCGCCGATGTATTCCCGCGCCTTGGCGTAGGGTTCCTGCTCGGCATATAACTTCGCGAACTGTTCCAGCAGCGTTCCGTACCGGGCCTTCCATTCCGGGTTGGCCCCGGCCCGCTTCTGAAATTCCGCTTCATAAGCTTTTCGTTTGAGAATTCCGCCGGTCTCGCGTACGCCCTGGCTTTCACCGATCCATTTTTTCCACGAATTGGCGATGCGGGACTGTTTGGAGGCATACTGCAGGCGCACTTCCGGGTCTTTGCGCATTTCGGCGTTCAGCACCTCCAGTGTCCGGTCGCGGATGCCAATGCGTATGGGATTGAGGACGCCGATCCTTTGTTCTATGGCGGGGGAAGGCAGGTATTCTTCCGTGCGGCCGGGGAAGCCGAAGACGAGGGTGAAGTCATCGGGAGAAACGCCGTCCAGGGAGACCGGCAGAAAATGCCTGGGCTGGAACGGTACGTTTTCCGGGGAATACTCCGCCGGCTTATTATCCGGGCCGGCATAAATGCGGAAGACCGAAAAGTCGCCGGTATGCCGGGGCCAGACCCAGTTGTCCGTATCGGCGCCGAACTTGCCGATAGAAGCCGGCGGCGCGCCCACCAGGCGGACATCGCGGTAGGTTTCCGTAACAAATAGGAAATACTGATGGCCTTCGAAGAAGGGGCGGATCAGTACATCCTGATAGCTCTCCCTCGGGGCCTCGTTTTTCACCTTTTCAGTATTCCTGGAAATCCAGGCCTGCCGCTCCTTGTCGGGCATTTCTTCGGTGACGTTTTCCAGCACCTTGCCGGTCACGTCTTCAATGCGGACGATGAAGGTGGCGAAGAGCCCCGGGTTGGGCAGTTCTTCACCGTTGTTGCCGGCCCAGAAGCCCTCCAGGTAGTAGTTCTTTTCCAGGGTGGAATGAGACTGAATGAACTCATCCCCGCAGTGGTGGTTAGTGAGCAGGAGGCCCTGGCCGGAGATCACCTCTGCCGTGCAGAAGCCTCCGAAGTGCACGATGGCGTCCTTAAGGCTGCCTTTGTTGACGCTGTAAATATCCTCTGCGGTCATTTTCATGCCCATGCGCTGCATTTCCGCCTCGTTGAGTTGCTGAAGCAGCAGAGGCAGCCACATGCCCTCGGTGGCGAAGGCAAGGCGGAAGCAGGAGAGCAGAAGGGTGGTCAGAATAAGCTTTCTCATCATTTTTTGGCCTTATTTTGATTATTTAGTCTACTATTTTTCCAAAGCGCCACACGATCAGGAAGAGTGTGGCCAATCCGCCGATCAGCGTCATGCTGCAAGCCAGCCAGCCTCCCCCCAGATAGGTGGACAGGCCCGCCGCGGCCAGGCTTACGCCGCCGACGGTCATGGCGTAGGGCAGCTGGGTCCGGACGTGGTCGATGTGATTGCAATCCGATGCCAGAGAGCTCAGGATGGTCGTATCGGAAATGGGGGAGCAATGGTCGCCGACTACGGAGGCGGCCAGCGTTACCGCAATGACATTGAGCAGGATTTCCAGGCTTAGCCCCGGCTCGATGCCCTGTGCCTGGCAGATGGCCCAGGTGGTGGGTATGGCGATAGGGTACAGGATAGCCATCGTACTCCAGCTGGAACCGGTAGAGAAGGAGATCAGGGCTGCCAGGACAAAGATGATCATGGGCATGGCGAAGGGGTTGACGCTGTCCTGAAGCGCAAAAGTGAGGAAGGTAGCCGTATGCAGTTCCCCGGTGGTGGCTGCCAGCGACCATGCCATGGCCAGGATGAGCAGTGCCGGCAGCATGGCCTTGAAGCCGGCGATCAGAGATGAAATGGTTTCCGCCAGGCGCATGATGCGGGCGCCCAGGGTGAGGGCTATGGCTGCCGTTACGCCCGACAGGGATGCCCACAGGAGCGCCGCGTAGGAATCTGAATTGCCGATCAGCTTGCCGGCCCTCATAAAAAAAGAGCTGTTTTCACCCAGCAACTGCCCCGTGCCACGCCAGATATCTCCCCAGCCTTGTGAAGCGACATTTATATTGTTGGCGACAAGTTCGCTGTAGGTATTGGCCATTCCGGTATCGAACAGGCCGAAGATGGTCATCAGGATGACCAGGCCCACCGGTATAGCGGCATTATGCCACTTCAGAGGAGCGCCTTTCACCGGGTTAAGGTCTTCCAGCCCCGCTTCTTCGCTGGCCGGCATCCTGGGGGAGACCTCCCCGGTCGTCCGTGCCCGTATTTCGGCCTTGTACATCAGGCCGTAGTCGCGTTTCAGGAAAATGAGCATGAGCATGAAGGACAAGGTCAGCACAGGGTAGAACGAATATTTCAGGGAGGCGATGAACAGCGCATAGGGCGTCATCTCCAGTTCGAACCCTTTCAGTTGCCTGATACCGTCGTCAATGTAGCCCAGCTCTGCTCCGATCCAGGTAGTGATGAAGGCCACTGCTGCCACGGGCGCCGCCGTACTGTCCACGATGTAGGCCAGTTTTTCCCTGGACACTTTAAACTGGTCGGTAACTTTGCGCATCGTATTGCCCACGATGAGCGTATTGGCGTAATCATCAAAAAAGATGGCGACTCCCAGCACCCAGGTGATGAATTGGGCGCTGCGCGGGGAGCGGGCGTAACGGGAAAATACCTTAACGACGCCGGCCATCCCTCCATTGCGGGATATGATGGCCACCATGCCGCCGATGAGCAGCGAAAAGACGAGCACCGAAAGGTGCCCCCTGTCATTCAGGGCATTGATAACATAACGTTGCACCACCTCCAGGAAGCTCAGCATGAAATAATACAAGGATTCGATGCGCATGCCTCCGGCGATGAAAGAGCCGGCCCATACCCCGATGAAAAGCGAGATGATCACCTCGCGGAAGATCAGGGCCAGCAGGATGGCCACCAGCGGCGGTATGACGGACAACCACATGGGAATATGGCGGAGGCGGTAGCTGCCGTCGGCGCGCCGGGCAAGGTGGTACAGCCGATAATGCTTGCTTCCGTTCTTTATGAGGAGCAGTTCGCCCCGCGTGTCTGCCTGGGCAGGGGCGGAAGCCCGCCCGCTCTCAAATGCCAGCCGGGTTTCTTCACCGTTGATGGCGATAATGGCCTGCCCGTCGGGCACATCGGAGGTGAAAACGAGCTTGCCCTCAATGGCCTGCAGGGAATAGCGCTCCAGTGAAATAAGGGAGGTATCTGCCTGGGAATAAGAATTGGTAATTGTACAACAAAAGAAGAGAAAAGTAAGCCGGTAAAGGTTTTTCATTTTCGCTTTTTATAATTTTGATCCCTCTTGGCGCCTCAGGCGAAATCCCAAGAAACGAAGATTTCGATAATTCACCAAAATCAGCTTATGAAAAGAGCAGTATGGATCGGCGGGTTATGGCTGGCAGCCGCCCTTTCTGTTTTTTCCCAACCCTATTCACCCATCCATATTCCTTTCAGAGTGAATGGAAAGAACCTTGCTTTTCCTCTTGCCGGGGGCCTCAACAACCCTCAGTTCAATGCAGTGGACCTTAATAACGACGGCCGGCTCGACCTCTACCTCTTTGACCGTACCGGCAACGTGCAATTGGCCTTCCTGAACGATGGGACGCCGGGGGAAGCCAGTTACCGCTACGCCCCGCAATATGTGCAGTACTTTCCGGAAGGATTGAGGGACTGGGTGTTGCTGCGCGATTACAACGACGACGGCGCCGTGGATATCTTCACCCAATCGCAGGGTTACGCTCCCGTGCAGGGTATTATCGTCTTTTACGGGTATTATGAAAATGGCCATATCTCTTTTGAGCGCCTTCCCCTGAACAGTGAATACAGCCTGATACAGTTCCCCCTGTTCAACGGTTCGAAAACCCAGGTCTATGTGAGCAATGTAGACTATCCCGCCATCGACGACCTGGATTGCGACGGCGACCTCGACATCCTGACCTTCAACCCCGCCGGCGGATACATCGAGATGTACGCCAACCAATCGGTGGAAGATGGCTATGGAATGGACAGCCTGATCTTTGAACTGGTTGAAGACTGCTGGGGGGGCGTCTTCGAAAGCAGCATCGAACAGGAAGTAGGCCTGGCTGCCTCCCCCGGCGATTGTTTCAACCTCATTGGAGGGGCGCCTCCGGTAACGATGCGCCACCCGGGCTCCACTTTGCTCACTTTTGACAGCGACAACGATGGAGATAAGGACCTGGTGCTCGGCGATATCACTTTCAGCACCCTCAACTTCCTGCTCAACGGCGGCAGTTGCCAGCAAGCCTGGGTGGTCGATCAGGACGCTCAGTATCCCAGTTACGGCCTTACTGCCAATATCCCTATTTTCCCGGCAGCCTTCTATCTGGACCTCAACAATGACGGCAGGAAGGACCTGCTGGCTTCTCCCAATGCCACCAACCTTTCTGAAAACCTGAACACGGCCTGGTTTTATGAAAATACCAACAGCACGGAAGCCCCCGTCTTCGAGTTCCGGCAACCGGATTTTCTGGCAGAAGATATGCTGGACCTGGGCAGCGGGGCCTGCCCGGCCTTTGTCGATTACAATGCCGACGGCCTGCTCGACCTGGTGGTGGGCAATGCCGGTTTCTGGCAACCCGGCGGGGGGCGCGACTCCCGCCTGTTCCTGTACCAGAATATCGGAACGGCGACGGCCCCCGCCTTTGAGCTGGTTAACGCCAACTGGCTGGGGCTTAACGTCTTTGACGATAACTATTCTTTCGCTCCTGCCTTTGGCGACCTCGATGGCGACGGAGACCTGGATATCCTCGTAGGGGAGATTTTCGGCCAGCTTTTCTATGCGGAGAATACCGCCGGCCCGGGCAATCCGTTAGCCTATGGCCCCTGGCAGTATGGCTATATGGGTATAAGCATAGGCCAGCTCAGCGTACCCTTCATTACTGACCTGAACCGCGACGGCCTTCCCGACCTGCTCGTGGGCGAACGCACCGGCAATATCAACTATTTCCAGAACATCGGAACAGCAACGGCTCCGATGTTCAACCCTAATTCTACGGAGGCCCCCAATGTTTTTGCCCTTGGCAATATCAATACGGCAGTCCCGGGTTCCATCACCGGTTACAGCGCCCCTGTGGTGCTGGACCAGCAGGGTACACACGTCCTCATTACCGGCACTGAAGCGGGCCAGGTAGAGTTCTATAACGGCATTGAGGGGAACATCGCGGGCGCCTTCAACCTGGTAACGGATATGATGGGCGGCATCAGGGTAGGCCGCCGGACCAGCCTGGCCGTTGCCGATATCGATAACGACGGCTTCCTGGAAATGATCGTCGGTAATGAACGCGGCGGCCTTTCGGGATTTCAGACGACTCTCCGTCCGGACAGCGCCACGCCGGCCGGGGAGGTTGCCATGGAGATGGCCGCCGGCATTTTCCCCAACCCGGCGCGGGACAGGGTGTACGTCCGGGTAGAGCGGGAAGGATGGAAACAGGCCCGCCTCTACAACAGCGCCGGGCAGTTGGTGGATCAACAGAGCTGGAACGGCCCTGCCGCCGAACTGGATGTAAGCACTCTGCCTGCCGGCCTCTATTGGGTAAATATATCGGTTGGCGGCGCAATAGCCGGCAAAAAACTATTGATCCAATAGTCGCTCAACCACTCGCCAATCCTGCCAGATCCAGCAGAAAAGCGTACTCCATAGCCGTTTCCTTATATCGCCGGTAGCGCCCGGAGGCGCCGCTGTGGCCCGCTTCCATATTGGTATGAAGCAGCAGAGGGTTGTCGTTGGTTTTCAGTTCCCGTAGTTTGGCCACCCACTTGGCGGGTTCCCAGTACTGCACCTGGGAATCGTGCAGGCCGGTAGTGGCCAGGAGGGGCGGATAGCCCTTGGCCTCGATATTGTCATAGGGGGAGTACGATTTGATGTAATCGTAGTAGATTTTATCGTTGGGGTTGCCCCATTCGTCGTATTCTCCGGTAGTTAGCGGGATGCTGTCGTCCAGCATAGTGGTGACCACATC
>CAZAXA010000397.1:0-6018 GCA_964488965.1 uncultured Phaeodactylibacter sp. | reverse complement strand
GGGCAATACGCTGATCTATAACGACAACCTGGAGGAATCGACGGTGCTGGAGAAGCTGTTGTCGCGGACGTTTACGATCTCCCTGCATTTTGAAGGGTGATGGCTGCCTCAAAAAAGCCTGTCCCGCCGCCGAATGGCGGGAAGCCTCATGAGAACCCGGGGTGTGAAAAAGCCCCTTGGGGGGATAGTACACTGCTACCATAGGTAGCCAGGGATGTAATAGGATTTGTTAGGATTTGTTAAGATAGATCAACGTCTTTGATGGTTACGATCTTAAAAAATCTTAAAAGATCAGTGTACTATACCTTTTTCCACACCCCCCGCTTCCAAAGCGCCACCTCCAGACATCTCTAAGGCGAAAACGGGAAAAGGCTACTGTTTCGCCCCCCTCCCCTGCATAACCAGCACGCCCCCTTCCTCCACCACATAATAATACATCCCGGGCGGCAGCCCCCCCACTTCCACAGGATTCTCTCCCGTGCCCAGTCGTTGAACATGCACCTGTCGCCCCAGCCCGTCGTACAACAGCAGGCGCGCCGTCTGCAAAGGCCTGCCTTCCCGAAAGGAAAGGGTGAATTGTTCCCGGAAAGGGTTGGGAAATACCACCGCCGGATTCTTGGCCTGCCAGGCAGGCCCGTCGGCCGCCGCAGTGGCCCGGTCCACCTGATAGTCGAACGTCACTGTCAGGGAATCCACAGGGTCATGAACGGGAAAGAAGCGAAACTTCGCGACCAGCCGGCCGGCAACGCCATTGGGGAAGAGCTGGAGGATAAACTTATCGGTAGCTTCGGCCACAGGAGGCAGGTAGAAATCAGCGCTGTCCAGGCTGCCGGCCGGATAGTAGTAATTATCCGGATCCTGAATGGCAGTCGCCCACTCATCCCCCTGGCCATGGCCGCCTGGCAATATTCGCCTTTCTTCCACCTTTACCCAGCGCATCAGCAGGCTGTCGCCGGTGTGGTTGTACAACTGGCTGTAGTCGTAAAAGACAAAATAACTGTTATCCTTTACAGCCTCCACCAGGGTAGGCTCGGCAGAAAAAGCGGATTGGGACTGAAGGGCCTGGCCGGCAAAAATTATCATGAGAAAAAGGGTGCTCCTCATCATGCTGCAATTCTTAAGGTTGAAGCGGAAAGATAGGAATAATGATAAATATCAGTTGAAGCATAACGCTTCACAAACACTCCCCCTGCGCATATTTGATCACATCCGGAAAAAAGGCATTAAATTCCTCATTGAGCGCCTCAAAATGCACGATCAGGCTCTCCAGCGCCCCGTCGAGGTACTTAGGCCGGCTAGCCCTCATTTTCATGCGGCTGAAGGCAATGGCCAGGCCGTTGTGGGAACCGTAGGACTGCAGCCAGTTGTCGGCGATCATCATGGGCAGGCGCCTTTGCAGGCCGGGCGGCATAATATCCAGGTGATCCGCCAGCACTCCATACGCTTCCCGGCAGAATTCAGGCAAAGGTTGAGATGAATAACGCAACCAATTGACGGACAGGAGGTAATCGTAAAATACATCAATGACTACCGGCGCGTATTTCCCGTGAGCTTCATACAGCCGCCGCACGCCCTTCAGCACTTCCGGGTGCTTGTCGGTGTAAGAATCGATGGCGCGGTGCAGGCGCACTCCTTCCTGAATGGGCGCAGGATACTGCCGCACCTGCTCGTTGCTGAGGTAATCGGCCAGGAAGTTGCCGACCAGCAGATCATCGTTACCGCCGGAAAGAAAAAGGTGTGCCAGAAAATTCATGCGCCGGTGTTCATCATTTCCTAACAATACAATACAGCCTGGGCTTTGGTTGGCCATAATTCTTTTATCTTTGCGCCGCAAAAAACAAATGAGCATTACATAAAAAGATAATATATGGGATTGAAGTGTGGCATCGTAGGCCTGCCGAACGTTGGGAAATCAACGCTTTTCAACGCATTGACCTCCGCCAGAGCCCTGGCGGCCAACTACCCTTTCGCGACCAAGGACCCCAACATCGGGGTGATCACCGTGCCGGACAAACGGCTGGACAAGCTGGCGGAACTGGTTCAACCTAAGAGCGTAGTCCCCACCACTATCGAAATCCTGGACATTGCCGGGCTGATCAAGGGCGCCAGCAAGGGCGAAGGGCTGGGCAACCAGTTCCTGGCCAACATCCGGGAGGTGGATGCCATCGTACATGTCATCCGCTGCTTCGAAGACCCGAACGTAGTGCACGTCGACGGCGACGTCAACCCGGTGCGCGACAAGGAGGTGATCGACATGGAGCTGTTGTTCAAAGACCTGGAAACGGTGGAAAAACGGCTGGAGCGCGTACGCAAGCAAGCCAAAAGCGGCAAAAAGGAAGACCTGAAAAACGTAGCCGTGGCGGAACATGTAAAAGAGAAACTGGAGGAGGGCGTGCCGGCAAGGGCGCTGGATCTGGATGAAGATGAAAAAGCAATGGTCAAAGACATGTTCCTGCTGACGGCGAAGCCTGTCCTCTACGTCCTGAATGTGGATGAAGATTCCGTGCATACGGGCAACCGGTTCACCCAGGCCTTTACCCAGTCAGTGGCCAGTGAAAATGCGGAGATCATCTGGATCAGCGCTGGGATAGAGGCGGAGATCGCCCAGCTGGAAAGCCTGGAAGAGCGCGCGGAATTCCTGGAGGCCATGGGGCTGGAGGAACCCGGCGTCAACAAGCTCATCCACGCCAGCTACCACCTGCTGGACCTCATCACCTATTTTACTGCCGGCGAAAAGGAAGTGCGGGCCTGGACTATCCGCCGCGGCTGGAAGGCCCCGCAGGCGGCAGGCGTCATCCATACCGATTTCGAGAAGGGCTTCATCCGCGCCGAAGTGATCAAATACGACGATTACGTCAGCTACGGTTCGGAACATGCCGTCAAAGAAGCCGGCAAGATGGGCGTGGAAGGCAAGGAATATGTTGTACAGGACGGAGATGTGATGCACTTCCGCTTCAATGTGTAAACCGGCGGGTTTTAACCGGCTCGCAGAGATGGTCAATGAACCCCTGAACGCCCCTGGCATTCAAGCACATCTCCTTCGTCAGCCCACCTTTCCGGGCAGACAATACGCCGAAATGAATATCATGTATGCCCTCCTTGCTGTGCGCATCGGGGTTGATGGAGATGAGCGCGCCTTTTTCCATAGCGTAGGGTATCCAGTTCCAGTCGAGGTCAAGGCGGTAGGGGTTGGCGTTGAGTTCGATGGCGACGCCGTTGGCGGCGCAGGCGTCGATCACCTTCTTATGGTTGACAGGATAGGCCTGGCGGGACAGCAGCAGGCGGCCGGTGGGATGGCCAAGTATGGTGGTATAGGGGTTCTCAACGGCAGCGATGAGGCGCTGAGTGGCCCTGGCCTCATCCATACGCAGGTTGGAGTGGATGGAAGCGATGATGAAATCAAAAGCTTTCAGCACATCCTCCTCGTAATCCAGCGAGCCGTCGCCGAGGATGTCGCTTTCGATGCCTTTGAAGATGCGAAACGGGGCCAGTTCCTTATTCAGGGCGTCGATCTCTTCCATCTGCCGGAAGACGCGCTCCGGCTGCAGGCCGTTGGCGTAGAAGGCCGATTTGGAGTGGTCGGTTATGCCGAGGTATTCATAGCCCAGATCTTTGGCGTAGAGAGCCATATCGCGCAGGCTGTGGCCACCGTCGCTATAGGTGCTGTGAGCGTGGACTACCCCTTTGATGTCCTTCTCTTCGATCAGCCGGGGCAGTTGGCCTTCGGCCGCCAGTTCGAGAACCCGGCCCTGTTCCCGCAGTTCGGGAGCGATGAAGGGCAGGCCGGCCTTGTCGAAAACAGCCTCCTCTTCGGGCAGGCCTTTGAAATCCAGGCCGGGTTTGGAACGGACGAAAGCATCGATAAAATCGGGATGGCCGGTATAGCGGAAAAGCTTGGAGCCGAATTCCTCCGGCCGGCACTGATACAGCTTTACCGGCCGTTCTCCGGGCGTTTGGGCGTGAATGGCGCCTTCTTTTTCCTCTTTGGATCGCAGCGCTCCCTGTTCGAAGAGCGCCTCCAGCGAGCCATTCCAGCCAATGAGCAGCTCGATCTGTTCCACTACGTTGGCGCGCCGGCGGATGGCCCCGCATAGGGACACCCGGGCGCCGGGCAATGCCTTTTGTATAGCGGCTTCCAGTTCCCCGGCTTCCCCTTCCAGGGCAGCGTAATGGAATTTATCCCTGGAGCGCTGATAATACTCCAACTGTTGCTTCAGCTCTTCCTGGGTCTTTTTGCCGAAACCCTTCAGTTCCACCAGGCGGTTTTCGTTGACAGCGTAGAGCAGCTCGCCGGCCGACTCCACTCCCAGCCCCTGCCAGACGGCCATGATCTTCTTCGGGCCGAAGCCTTTGATCTGAAGCATTTCCTGAATGCCCTCCGGGGTTTTGGCCCTGTACTTTTCCAGCGTTTGCATCTGCCCCGTCTCCACCAGTTCGCGGATTTTCTCACTGATGGCCTTACCCACCCCTTTGATCTCCGCCAGTTCTGCTTCTTCCATCTCTTCCAGGGGGGTATCGATGGAGCGCAGCGTCCGGTAGGCATTCTGGTAGGAACGGATTTTGAAGGGGTTCTCCCCGTGGAGTTCCATCAGGCTGCCCAGGAGTTGGAAGTGCTTGGCGATCTCCTTGTTGGTCATTCGCTAGAATTCTACCTCTTTTTCCAGAATCTCTTCCCCGCGCCTGACCACCACGGTGGTTTTATCCCCCGCCTTGAACTTGCCCAGGCCTTCCATATAGCCGTAGATGTCTTTCACTTCTGTATCGCCGATCTTGATGATGATATCGCCGTTTTCCAGGCCGGCCCTGGCGCCGGGGCGCCCGTCGATGACGCCGTCGATGCGCATGCCTTCGCCGTTGTAAACATAATCCGGCATGACGCCGAGGGTGACCTTGAAGGAAGCGGCCTTACGGCTCTCGTCCTCATCTTTTGTCTTGGTAAAAGTGATCTTGCCGGCATCATCCAGTTCGTCGACCAGGGCCAGGATATAATCCGTGACCAGGAGCAGGCCCTGATAGTTTACCAGTTCGGCATCATCGGAAGGTTTGTGGTAATCGGTATGCTGGCCGGTGAAGAAGTGCAGCACGGGGATATCCTTCAGGTAGAACGACGTATGGTCGGACGGCCCAATGCCGGAATCGGAGGTTTTGGCCTGAATGCCGCCGACGGAAAGCCCTTCGATGGCTTCCTTCCAGGAGGGCGAAGTGCCGGCGCCGTTCACCGCCAGCACCTTCTCCTCATTGAGGCGGCCCACCATGTCCATGTTGAGCATGTAGTTAACCTTACCGAGGTTGAGAGTTGGGTTGTTGGCAAAGTATTTGGAGCCGTAAAGGCCCATTTCTTCCCCGGAGAAGCCCATGAAGAGGTAGTTATTGTGCTTTGCCCTGCCGTTTTTCAATTCTTCGGCGATGCGCAGCATGGCGGCCACCCCGCTGGCATTGTCGTCCGCTCCATTGTGGATGGCCGGGCCGCCGGCGTTGAGAGAACCCATAATACCGTGGCCCAGGTGGTCGTAATGAGCGCCGATGATGACGGTATATTCTGCCCCGTTATCCAGATAGCCCAGCACGTTCCTGCCGGTGCGCGGCTCTCCCTGCTCGGCATGCGGATGCTCTTTGTAGTTAAAATCAAACGGCTGGTACCAGCTGCCTTCGGCGCCTTTGGGCGCCAGGCCCAACTCTTCAAAACGGCTGGCAATGTACTGTGCCGCCATGGCCTCGCCCTCTTTGCCGGTTTCCCGCCCTTCCAGCAAGTCGGAAGAAAGGTAAACGACGTCCACTTTCAGGCCCAGCAGGGGGTCTTTCACCATTTGCTGGCCAGTTAGCAGCGGCAGTAAGCCGAGGAGCATGATGATAATGGTTACTATTTTTTGCATCAGTCTTGTTTTTGGGGCGAAAATACGTTTTTTTTGGCAATGCCCGGATGACGCTTTCTGCATCCAGCCCACAAAAGCACTAAGAATGTGCTAAGGGTATAGGAATGATTCGACTTCAGCATGCAAAACGCGATCTTAACGAACC
>CAZAXA010000396.1:0-6058 GCA_964488965.1 uncultured Phaeodactylibacter sp. | reverse complement strand
GGACTTCAACGCCCTGGACCGGATCGATAAGGTAGGAGAACTGGTGGACAAGGCGAAGGGGGCGCGGGTCATGGTCGACCATCATCTCTATCCTGAACCTTTCGCCGATTTTATACTTTCCGATACGGCGGCCAGTTCCACCTGTGAACTGGTCTTTGACCTGATCATGGGCCTGGGGTGGAAAGAGCATATGGACCACATCATCGGAGAATGCCTGTTTACCGGTATCCTGACCGACACCGGTTCCTTTAAATACGGGACTTCCGCCAAGCTTTTCCGCATCGTCGCCGAGTTAATTGAATTCGGAGTGGATGATTACCGGCTGCAGGACCTGATCTTCAACAGCATGAACGAAAAGCACCTCCGGCTGCTGGGCCATTGCCTCCACAACCGGATGGAGATACTGGAAGAATACCAGACCGGCATCATCACCCTGACCAAGGAGGACTACGCCAATTTCGACATACAAAGAGGCGATACGGAAGGTATCGTCAATTTCCTGCTGAAGGTGAAAAATGTAAAAGTCGCCGCTTTTATAACAGAACAGCCTACCATCGTCAAGATATCCCTGCGCTCCAAAGGCGATTTTTCGGTGCAGGAGATCGCCAGGCGGCACTTCAAAGGCGGAGGGCACAAAAATGCCTCCGGCGGTTATTCCTTCCAGTCCCTGAATGCAACCGTGCGCCGTTTCAAAAGCGTGCTGCCTCACTACAAAGACAAACTGTTGGCCTGAGCCGGGAATGATTTTTAAAACCCACCTGCGCCAAATAGCAAAAAAGGAACTACCTTCGCCCTGATTTTTATTAAAAAGCACAAAGATCAACATTCACTACCTATGCGAATTGCATTTTTTTCCGCCCTGGCCCTGGCCCTGGCAATAGCTGCCTGCCAGCAGGGGACATCAACGCTGACCAC
This sequence comes from uncultured Phaeodactylibacter sp., assembly GCA_964488965.1. Classification (GTDB taxonomy): domain Bacteria; phylum Bacteroidota; class Bacteroidia; order Chitinophagales; family Saprospiraceae; genus JACJXW01. Next base: position 5,143 of record CAZAXA010000396.1, on the reverse strand, counting down.
GGAGAACGGTTACGAATATGTCAAATACACCAGAGAAGACGGGCCCAAGCCCCAGCCGGGAGACTACGTCTACTTCCACGCGCAGATGCGTAATGGCGACAGCGTGATCTACGCGAGCCGGACGCAGGGCGCTTCCCCCTTCCTGCAGATTCCCGCTGTGGACAATCCCGGCCGGAAGCTCTCCCCCCTGGAAGACGTGCTGAGGCTTCTCTCGGTAGGCGATAGTGTGACGGTCTTGCTCCGGATCGATACCCTGCCTCAGAAACCCCGCGGCTTTGAAGACGCCAGCATCATGTATTACGACGTTGCCGTACTGGATATCAAGTCGGCAGAACAATACCAGGAAGAGGTGAAGGCCGAACGGGAAGAACAAATGAAGGCCGCTGAAGCGGCCAAGGCGCGGCAGGCGGAAGTAGCCGCCATGGTGGGAGAAACCCTCGCCAAATACAAAGACGGCAGCCTGGGCGATGCGCTGAAGGAAACGCCTTCAGGACTGAAGTATGTGATCCATGAGGAGGGCTCAGGCAAAAAGGCCGAACCCGGCCGGCAGGTCGGCGTTCATTATTACGGAGTATTGACCGACGGCAACATGTTCGACAACTCTTTCCAAAGAGGCGAACCGATACGCTTCCCCCTGGGCCAGGGCCGGGTTATTCCGGGCTGGGACGAAGGGGTCGGCCTGCTCAGCGAAGGGTCAAAAGCCACCTTGTTCATCCCGTACGAGCTGGGTTATGGCGAACAGGGCTCGCCGCCCGCCATTCCCGCCAGGTCGGAACTGGTGTTTTACGTAGAACTGACAGAAGTGAACTGATATAACCTTTGCCTGTTTTTTCTTGTTATTGCTTTTGTATTGTTTAACTCAAAGGAAAGCTCCGGCTTTCCCAAAACCAAAGGAGGCGTATATGACAGCCGATCAACTGAAGGCTTTGAAGGACCGCCTGGATGCTCTCAGGAGGTATCTTTGACGTCGATGAACGACTATTTCAGATTGAGGAAAAAGAACAACAGACGCTCAACCCCAATTTCTGGGATGACCCCAGGCGGGCCGAAGCCATCCTGAAGGAGCTGAAAACCCACAAAGCCTGGGTGGCCGGTTATGAGCAGGTGAAAACGAGGGTGGAGGATGCCGAAGTGCTCTACGAATTCTTCAAAGAAGGCGAAGGCACGGAGGATGAGGTGGATAGAAAGTACGAGGAAGCCCTGGAGGCCATCGAGGATGTGGAATTCCGTTCCACCCTCAACAAACCGGAGGACGAACTGGGGGCGATCCTGGAGATCAACTCCGGGGCCGGCGGCACGGAAGCCTGCGACTGGTCTGAAATGCTGATGCGCATGTACCTCATGTGGGCTGAACGAAAAGGCTATAAAGTGTCGGAACTCAACCGCCAGGACGGCGATGTGGCGGGCATTCGCTCCGTTGCCCTCGAGGTCAAGGGGGACTTTGCCTACGGCCTGCTCAAAGGGGAAAACGGCGTGCACCGCCTGGTGCGGGTCAGCCCCTTCAATGCCCAGGGCAAACGGATGACTTCCTTCTCTTCCGTCTTCGTTCATCCCATGGTGGATGAACGCATAGAGGTGGAGATCAACCCCGCCGACCTGGAGTGGGATACTTTCCGCTCCAGCGGCGCCGGCGGCCAGCACGTCAACAAGACCGAATCGGCGGTCCGCGTGCGGCACCTGCCCTCGGGGATCGTGGTCGAATGCCAGCAGGAACGCTCTCAGCATATGAACCGGGACAAGGCCATGCAAATGCTGAAATCCCGCCTCTATGAACTGGAGCTCGAAAAGCAGAGAGCGGAAAAGGACAAGGTCGAAGCCGGCAAAATGAAGAACGAATGGGGCTCTCAGATCCGCTCCTATGTCCTGGACGACCGCCGGGTCAAAGACCACCGCACCAATTACCAGACCAGCCAGACGGACGCGGTGCTGGACGGGGAGATCGACCAGTTCCTCAAGGCTTTTCTCATGAGCAGCACGGTGGGGAGCTGACCTGCTGCTGATCCGGAGTTAAAAGGTTCAAAACCCTTTATATTGCGCGGCCCTGTAGTAAAAGAGCCTGTAAAAGATCAGCAATAGCCGGGTCTTTTACAGGCTCTATACTTAATGAAGCGCCGGTATCGTTCATTCCATGCGATACAGGCCCGGCGCCCCCTGCATCGAAAACCAATGATCTATGGCCAGGCCCTATCTTTTTTTACTGGTGAAAATGGCGGCGGTATCCGTTTTTCTGGGCCGCGCCTGGCAGCACATACGCTGGGACGCGCCCTACCGGGCCTTGTTATGGGATGAAGCCTGGATGAAAGCCCCGGTCGAAGCCATGCTGGGCATCAGTTGGCGGGAATACGTGTCGAGCAATGTCGTCGATGCTTTCATCGACGGCCTCGTCTCGGCGACCGGCTGGTTTTACCTGCTTTGCGCCCTGGCCGCCCTGTTCATCGGCAGGCTGGGCAGAGTGGGGCGGGCGATACTCTGGATAGGCGCCGCCAACCTCATCTTCCTGGCTGCTCTTTACTGCAAGGAGAAATTCTTGTTCATCGGGCAGTTCTTCGAATATACCCTTCAATGGGGAGCGCCGGCCATGCTCGCGATATTATCAAAGGCGCCGGAGAAGGAGTGGGGCCCCCGCTTTGTCCTGGCCGTTAAAGTTGCCATTGCGCTCACCTTTACCTGCCATGGGCTGTACGCCGTGGGCTTCTACCCGCGCCCCGGCAATTTCCTGGAAATGGTAATGAACATCCTGCCCCTGAATGAAACCGGCGCCATCCATTTCCTCAATACCGCCGGGGCGCTGGATTTTGCCCTCAGCATCGCTCTTTTCCTGCCCGGCCGGTTTCCGTTTTTTGCCCTGGCCTATGCTTCCTTCTGGGGGCTGGCCACTTCGATAGCCCGGTTCTGGGCTTATTTTCACCTGGAGTACTGGGACAGCGCCCTGCTGCAGTGGCTGCACGAGGCGGTGATGCGGCTTCCGCATTTTTTGATACCGCTGGCCCTGCTGCTGTGCCTGGCGGGCAGGAGGCGGGGTTGACAGCATAAGCTGGATGGGCGAGGGGCTTTGGAGCTTTGCAGATCCTGCCTGCAACCTGTAAATCCTGTCTACAAGGCGAGGATTTCCGCCATGCGGATCAGTTCTTCACTGGGCGCCTGATGCCTGGAGATGGCTTCCTCCAGGGGAGTGAACTCCACCTTGTTGTTTACCAGTCCGGCCATGACGTTGACCTTACCCTGGAGCAGGGCTTCAACCGCGTGAAAACCGAGGCGGCTGGCCAGCACCCGGTCCATGGCGGTAGGGGAGCCCCCCCGCTGCAGGTGCCCGATGATGGTGACTTTCACATCGAAATAATCAAACTGTTCCTGCACCTGGCGGGCAATATCCTGGGCCCGCCCGCTGGGGTTTCCTTCCGCCACGATCACTACGCTGAACAATTTCTTGCGGCGGGCGCTTTTCTTCAATTCATCGATAAGCGCCTCTACCGGCATATTGGTCTCTGGTATCATCACGCTGCCGGCGCCGCTGCCGATGCCCGTATTCAGTGCGATGAAGCCGGAGTTGCGGCCCATCACTTCTACAAAGAAAAGGCGGTTGTGGGAGTCCGCCGTATCCCTGATCTTGTCTACCGCGTCGATGGCGGTATTGACGGCCGTATCGAAGCCGATGGTGTAGTCCGTGCCGTAGAGGTCGTTGTCGATGGTGCCGGGAAGGCCGATGAAGGGGATGTCGGGATGCTCTTTGGTGAAGATATCCGCCCCGGTGAAGGTTCCGTTACCGCCGATGGCCACGCAGGCGTCGATGTCGAAGGCCAGGAGGGATTCGTAAGCGAGGCGCCGGCCCTCCGGAGTGCGGAAGCGCTCGCTGCGGGCCGTCTTGAGGATCGTCCCGCCCCGGTGGATGATATTGCCCACATCGCCCCTTTCGAGCCGCTCCAGGTCGCCGTCGATCATACCTTCGTAGCCCCGGTAGATGCCGTAGACGTGCAGGTCGTGGAAGGAGGCGTTACGGACCACGGCCCGCAGGGCGGCGTTCATGCCCGGGGCGTCTCCCCCGGATGTAAAGACAGCTATGCGTTTGACATCCTTACTCATGTGAATTTTCGTTTTTACTGTCAGCCGTTCTTGCCGGCCGGCCGTAGCGGCAGGGAAGTTTGTGCAGGTCAGCCTGCCGTGTGGAATGCAACCAGATTGTCGATGGGTTTTTGAATGAAATTGCCCGGCAGCATGCAGCGTTCTTCCAGCACCACTTTTATCACATCCTGAAAATAATAGGCAACCGAGCCGATAAAGTGGACGGGAAGGGAAAGGTGGTTGCTGTATTTCCGGGCGTGGCGGTCCACGAACTCGGCGAAGGAATCGTACAGCAAACGCTGTATGAACGGGTGTCCGATATTCTGGCCCATAAACCTGGCGAAGGAAGCCAGGTAAACATTGGGTGTTTCTTTGCCATAGATGTGGGCCAGCATCTCCTGCTGGCCTCCCGGATAGGCTTCATCCAGCTTTTCCCTCAGATCTTTGGGTAGTTCCCGGTAGAAATAGGCCCGTATGAGCTTCTTACCCAGATAGGCGCCGCTGCCTTCGTCTCCCAGCAGATAGCCCAGGTTGGTGACGTTATCGGTCACATGGACGCCGTCATAGAGGCAGGAATTGGAGCCGGTGCCCAGGATACACGAAATGCCGGGGTCATTCCCGCAGGTCGCCCGCGCTGCGCCAAGCAGGTCGTGCTCCACTTCGACCTCAGCCCGGTAGAAGACCCGGCTGATGGCATTGCTGACCACGCTTTTGAGTTTGTCATCCCAACAGCCGGCGCCGTAATAGAATACATGAGAGGCTTCTTCAGGCTTCACCCCCTCATCAAAGGCCTCCTGGAGTTCCTGATAAATCTTGTTCTCACTGTGGAATACCGGGTTGAACCCCATAGTGGAGAGAGGCTGAATGCCAGTTTCATGGATCATTCTCCAATCGGCCTTGGTCGACCCGCTGTCAACAACTACGATCATGATTAAACATATACAGGTAATAGATTGGCGCTCAAAGGTAGTGTAATTTCTACACTAACTAAAAGGAATTTTAAAAAAAGCACCGATCCCGGGCTTTTCGCCCTGTTGGTTGTTGGTTGTCGGTTGTTGGTTGTCGGTTGTCGGTTGTTGGTTGT
>CAZAXA010000395.1:0-6065 GCA_964488965.1 uncultured Phaeodactylibacter sp. | reverse complement strand
GATGGAGGAGAAAGTACGCCGGAGCAAGGAAAAGAAGGAAAGGCCGGAGCTGAGTTCCTCCTCCTTTTGCCGGGTGATGCGGTCGTAGCCGGCAATGAGGTTCTCCACCAGGACGTCTACCTGCTTCAGGCTTCGGGTTTCTTGTTTTTCCAGGGTCTCGTGAATGTCCTGGCGGAATTCCACGTCGGCGGCATACTGTGCCTTGCGCAGTTCCAGCCCTGTGCCGATGCGTTCGTGGATGTTGAGAGAAGTCTCGATATTGTTTCGAAGTTTCAGCACCGGCGCCTTGCCGCCGGTGATGTTTTGGTTGATATATTCCCTTACAGGCGCGAAGCCGCTTTCCTCCTTATTGCCTTCCAGTTCCTGCTTAGCGGAAACAGTAAATATGCGGGGCTCGCTGATCCCTTTTTTCTCAGCGTATTCCTGCACTCCTTTCCGGTTGACCTCCAGGTCTTCCGGCGGCATGAGGTCTTTCTGCTGAAGGACGAAGATGGTTTTCTTACGCCAGTCGGCGTGGATGAAGTCAAAAAACTGCCAGGACGATTGCCGGTAGGGGTTCTTGGCCTCGAAAACGAAAACGATGAGGTCGGAAGCCGGAATGAAGCTCTCGGTGATCTCCTGGTGGTGCTCGATGATGGTATTGGTGCCCGGAGTGTCTACAATGGCTATCTCCTTCAGGATTTCTACCGGCAGCATGATCTTTTTCAGGTAGGGGTTGATGATGGTTTCTTCCTCCTGCTCTCCGTAGAGGATCTGCTGAATGGTGTCGGTCATGGGCTGAGGGGCCACTCTGGCGACCTCCCTGCCGGTGTCGAGCAGGGCGTTGATGAAGCTGCTCTTGCCGGATTTGACCTCCCCCACGATGACGAACATGAAGGGTTCGTGAATGCGGTTGCGCAGGCCACTGACCGTCTGCGCCAGTTCCTCATTCCCGATCCGGATGGTCAGCTCGTGCAGGTCCTTGACGGCCTCGTCGACCTGGGCTCGTAAGGTTTGGATATTCTGGTTGATCAGTTTGGGCACGGCGACTAATATGTTATGTGACAAAGATTATGAAAAAAAACAGAATGATCAATTTTGATGTAGGTTGGCAGATGTCCGTTGTCTGTTGTCCGTTATTTGCGGAGGCCAGCAAAATCCGCGTGCAAAAAACGCGAATATCCAGGGGATTTCCGGGCCAAAATCCGCGTTATCCGCCAAATCTGCGAAAATCTGCGTCCTATTTTCTATTATGCTCAAACCCCACGTTAAGCAACGAACGAACCTTCGAGTAAGAGCCTGGCCTGAGGGCCGGTGCAAAATAGCAAATCTAAAATACTCAAATTGGGAATAAAGCCATGCTTTTCAAGAAAAACCTGCGGATAGCCAATCGGCTGGAAGTGGGGGTCGGGCCGGCGGCAGTGCTTTTTGGGGTGGATGGCATTGCGCATGTCCAGGATGCCGGCCGGCGGTTTTTTTGCATACTGCTCCGTGAACCGAATTTCGCAGCCCAGTTGCAGCAGTTCTGCCAGCCTCAGCAGCAGGGCCCGGTTGAGATCGGAGAGCATGGCCGGCCGTTGCTGAAAAAGGCCCTGCAGCGGCTCGGCGTAGAACTCGAAGAAGGGCGCGTTGCCGTAGGCCGACTGTATGCCTGCCCAATGCCGGGCCTGCCAGGGTTCCTTGAAGGCGATCTCCACCTGGCTAATGGGCTGTTGCTCGTTCTTGCCTTGCCGGAGCGGGACAGACAGGCGCAGCAGGCCGTTGGCCCCGGCGATGTGGCAACGGTTCCGGTAACTGCCTTTCTGGTAGTTCTCCTGCTGCTCGATATACACGACAGGGTAGTGCGCCAGCTTGGAGAAATACTGGATGCACGGCAGATAGTGAAGCTCCAGCAAAACAGCATCGGGCGGCATTACAGGCCGGCAAAGTGGATCATCATGCCGTTGAATTCGTAGCGGGTGGCATCGGAGTTTTCCTCTCCCCGGAGCTTTTTCCACAACTGCTGCTCATAGCGCTTCACTTCCGCGCTTTCCACCCGCACCTTTTCTCCATGAGTGATAGCATCGGTAATGTAGCTGTGAATGAGCGCCTTATACTGCTTTTTGAAAAGTTCGGGATGGGCGAATATATCGGCCCCTATGAACTCATCTCCGGTCACGGCAACGATGCCCACTACATTTTTCGTTCCGTCGAACTTGTTTTCAAAAAAGCTCAGATAACGGCTGCGGGCCTGGGTGAAAGGCCCGGACCCTTCCAGGGCGGCATAGGCGCCGGTAGAGGATTCCGCTTTGTGCAGGGCAGTCACCTGGCCTACTCTGTCCCAGACTTCCTGCTGATTTTTGCTGAGGGTGGCGCTGCGGCGGATGCCATTAGCCGCTACATTATAATAACCGGTAAAGGCGTATATGCGCTTATTTTGCTCTGCCGTACGCGGGTCGTTTTCAGCGGCGGGCTCCTCTTCCGGCTGGGCCTGCCAGCGGTGCGGCTCCACGCAGAAGACAGGTATATCGGCAATGGTGCGGGGCGGAACCACCATATCCTGGGCGATCACCCGGTCTTGCTTACCCCCCTGAACCACATCGCCCGCCATGAGGAAGGCCGTTTCTTCCGATTTGTTTTGAACCGTCAGTGTATTGACGGCGCCGAGGTCATCAAAGCGGCCGAAAGGCTTTTTTTCGGTGATGCGAAAGCGGTGGTTGCCGATGGCTTCCCGCAGGCTTTGGTATGCGGCGGCCGCAGCATGCTTGTTAATATAAGCCTCGCCGGCCAGGATAGGGTAGAGGCGCAGGTGTTCAAATTCCAAATCCGGGTTGGCCTCGGCCTGCAGCTCCAGTTCCGGGGAAGTTCCCGTTTGAAGGGAATCGGAAGGCTGCTGTTTGCAGGCAGCAAAGGCAAGCAATATGGCAAGAGTGAAGATGGGGATGATTCTCATGGTAAAGGCCTTTGGTTGTGGTTCTCAATTTTGCAAATATAACGGAATAATGACAGCCTGGCAATGCAGAAACGGCTTGTATTGGGCGCAGGCTTGTGTATCTTCGCAGCTATGACAGTACAATACCGTATTTTCTTGTACTTAGCCGGTTTTTTCTTGCTGGCTAACCTGCTGATAATGAACGATGTTACCTCCCTGTGGGATGGCGCGGAGGCCCTTCTTGCCTGGCGGGCGCTGAACCAGGTTCCGGGCCATGCGCCGCAGGAGTTGCTACAGGCCGCCATCATAGGAGCGGATGGCATTCCGCATTTCCGGATGCGCCTGCCGGGGGCGCTGCTCCTGATCTTTTCATTTGTTGTTTTCTGGCTGGCCGGCAGGAAGCTTTTCGGCCGGGAAGTCGTATTAAACACCCTGCTGCTGCTGGGGGCGTCCCTGCTGGCGCCCAACCTGGCCAAAGTGGCTGCCGGCGATATCTGGGCCATGCTTTCCCAATGGCTGGCCTTTGTGATTATGCTGCGTTTTCTGAAGCAACCTGTCTTGCTGTGGAGGCTGGCTTTTTACTTTTTCCTTTTGCTGGCTATTTGGGTACAACCCATTAATGCGCTTATTTTCCTGCTGGGCAGCGGCGCCTTTTTATATTTCCTGCACCCGCAGGGCAAACGCCTGCGGGGCCTCAACCCCTGGCTGGCCGCTCTGGCCTTTTTCCTGCCTTTGTATTATAGCGGGCTTACCACCTTCAGCCAGGAAGGTTTCCTGTTCGGTTTCCGAAGCGGCCGTTTTTTACTGGGTAACCTCATCGGCATTTTGCCCTTCCTGGGGTTTGTCCTGGCAGGCCTCCGGGAGACGGCGCAGCGGCTGAGGCGCAGGGAAGAGATGGCCCTGGTCAACGCCGCCGGCATACTATTTGCCTTGCCGGGGCACTCCCTGGCGCTGCAGGGCATCCTGGCCTTTCTGGCGGCCAGGCAACTCAGGAGCTATTTTGATCCCCGCTACCCTTATGCGCCGATCGTAAAAACGGGCGCCCTTCTTCATCTGGTGGCCGCTTTTTGTGTGCTGACGATGCTGATGATGGCCGGTTTTTTCCAGTTTCAGGGGGCGGGTTTCCGCGCCATGCTGGCTGCGGGAGGCATTTACTGGATGTGCAGTTTTATAGCGGTGATCGGGCTGTTCGGCCCTAATCGCCGGTATTTGCTGGGGGGGATGTCGCTGGGGGGGCTTTTGCTGACGATGCTGTTCTGGCTGCAGGCCAACCCTTTACTGGAAAGCCGGCGCGGCTGGGTAAGAACACTGGCGCAGCAAAGCCGTGAAATGGCGGGCGCTGAAAAGGATATCAGGGCATTCCTGCTGCAGGAGGCGGGGCAGCCCTTTTCTGCGCTGGCGCCTTACACCCGGGCGGTTTATGCTCAGACGGCCTTACTGGACAACCCGGCTCAGCTGAAGAAAACCTGGGCCGATGAAAAACAGGGCGTCTTTTTGCTGAAGTGTTCGGAGGCCGGCAGCCTGGGGGCGCTCACTACTCCCTATAGTGTTGAAGGCTGGGAAAACTGCCTGCGGGCCGTTGAATATTGTATAGTGATCAAGTGAGTTTTCAGGAATTCATGTAAAGCAGGAATAGTAGCAAAAGCAGGACTATTGTAGAAACGACCACAACTGTCATGAACTTTTTAGCTTCGCGCTGGTCGCGCAGTTCTTGCCTTCTTTGTTTTCTAGATTTTGTCATGGATACCTTACTTTTATACGCTAAATTGCCAAATTATCTCTTGTTAAGATAGTGAATTTTTAAAAAAATGTTATCGCCGGTTTTCAGCCGGCTGATTGTTGCTTATACCTTCAAAGATTGGAGAGTTTCCTCTAACTTTGCTGGCTGAGTAGTGATCAAATCATTTATCCATGTTACACCCGCACCTGACGCTCAATTGCCATGGGAGGCTTCTCAGCCTCGAGCGGCCTCTCGTAATGGGCATTCTCAATGTCACCCCGGATTCTTTTTACGATGGGGGGAAATACCAGGAGGAAGGGGCTTTGCTGAAGCAGGCGGAGGCGATGCTGGCAGAAGGGGCTCAGATCATAGATGTGGGCGGTATGTCTTCCCGCCCAGGCTCGGAAGTGATTTCTGTGGAAGAGGAACTGGAGCGGGTGCTGCCTGCTGTCCGGGCGCTGCGGCGCCGGTTTCCGGAAGTGGTTATCTCCATCGACACCGTCCACAGCCGGGTGGCGGCCGAGGCGGTGGCGGCCGGCGCTTCCATGGTCAATGACATCTCCGCCGGCCGGTTCTGCACGGATATGTACCGGGTGGTGGCCGGGCTGGGCGTGCCGTACGTCCTGATGCACATGCAGGGGGCGCCGAAGGACATGCAGCGGCAGCCGGAATATGAGGACGTTGTACAGGAGGTGCTGGATTTTTTTATCGCCGAGGCGGGCAAGCTCCGGCAGGCCGGCGTTACGGATATTATCCTGGATCCCGGCTTCGGATTTGGAAAAACCGTGGCGCACAACTACCAGATGCTCCGCAATATGCATGTCTTTAAAATCCTGGATTATCCCATTCTGGCGGGCCTGTCGAGGAAGTCCCTGATCAGTAAGGTGCTTGGAATTTCTCCGGCCGGCGCCCTGAACGGCACTACCGCCCTGAACATGGTTGCCCTGCAGCAGGGGGCAAAGATACTGAGGGTTCATGACGTGCGCCCTGCCGTAGAAACCATTAAATTGTGGTTGCAATTGGAAAACGTTTAAACAATGGCCGTGGCCTCACTCAACCAACGAGATATAACCCGGATCACCCTGAGATACCTGAAGAGCTACTACCGGCAGCGGCAGCGGGAGGGGTCTACCCTTTTGAGCTCGGATATGCGCGGCGCCGGAGGGATCATCGCCGATGGTTTTTTGTCCTTCCCACAGATCGGCGGAGAGGATTTCCGGGCGACAGTGGAGGCCACCTCCCGGGACTCTCAAAAGGAAGTGGTCTTCCAACTGAGGAAAAACCTGTTGAGATGGGACAGCGCCGCAGTGGCCGCCGCCCTGGCCGCTACCGGTTTTGCCATGCTTTATGTTCAGCGGGCCTTGCCTATGAAAGAGTACACGCTGGTGGCCTGGGCCGGCTTTCTTCTGGTAAGCTGGTTTATGATCTTCCTCTTTTTTCGATACCTGCTGAGCC
>CAZAXA010000394.1:0-6066 GCA_964488965.1 uncultured Phaeodactylibacter sp. | reverse complement strand
GCGAACACCGTTTCCCGGGGCGGGAGGCCGGCGATCAGGCTATGGAGGGCCGGGCCGTTGGCGGCTATGGCCGGCAGCACCGCGCGCGCATCCAGGGCAGGGTACACAAGGGGGAGGTTGGCGCCCAGGAGGCCGGCCGTTATGCCGAAAGGAACGGGCAGAAGCATGGGAAGAGCTTCTATTCTGGCCTGGCTGCTGTCTTTGGCAACAGGCGGCGGATGGCCGGTATGCTCCGCGCGGGCCGCTGTAGCGGACATAAAAACTCCCAGGATAAAAAGGAGTAGTGTTTTTCGTTTCGTCATACAGGACATTAATTAACTGAACATTGCGAAGCGGATCATTTAATGGAGCTTCCGCAATGGCGATTCCGGCAGGTTTGTCGTTCACAGGGGGCCCGGAGCCGCTGAAGGGGCCTCCGGGCAACAGTCCCGGAAGCTTTGTTCATGGGAGGGAATAATAGCAGAACTAACTTTTCGGGGTGCAAAATAGGGAATTGCTCCCGTGTTCAGAGCACGAAAAGGCAAAAATTTATCCACAGCGGGTTTTTGATTTTTTGACAAATCACGGGATTTGTCAAAGAAAGCGGTTTTTTATCTACCTACTTTCCAGGCCGGATTCCTTGCGCAGGGCCATGTCTTCCAGGCGGTTTTTCTCCATGGAACACAAAATATCGCCCTGGGTTGCGCCTGCTCTTTTTCTTGTGAAAAATCCCGGAATTCCCGATAGCCGGCATTTTTCTTTAAACAAAACGGCAACTATCCTGTTAGTGATCCAAAGCTTTCCCATTACTGGTTTCAACCCGGCAAAAATGACTACCCAAAGATTTGAATTCTTCGATTAAAGCCAGGAAGCATCACTATCGGTATGAGGATGGATAAGGAAAAATTTTTACGGTCAGGATTACTGGAACAGTATGTGTTGGGGCTTACCGACGAACAGGAGTCCGAAGAAGTAGAGCTGTATGCCAACACCTTTCCGGAGATCAGGGCGGAGATCGAGGCCATGCGGGAAGCGGTAGAAGCGTACGCCCGGCATTATACGGAGTTGCCTCCGGAAGAACTGAAGGCCCTGGCCCGGCCAGAGGAGAGCCTTCCGGAAAGAAGCGGGCGCCGCGATATGGCAGCCGGCGGCCCTGGCTGGAAAAGCTGGATAAGGAGGGGAGCTTTGGCACTGCTCGTAGTTCTTTCCATTTCCTTTTATCAACGCAAAGTAACGGCCGAGCGCTCGTACGAGGCTCTGTCGGCAGAATATCGTGCCTTTCAGCGGGATTGCGCCCGGCTACAGGCAGAGCAGGAGAAATTGCACGGCCTGTACGCTTTTCTCAACGATGAGCATACGGCGCCCATCCGGCTGCTCAGCACCGGGCTGGCGGCCGATGCGGAGGCTATTGCTTATATCAATAAAAACCACAGGAAAGCGTATATCAACCCTTGCCGGCTGCCGGCGCCACCTGCGGGCAAGTCCTATCAGGTATGGGCAGATGTGGACGGGAAAATGATCAGCATGGGCCTCATCGACGGCCGCAACAAGCAATTACAACCGGTAGCCTTTATCGAGGGCGCCGAAAGCCTGAATATTACCCTCGAACCCGAGGGAGGGAGTGAAGAACCCACCGTTGAACTCCTCTATGTCAATGGCAGCGTATAACAAGCATTTCCAACCTCTTTGCCGGAATGTTAAAATTTTCGTAAAATTTTCAGGCAATTATTAGGATACAATAGAAAATTTTGTCATTTTAGCCCTGCCCTCATGAACATTCCACCCTTGAGAGAACCATTTTCATTTTAACTAAACAACTCATTAGATTATGCTGATTGTTTACATCGCCACAGGTGCTTTTATCGTAGGCGGAGGGCTGGTACTCATTTCAAACATGATGGCATCCCGTAGCCGCAGCCGTTACTTCTAGGCATTACAAACGTACGATGAGGAGGCGCTCCATCCTCTGTCCAAAAGGGGCAAACCCATTTCAGAAAGGGCGTTTTTTACACTATCCACTGCCCTTTTCCATCGCGCCGGGAAACGGCGTATCTGTAAAGCAAAGCGCTGGTTGCCAGCGCAATGCAAAAGCTCCTAAAAACCTCTTCAATAGTTTTACTTATCTTTTTTCCCCGTGAACAGTCAAGACAGGCTGCAATCCAATTGCCACAGGCTATTCCCCTTGGGGAAACGCCGGGGTTGTTCCTGTACAGCAGATTGTTGAAACACTTTACAAGGCCGGAAACTTTGGCATCAAGCATTTGCTTGCAGGATTATTGTCGTTGTCAAACAATAGTTTTACACGGCATTGAACGATCAGACAAGCGAAAAACCAACGTTTTGCCAACGGTAATCCGGGGGGAGGGCTTTTGCTCTCCACCTATGAAAAACAGAAGGCGCTCTTCTTCGGGAGGGCGCTTTTTTGATGTTGGAGTGATGGAGTGGATGGATCAATCCAGTTTCAGCACTTCCAGGAATGCCTTTTGCGGCACTTCCACCTTTCCGAACTGCCTCATGCGGCGTTTGCCTTCCTTTTGTTTTTCCAGCAGTTTTCGCTTACGCGTGATGTCGCCGCCGTAGCATTTTGCCGTAACGTCTTTGCGCATGGCCGATATGGTTTCCCGGGCGATGATCTTGGCGCCGACGGCGGCCTGGATGGCGATGACGAACTGCTGACGGGGCAGCAGTTCCTTGAGTTTCTTGCAGATTTTTCTGCCGAAAGCTTCGGCCTTATCGCGATGGACGAGGGCGGACAGGGCATCCACCGGTTCGTTGTTGAGGCGTATATCCAGTTTGACCAGGTCGGACTGCCGGTAGTCGAGAGGCTGATAGTCGAAGGAAGCATAACCGCGGGAGAGGGATTTCAGGCGGTCGTAGAAATCAAAGACGATCTCGGCCAGGGGCAGTTCGAAGGCCAGTTCCACGCGGTCCTGGGTGAGGTAGTATTGTTTTTTCAGGATGCCTCTTTTCTCCATACACAGGGTCATGATGGTGCCGATAAATTCCGGCTTGGTTATGATCTGTGCGGATATGAAGGGTTCTTCCACATACTGAATGAAGTTGGGTTCAGGCAGGTCGGAGGGGGTTCGCACGACCAGTTCTTCGCCTCTGGTGGTGCGTACGTTGTAGGACACGTTGGGCACGGTGGTGATCACATCCTGGCCGAACTCGCGGAAGAGGCGTTCCTGTACGATCTCCAGGTGCAACATGCCCAGGAAGCCGCAGCGGAAGCCGAAGCCGAGAGCGACGGAGGTTTCCGGTTCGAAGGTCAGGGAGGCGTCATTGAGCTGGAGTTTTTCTATGCTGTCGCGCAGGTCTTCGTAGTCGTCGTTATCGATGGGGAAGATGCCGGCGAACACCATGGGTTTTACATCTTCGAAGCCCCTGATGGCCTGGGCGCAGGGGCGTTCCACATGAGTAATGGTATCCCCCACCTTGATCTCCTTGGATTCCTTGATGCCGGTGATGATGTATCCCACATTACCCGCTGAGAGCTGTTGTTTTGGGTCCTGGGCCAGGCGCAGGACGCCGATCTCGTCGGCCTCATATTCCTTGCCGGTATTGACGAAGCGGACCCTTTCCCCTTTCCGTATCGTTCCGTTCATGATGCGGAAGTAGGCGATGACGCCCCGGAAGGAGTTAAAAACGGAGTCGAAGATGAGTGCCTGCAGGGGAGCTTCGGGGTCTCCTTTGGGAGGAGGGATGCGCTCCACGATGGCCTTCATGATATCAGGAACCCCCTGGCCGGTCTTCCCGCTGGCCAGGATGATATCATCCAGTTCGCAGCCGATGAGGTCGAGGATTTGTTCGGACACTTCATCGATCATAGCGCTTTCCATATCCACCTTATTAAGGATGGGGATGATTTCCAGGTCATGGCCGATGGCCAGGTACAGGTTGGAGATGGTCTGCGCCTGTATGCCCTGTGTCGCGTCTACGAGCAGCAGGGCGCCTTCACAGGCGGCGATGGATCTGGACACTTCATAGGAGAAATCGACATGGCCGGGGGTATCGATGAGGTTAAAAGTATAGGTTTGCCCATCTTCATGGTCGTAGTACATCTGAATAGCGTGGCTTTTGATGGTAATGCCACGCTCCCGCTCCAGGTCCATATTGTCGAGGGCCTGGTCTTTCATATCCCGCTCAGAGATCGTCTTCGTAAACTCCAGCAAACGGTCGGAGAGCGTACTCTTTCCGTGGTCGATATGAGCGATCACACAAAAATTCCTGATATTCTTCATAGGCCGCAAATATACGTCATTTTCACTGATGTGTGTGCCGGCAGTATTGTCCTGCTGTCGAAAATGGCAGGCTTTTTACGTACGGAAACAGCCTCCATTAATGTTCAGGCCGGGAAGGCTTCGGATTACTAACAATTGAAGCGCCAAAAAGTGAGAAGAACAATCTCCTTTTTTAGGAGGGAAGATTTTTTACCGGGCATCATTTCTTTTAATTTCCCGTATATTTGGTAATTACCGAAGGAGGAAAATAATTCATACATTATCTGGAGAGCAAATGATCAGTGAAGAACAACTGAAGACGTGGAAACAGGAATGGCGCGGGCTGCTGGCCGACAGTATTGCCAAGGCGCTGGAAGTTATGGAAGAGAAAATCCCTTCCTTTTCTCCTCAATACAAACTGCTGGTCAACCTGCGGGCCCGCCTGAACGAGGCCAACCGGGGCCGCATTGCCGGCACGCTGTCCAATGAAGACCTTCAACTGGAGTACAACCGCATCCGCATGAGCCTGCTGGAAACCATCGACGCGCTGAGTGTTGAAGACTTTCAGCAACCTATGGGCCAGAGCCCGGAAGGGCGCCGCAAAGGCTATCTACTCCACAAGATTCCCCCCCAGATGCAGGTCGGCAGGGAGGAGGAATGCATCATCCGGCTGGCCTACGAGCAGGCCGTCATTGTTCAGGATATTGAGCTGAGCGGGGAGGTGGAGGTCAAACAAATTACCGTTTCGAAGATCATGCAGGCCGAGCTGATCGACCCCAATGCCGATCCGGCCTTTGCCATTCGCAGCTGGTCGGATGAAGAGCAGTTCCTGCAGGAAGGCGAGTACACCGAATGGAAGTTCCTGGTGAGGCCCCTGCGGGAAGGCACCTTCGCCCTGCTGCTGAAGATATCGGTAGTGGAGGTGATCGAGGGCAGGGAGCGCGCGCGCAACCTCACCTGGGAGGAAAAAGTCCAGATCATCACAGAGGCGCCGCAGATGGAGCCGGCCTTCCGGGAATCGGGCATAGCCCTTGCCTATTCTTCGGCAGAAGGGGCAGAGCCGGGAAAGGCCTCAGCGCCCCCCCGGGCCGGCGGCGTTTTTGACGATATCAGGAAGGCATACGACCTTCAAACTCAAACCATAAAAGGGGCGCCGCCGCTGGCGCCGCAGCCTTCGGCCCCTGCTCCCGCGAAGCGCCGCGGGCTGAATATCCGCCGCCTGTCTATTGCCGCCACCGTACTGGCCGTCATCGGCGTGGCCCTCTCTCAGCTGTATTTGTTCACGGCAGAACATACCGGCCCCGTTGATGTCGTCTCTCCCGGCCCGGCAATTAATAAAGAATGGGAAGAAGCCAAGGCCCGCAATGATGAAAAGTCCTTAGAGGATTTCATCGAAAGGTACCCGGACAGCGAGCAGGCGGAGGAAGCGCTGTGGGAACTGGCGCGGAAGACGGGGCAGCGGGAGGATTACGAACGGTATCTGGGGCAGTACCCGGAGGGGAGGTATGCGGAGGAAGCCCGGGAGGGGCTGAGAAGATAACCGATCAGCAGAATTGGAAAAAACATAGTTCCACTTAATTTCAACTGACAGATAACAGAATGGAAAGACAACAAACCGACAAGGAGCGGTATCAAGAATTTTATGATGCTGCAAAGTCAATTTCATTTGACATCTTAAAGCACTTGTTAACACTATCCTCGGGGATACTAGCCGCATATTTTTTTTTGTTGGCAGACGCTGAAAAGACGCCTGTACTTCACGAAAGAATATTACTCTTCGTGGCTATCTTTTGTTTTGGGCTCACCATTTTTTTCGCGCTGCAGGCCTGGCACCATTTTGTCCGGCTCGGAAAGGGGTCGCAGTACG
>CAZAXA010000393.1:0-6077 GCA_964488965.1 uncultured Phaeodactylibacter sp. | reverse complement strand
ATTCCTGCGCTGCCCTGGAGAGGTAAACCACGGGAATCTATATTCCCGTTTCTCGCAGGATGAAAACATCATTGTCCAACGTTAGACGGGTAGCCCCGGAAACATTAAACAGCCTCCCCGGGCTGCGGCGGGGCGAAGGCTTCCTTTTATCCGGCAACAAACCTCCTTTCCCATTCGTTTTTCTGAAAGTAGATCATCAATCTCTTTGAATCCATTAATACCCTCCCATGGACTACCTGCAAACTGCCGCGGGACTGAAACAGGAACGTGCCAATGCCTGGACACATGGCCTGGGGCTGGCGCTGGGCGTGTTAGGCGTACCGCTGCTGTTATATTACAGTGCCGCAACCAGCAGTACTTACCATTGGTGGAGCCTGGCCCTTTTTGGCTTTTCCCTCCTGCTCGTCTATTTCACTTCCACGCTTTATCATAGCGTTCACGAACCGCGCTGGAAGTACGTCTGCCGTAAGGCCGACCACATCAGCATTTACTTTCTCATTGCAGGCACGCATACACCCTTTCTGGTCTATTGCCTTCCGGAAGGCGCCGGCCGTTGGTATCTGTGCCTGGTTTGGGGCATGGTGCTGGCCGGGCTGTTGTACAAGCTCTTTTTCTTCGGCCGCTGGGAATGGCTGTCAGTCGCCTTTTACCTGGCGATGGGCTGGATGGGGGTCATCACCATCCCCCAAGCTATGGAGGCCATGCCGGAGGCGGCGCTTGCCGGAGTGATCCTGGGCGGGCTTTCCTATACGGCAGGCGTCATTTTCTACGCCTGGCAGAAACTTCCTTACCACCATGCCATCTGGCATTTGTTTGTCATCGGCGGCAGCGTGGGCCACTTCTGGGCTATCTGGGAGATGGCGGTTTGATAGGGAACGCGGAAAACGCGGATGACGCGAATTTGGTGGATTTTGGAGAGATCAGCACCCGAAAAAAACCGCCTCATCTGCGTCATACGCGTCCTGTTTTTATAGTTGCACTACTGCTTCACAAACCGTACCGTCTTCTGCCGGCCCTCTGCCAGCAGGCGCAGAAAGTAGATGCCTTTCTCCAGGCTGGCGGTGGAGAAGGACAGGTTCTGCTCCCCGGCAGGCAGGCGGCCGAAGCCGACGCGCTGCACTACCTGCCCCAGGGTATTGACGACCTCCGCCTGGCTCTCCAGCGGCTCCTTGATGCGGAAGCTCATATTGGCCTGCTCCCGGGCCGGATTGGGGAAGAAACGGAAGTGCTCCACCTGCAGGTCATCCAGGCCGCTGTATGGGATGCCGACCAACTGGAACCAGAAATCACCCGGGTTGTCGCTGGTCACCCGGGTAGCGACGCGGACCAGGTATTCGGTGGGTACTCCCGGGAAGCCGGTGAAAGTGACGTCGAAGAAGGTGTTGTTCTGCTCATCGGAACGAATACACCAGTTGGTATCGGCCGGAACGCCGCAGGCCTCGAAGATGTCAATGACGAATTCCGCTCCCGTCGAGACCTTGTTGAAACGCAGGTTGACCTCCGTATTTTCACCGGAATTGAACGAATACCACAGGTCGCGGAATTCGCCGTCGGGGCGGCAGTGGGGGTTCGGGTTTTCCGGCTGGGCGGAAGCAAAGGTGGTGGCGCCTTCGAAAAGCACCTCGAAATCATCGGCCTGCTGCTCGGTGATGATGTAGGCCTCGTTTGGCGTTTCGCAGGGGTCGTTCGCCGGCGGCACGATCAGGGGGATGCGCTTCACGAAGAAAGAGCCGTCGCCGGCATCGCCTGACGACCAGCCGCCGAGGCGGAAAAGATAGGTCTTGCCCTCTTCCACGTTAAACAGCGCGCGGGAGGTAAAGCCCGGGCAGGCAATGGAATTCGGGTCGGGGTCGTCATCACCGCAGCCCACCAGCGTCTCTACCAGTGGAGGGCAAGCGGCAGATTCGTAAACGGCCATGCGGGAGTCGAAATTGGACGTGCCGCAGTTGGACCACTCCAGTCCATCGGTGAAAGTAGCCGTCCAGACATACCATATGTCATTGTAAACGGTAGTTTCCCCGGGAGTGAAGCAGGACTGCGGAACGAGGTGGTCAGGCGGGCCGTTGGTAGCGCCCAGGTTTTCAAACTCCACATATATGGAATCGTTGGCGTCGAGTACCAGTTCTATGGCGCCGTTGCAGAAATCGTTGGCGACCGTTGGGATGAATTCCGTCACGCTTAAGGTTCCTTCCCCTTCTTCTCCGGGGCTGCCGCTGCCCCAGCCGCCCAGGCGAAGCAGATAGGTTTGGCCGGACTCCACCGGGAAGACCACCTTGGAAGTGAAGCCTGAACAGCCGGCGCCGTCCTCGTTGCAGGCAACCACATCGCCAACATCCGGGGGGCAGGCCGCTCCTGTGCCATAAACCATGATCTTGGTGTCGAAGTCGGCCGTGCCGCAGACGCTGAATTCCGCCAGTCCGGACCAATCCGGTGTGAAGCGGTACCATACGTCGTTATAGAGCGAATCCGGCGTGGCGCCCGAAGAAGGGCAGTTATCCGGATGGGCGGGGCCATCGGTATTGGCATTGACGGTGCTGAAAGGCAGATCGATCGTCTCTCCGTTGATGGCAATGGCATCGGCGCAATTGTCATTAGGCGGCGCCTGTGCCAGGAGGGCGTTCTGAAATACGAGAACGAGTGTAAAGGCCAGAGTGGCATGTAGATACTTGATCATAGAGCAAATTTTTGGTATGATGAACTGTTTTTCCCAGATGCAGCCCTAATATAGATATTTCTTCAAAAGCTGAAAAACTGGCTGTAGTATTTGTTAAATGGAGGTTACCCTCTTTAATCCACGTCTTCTGGATAAGCAGTGAAATACAAATTCTAAATCCGTATTTTTGGCGACAAAAAGAATCAAAAATGTAAATGTACCAGAGATCATTATTTATCACTTTACTGATCATGAGCTTTTCCTGCCGCCAGGAAAAGGCCGGGGATAGAAGCTCCTTCCATGCCTCTCCCGGGGAAAGAGGAGCGCGCGCGGGCCAGCCCTCCGTCCAAATGCTGCCAACGCCCTGCCGGGAAGGGGGTGAACCCAACCTCTTCCTCTCCGCCGACGGTACGCCCTTCCTCTCCTGGGTGGAATACCTGGACGATACTACCGACGCCCTCTGGTTTTCGCAACTGGAAGGCGGGCAGTGGGCTGAACCGAGGGAGATAGCAAGGGGCGGCAACTGGTTTGTCAACTGGGCGGATTTCCCCTCCCTCTCCGGTTTTAAGGGCGGAACCGAAAAACTGGCCGCCCACTGGCTGGCCATGGCCGGCGAAGGCACTTATGATTACGATGTGCAGATAGCGCTCTCCAGGGATGGCGGAAAAAGCTGGCAGGCGCCCTTTGTGCCTCATCAGGATGGCGTCAAGGCAGAACATGGCTTTGTCACCCTCCTGCCGGCGAATGACGGCAGTATGTTCGCCGCCTGGCTGGATGGGCGCAATACGAAAACAGCACAGGCAGGCGGGCATGGCCACGGCGCCGGGGCCATGTCTTTGAGAGCAGGCTTTTTCTCCGATCAGGGCCAGATGCTGGCCGAACAGGAGGTTGACGGCCGCGTCTGTGATTGTTGTCAGACAGATGCCGCCCTGATCCCCGGTGGCATCATTCTGGCTTACCGGGACCGCTCGGAGGAAGAGATTCGTGACATTGCCGTCGCCCGGTGGCTTAACGGGGCATGGCGCCCTCCGGCGATAGTGCACTATGACAACTGGAAGATCAGCGGATGCCCGGTCAATGGGCCGGCGCTGGCCTCCCGTGGCGTACGGGTGGCGCTGGCCTGGTTTACCGCCGCTCAGGATAGGCCGAAAGTGCTGCTGGCCCTTTCTCATGACAGTGGCGCACACTTTGGCGCCCCCCTGCGGCTGGATGGGGGCAAGCCCCTGGGCAGGGTAGACGCCAGTTGGCTGGATGAGGAGCGCCTGGCAGTAAGCTGGATGGAAGAAACGGGCGAGGAGGCCGAAACGCGCATTGCGGTCGTTGATGAAAAAGGGGCCGTCGGGCAAGGGCCATTCGTGCTTGTCCGCAACAGCAAGGCCAGGAGCAGCGGCTTCCCCATTATTGAAGCTCTGGGTGAGAAAGAACTGCTGGCTGCCTGGACACAGGCTGACAGCGCGGGAACGGCCGTGAAAACGGCCATCGTCAAATGGAATTGATCATTGTCTCATATTTTAAAATCAACAACCATGAAAAAGCTTATTCTGACGTTCTTCCTGGCTGTTGCCGGACTGGCAGTGGCCAATGCCCAGGCTGCCAAGGCCTGCTGTGCCGGCAAAGACAAAACTGAATGCGCCAAAGAAGGCGCCGCCAAGGCGGCCTGCTGTGCCAGTGCTGACAAAACGGGAAGCGCCAAGACGGGCGCCGCCTCAGCTGATGCCGTCAGCGCCACGGCCGTCGCCGGTATCAGCACGGAAACGTTCAAAGTTTACGGCAACTGCGGTATGTGCAAGCGCACGATCGAGGGCGCACTGTCAAAAGTGAAAGGCATCGCCTACGCCAACTGGGATATGTCCTCCAAAATGATGACGGTGAAGTACGAAGCCGGCGCCGTACAACTCGATGAGATCAAGGCCATGATCGCAGCCGTAGGTTATGATTCCGAGACCCATCGGGCGCCGGATGAGGTGTACAACAACCTCCATGGCTGCTGCCAGTACGAGCGCCCCAGGGGGTAGCTCTCCAGAGAGAAGCGCATGCCGGGCAAGGCATCAGGTATGCGTTTCCTCCCAACATCAAAAGAATACAGGCCGAATTAATTAATAAAAATGTAAAGCATGAAATTCAGGATTTTAATTCTTTTTGTCGCCTCACTGGCTCTGGCCTCCTGCGGGAGCAGTACGGCCAATTCGCATACCCACGGCGACGGATCACATACCCATGAAGATGGCGGCAAGCCGCACTCCCATGAGGGCGATGCCGATGCCACGGCCGGCGAAACCCATCAGGGAGGCAAAGAATACACTTCCGCTTATGTATGCCCCATGCACTGCGAAGGCAGCGGCAGTGATCAACCCGGAGCCTGCCCGGTTTGCGGCATGGATTATGTGGCACGGGCGGAGCATATCAAGGATGGGCACGGGCATTAGGAAGGAATGATGGAATGGAATGAGTGACGGGCAACCCAAATTCATTCCTTCATTCTTTTTCTCTTTGTTGCTGCCTTCATCGGACGCGGTGGCCCTGGCGAGGCCCTGCGCAAAACCTGTCAGCGGGCCCTGCGCCATCTGTCCATCAATTACAGGAAAGGCCCGCCGTCCCCACGCCTCTGGAGAACAGGCCTGGGTAAAAGAACTGTTGGCGGATGTTCGTCAAGGTTACCCCCCCGGCAATCCGTAGCCGTACTGCTCAAAGATTTCCTGTGCCTTTTCCGAGAACAGAAAATCCAGAAATTTCCGGCTCTCCTCCGGATAGTTTTGCTCCCCGTAAGCAGTGATCACCACAGCTTGCGCGATGGGCTGATAGGCCTCTGCGGGCAGTTCGACCCATTGGCCGGCATTTTTCATTTCGGGAGAGAGCACAACGGATCTGGCGGTGATGCCGGCTGACACCGCCCCGCTCAGGATATACTGGTTGGTTTGGGCAACGCTCTCCCCGTAGGCCAGCTTGGGCCGGATAGCCTCATATACCCCATAATACCGAAAGTAGTTGACTGCCTGTTCGCCATAGGGGGCGTTCCGGGGGTTGGCAATCGCCACCTTCCTGAAGGTGTCGGCGAGCAGAAAATGCGGGTCGGGCTGAAGGTTTATGCCGCTATTGAGCGTCCATAGTACCAAGGCGCCAAAAGCATAAATCCTGGGGCTGCCCGCGGCCTTGCCTTCATTGGCCAGGGCCTCCGGGTATTTCATGTCGGCCGATACCAGCAGGCTGTAGGGCGCTCCCTGTAGAATCTGGGCAGTGAGTTTGCCGGAAGAGCTGATCACGACACTCATATCGATGCCACTTTCCTTTTCAAAGGCCTCTTCCAGTTCCTCCATGGCAAACTGCACGTTGGCGGCCACGGCTATGGTGATGGGGCGTTTCCCGCTTTTGGCCTCCTCCGGCCCGGGGGAGTTGGCACACTGAACAAGCAGGGCTGAAAGGAGGA
>CAZAXA010000392.1:0-6146 GCA_964488965.1 uncultured Phaeodactylibacter sp. | reverse complement strand
TGCTGCGGCAGGCGCTTGGCTCATGCCCGATCTCACCGGTCGGCCGATGCGCGACATCTATGAAGAACTGGACAACCGCCACCAAATGGAGCGATTCACCCACAACAAAATGGACACCGTCTACGTGCCTCTGGAAGGCGAACGGCATTACCTGCGTGGGCTGGAGATCACCAGAGCCCAGGAGGGGCCCATCTGGAGCAGCCTCTACCTGAAGGGCGCCATCCCCGGCGCCGACCCCCGCGGGCTGAACCTTGAAATCCGGCTGTACCATACCGATAAGCGGCTGGAACTGCACTACGGCATGCACAAGCTGGCGGTCACCTCCCCCGAGGCTGTCTATGTGGCCTTCCCCTTCGGCCCGGAGGGCGGCAAGCTCGGCTTCGAAGCCCAGGGCGGGATCGTCTATCCCGGCGAGAACCAGCTGGAAGGCACCGCATCCGACTGGAATACACTCCAGAACTTCGCCTTTGCCCGCAACGAGGACGCCCAGGTGGTTATAGGCAGTAATGACGCGCCCCTGGTGCAGTTCGGCGCCATCAATACCGGCCGGTTCTATTACCTCCGCCAGCCCGAAACCACTCATCTCTACTCCTGGGTGCTGAACAACTACTGGACCACCAATTTCAAGGCCAGCCAGGAGGGGGAACTGAAGTGGAGTTACTACCTGACCTCTTCCGGTGACAATTCCAACGCCCTGGCCACCCGCTTCGGCTGGGGGTCGCGGGTTCCCCTGCCTGCCCGTGTGTTCCCGGCGGGGGAAAAGGAGGCCGCCGCTACGGCCCGTAGCTGGATGGATGTATCGGCGCCCAACCTGCTGCTGGTGGCCGCCCGGCCGGCGGAAGATGGGAATGGCGTCCTGCTGCAATTCCGGGAGACGGAGGGGAAGGAAGCGGCGCTGGCTGTGGATGGGTTGTTGAAGGGCAATATTTTCACCGCCGCTTCGGAAGTGAATTTGTTTGGAGAGGAGATACGGACGCTGGATAAGGAACTGAGGATCGGGGCCCTGGAGACGCGGTTTGTACTTTTAAAGGAATAGCCTTCAACTGGTTTAATAAAATGTAACGCAACTTCTGCATCAAACCAAACGCTATGAAAGCCATCGAACTCACCCAGTACGGCCCGCCTGAAGCCCTTCAGCTCAAAGAGGTGGACAAGCCCGTCCCGAAGGACAAGGAAGTGCTCATCCGCGTGCATGCCACGACCGTCAATTACGGCGACCTCCTGGCCAGGAATTTCAAGGCCGTCACACCCGGCAAGTTCAACATGCCCGGACTCTTCTGGTTCTTTGCGAAACTGTACTTCGGTTTTAATAAGCCCAGGATAACCAGGCTGGGCAGCGAGTTCTCCGGAGTAGTCGAATCTGTAGGGAAAGAGGTAACGGCCTTCAAGCCGGGCGATCCTGTATTCGGCTATCTGGGGCAAAACATGGGCGCCTACGCCGAATACATCTGCGTGCCGGAAAGCGGGGTGCTGGCGGCAAAGCCGGCCAATATGTCTCATGCGGAAGCGGCTGCAAGCGCTTATGGAAATATTATGGCCTTGTATTTACTTCAGCAGGCAGGTGTTCACAAAGGGCAGAAAGTGCTGATCAACGGCGCCTCCGGGAGTATAGGCTCGGCGGCGGTGCAACTGGCCAGGCATTTCGGTGCGGAAGTCACGGCCGTATGCGGCGCCGCCGGGTTGGAATACGTAAAAGCGCTGGGGGCCGGCCGGGCCGTCGACTACACCCGGGAGGATTTTACCCAGGGCGATGAAACCTACGATCTCATTCTGGACGTGCTGGGCAGGTTGTCGTTCTCCCGCTGCAAACGTGTCCTGTCGCCGAACGGCCGCCTTCAGTACGTCAGCTTCAAAGTGAAACAGCTGTTGCAGATGCTGATCACGTCTGTTGCCGGCAAAAAGAAGGTGGCCTGTACGCTCGCCCCGGGCAGCGTGGAGGAACTGAAGGCCGTCAGGAAACTGATCGAAGCCGGAGAGATAAAGGCCATTGTCGACAAGAGTTTTCCCATGGAACAGGCCGCGGCGGCGCACCGCTATGCCGAAGAGGGAGGCAGTAAGGGGCCGGTGGTGATCCAGTTCGTTTATTAATGGGCCTCGCCATTGAGAGCATGTAACACTTCCGCAAACTGGCTGGCTGAAAATTGAAAAGGATGATTAAGATACTGAGAACCGACTATACCCACCCGAGCTTCATCGAACTCGTCCGCCGCCTCGACGCCGAACTGGCGGAACGGGACGGAGCGGATCATCCCTTCTATGCGCAGTACAATAAGGCCGAAGGGATCAAATATGCCGTCGTCGCCTATGAAAACGAACAACCCACAGGCTGCGGCGCTATAAAGGAATACGCCCCCGGCATCATGGAAGTCAAACGCATGTACACCCTGCCGGAGGCCAGAGGCCAGGGTATTGCCAGCCGGATTTTACAGGAACTGGAGGCCTGGGCGGTGGAGCTTTCCTGTGAAAAATGCGTTCTGGAGACCGGGAAGCGGCAACCCGAAGCCATTCGGCTCTATCAGAAAAATGGATACATCCCGGCGCCGAACTACGGGCAGTATATAGGGGTGGACAACAGCATGTGCTTTGAAAAGGTACTGAACAAGTGAATGCATTTTGGACAATGGCTTATTAAGTATGTATCTGCTTATCAAAAAAATACATATTTAATAAATTGTTAAATGAACGTTCCGGGACGACTTTTTTATTTCGCAAGCGCCCGTTCCGATGCTCTCAGGGGTGTGCCGCCGAGCTGTTTACTGCAATTCATTAACAAACATAAATTATTACAAATGAAAAGCTTACACAGATCCGCCATCGTGGCTGCATCCCTGATCCTGTCACTTGGGCTGGTAGAAAAACTTAACGCTCAGAGAAACGTAGTAGAAAAACAAGTCCTGCAGATCGGCCTGATAATGTTCCGGGAAAATGTGAAATTTGAACCCTGAAACGACAGCCCACAGCGTGCAAAAATGAAAATAACCCATTCTTCAACCCGGCTGGCCCTGGCCTTTGGCATCGCAGTTGCAACTGCTTTTGCCGCCGCCGCTCAAAAGTACGAAGCTGATTACGTCGAACTGATCCGGCGGGAACTGGGCGGCCAGAAGGAAGTGGCCGTGGCCAGCGGCTATGTGGACCTCCTGGCCGGCGATTATGCCATAGAGGTAGAATTTGCCGACAAGTGGAAGCAATCCATCGGGCAGGCGCTGTGGTACGGGCTGCAGGCCGGCAAAACTCCTGCCGTGGTTTTGATCAAAAAAGACGACGACGACCACAAGTACGTCATCCAGTTCGGCTCGGCCCTTCAGTACGCCGGGCTGGATCAGCGGATCAGGCTCTGGGTATGGCCCGACGATTTCAGGAGCGCCGCCGCTCCCCAGCCGCAATCGTACGGTTCCCAATCGGCGAACCGCATTCCTCCGGCCCAGGGATACTGGTTGACGGCATCGAGCAATAAACGGCATAATTCCGGTTGCCGGTACTACCAAAAGTCGAACGGGAAAATTTGCGGGAAAAACGAGGGCGTTGCCTGCAAAATCTGCGGAGGGTAGAGCTTTACCGCTTATTCCTGCGGGCCCCAACCCTAAACGTCTTTTATCCCGGATGATCATATCGCCAACCAACTCATGTGGACAGAAACCTAAAGCATAAGAGCCAGTTTTTTTTAGCCCCTGCTGGCAAAATGAAAAAATATGCCGTAGCTTGGATGGATCAGAGCCTGGACAAAAAACAATTGTCATGAAAGTCTTCATCGCCGGCGCCACCGGCCTTCTCGGGAAAAGAGTCGTACAACTGCTCCTGGAACAAGGCCACGAGGTAGCGGGCCTGGCCCGCTCCGAGACCAACCGGGCCCTGCTTGCCTCCCTGGGC
This sequence comes from uncultured Phaeodactylibacter sp., assembly GCA_964488965.1. Taxonomy (GTDB): domain Bacteria; phylum Bacteroidota; class Bacteroidia; order Chitinophagales; family Saprospiraceae; genus JACJXW01. The sequence goes on along the minus strand of CAZAXA010000392.1, from coordinate 2,279 downwards.
GCGGAACCCCGCCCGGGCAGCCTGTTCGACAAGGAACAGATGATAACAGCCGCGGAAGGCTGCGACGCCATCCTGCACCTGGCTACCAAAATCCCATCGAAAATGAGGACAAAGCCCGCAGACTGGCAGGAGAACGACCGCATCCGCACCGATGGAACGGACAACCTTACCAACGCCGCCCTCCACCACAAGGTGCGCCTGTACCTCCAGCAAAGCATCCTTTATATCTACGGAGATCAGCAGGGAGGATTGGTCGACAGCCAAACCCCGATAGCCGAAAAGCAGCCCTACTTCCTGCGCTCGGCCGTCGCAATGGAAAATATCGTGAATAAGAAGGCCAGGGCGCAGGGCCTGCCTGCCATCACCCTCCGGTTTGCCGGCTTTTACGGCCCCGACTCCACCCAGACGCAGGGGATGATCCAGGCCGTCAAAAGAGGAAAAATGCCCATAATCGGCAAAGGAGATTATTACTACAACCTCATCCACCTCGATGATGCGGCCAGCGCAGTAGCCTTCGCTATAGACAAGCACGAAAGCCTGATGCGCCAGGCGCACAATGTGTCCGATTTCCATCCCGCCACATTTGCCGAGGTGATACATTACCTGGCAGAGCTTACCGGCGTCAGAAAGCCGGGCCGCTTCCCGCTATGGCTGAGCCGTTTCTTCCTGGGCGGCGGGATCGTAGAGGTGTTGACGAATTCCTTTCAGAACCGGACGAATACACTGTCCGGATGGATGCCGCGGTATCCTTCTTACCGGGAGGGTTTTGAGCAAGTGCTGTCCCATGCTCCTCAAAGCTGAACTGCTTCAAGAAAAGTAAACTATGAACAAGCAATATCTGAAGGAATTGGCAGGCAGGGGGGAACTGGAGCAGGCTTTCCAGGCCCTCTTAGGCTATGGTAAAGACAAGAAGGAAAAAGAATGGCACAATGCCCTGTGGATACAGTATAGCCGATTGAAAGAACTGGAACAGAACAGCCTTAAGGGCGTCCTGTCGCCGGCGGAAGCTGACCTGATGAAAAACCGGATACTTTCCGCCCTGTTGTCCCTCATTGACGATCTGCCGGAGCAGGAAAATGATATCATTACCCCGGCCTATCCCCTGAGGCAGCCGGCAACAAGCGCCCCATCCCGAAAAAGCCGCTGGCCGCTGTGGCTGCTGATCGGCGCCGTCGTGCTGGCCGGCCTGATCGCAGGTTATTCCAAACTGGGGGGCCCTCCCGAAACGAACCAGGGGCCGGAACCGCCGCCTTCCGGGGCCGTTTCTCCCGAAGAAGCCCCTGCCCGGCCCCAGGCGCTGCACTTCCCCCAGGGCAATGAGGTGACGTTTGTCTTTTCTGCCGGCAATGAAATAAGCTACCGCATCCTGAGCGGCGAGATGAAGAGCCTGGGCGGCGATGCCCGGCAACTGTCCTTCACCATCCGCTGTTCCGCCCGAAAAGGATATGGCGTAAATTTCTGGGACGACACCTTCCGCCTTGAACTGGACGAAGCCGGCGCCCTGCTGGCGCCCAGCAGCGGGCTGAACGAGGTGGTGGAGAACAACAGCTATAAGGACGGCGCCGTGTCTTTTGTGGTGAAAGGCCCGTTTTCCAGCATGAAATTCGCCATGGTCAACCCCTGGGATAAGGAAGATATTCGCAAATTGCCGGCTGTCGCCGGCCAATAACCGCCGGGCCACCGTCCGCACATTGGGTTGCCACATCGCGGCCATGAGATGCGCCGGGAAATACCCGGACGCCGGATGCCGGCAGCCCTCGTATGGACGATTTATGCCAGGCCCGGACGAAAATGAGGCGCGTTGCTCCTTCGCTGCAACGCGCCTCTGTGGCAGGACTGGGAAACAGTTACTTAAGCTCTGCCGGCTTGAGCATATTTTCCACAACCCACCGTCCTACCTGATTGCCCAGTTGCTGGCCGGCATCGCAGGAGAAGCGGAAGTGCAACCCACCGTACACCCGTGAAGCGGCGTTCTCGTCAGCGGCGGCCAGGAAGCTCGGGAAAGAGCGGCTAACCTTTTCGGCGCCCAGAGAGGCAGAGACTGTGGTGAAGGCAAAATTTTCTCCCAGCAACGTTGTCAGGATGGTAGCCCCTGCGTTACCCAGCGCGCTGTGCGTAGAAGGGTAATCCTGTACGGGAGGCGTCGGTTCGGCCGACTGCCAGTTTTCATCCGGAGCCGTCTGGCCGTTTCCGTCGTGCGCCGCCCGCCTGATGGCCGTGTACGGCCTCCAGAAATTGTAGTGAAACTTACTGTCCCAGCCCGCCAGGTAAGCATCAAT
>CAZAXA010000391.1:0-6155 GCA_964488965.1 uncultured Phaeodactylibacter sp. | reverse complement strand
ATTTAGTGTAGAAGTTACTTTCTATAGGCCAGCGTTTTGGTGGATGAAAAAGAGTGATGAATCGCGTTTACGGCGTAAATATAAAGGCAAAAAATCTAAATAGCGAAAATAAATCTCATTTTTTTATAAACATTAACACAAAATTAACCGGCCTTGCAAAATAAATATTAAACTTATACCGCTTCCGCGGCTATTTTCCTAATTTTTTTAAGAAGGCGCCGCTAAAAATTGGGAGAACTCCTGTTTGTGAAAAATAAAAGGCCGAAGCTAAAAAAACCGCCTTTTTTTAACACGGGATGAAAGATAAGAGGGCAGAATTGAAAATGATCCAAAAAAAGCAGGGCAGGGGTGGGAAAATGGTAAAATGAGGGTAGGTTTCCGGCATGGCCTTCTCAGCGCTTGTTTGGGGATTGGCTCTTTTCGTTTTCAAACCCGGCCTCCAAACAAGCTCTCAACATTATGATCCTGCTTTTTCAGGATTTTTCGGAACCGGGTCATAACCATGGGGCCCCCAGGGATGGCATTTGAAAATGCGCTTCAGCCCCAGCCATACGCCCTTCAGGACGCCCCACTCTTCGATCGCGCCTGCCATATAATTAGAGCAGGTGGGCTGAAAACGGCAGGTGGGGCCCAGCAGGGGGGAAATGGCCAGTTGATAAAACCGGATGGGCAGTATAAATAACTTTTTGAGGAACCGGTTCATGATCTAGAATTTTGCCGTTTTTACCGTATCGCCCTTTTGAAAGAGCAGCAGCCCCTGCTTGCGGCCCGGCCCGGCGACGCTCACCAGGTTTTTCTGGTCGTCGAATACCTCCATCAGCAGGCTGTTGGCGACCTTCAGGTTTTCCAGCCGCGTCAGTCCGGTGATCTCCAGATAGCACCATACCGCCGCCAGGTCTTCCGACACCTCTTTGCCTATAAAGGTATAGTCCCGTTTCTCTCCGTTGGCCTCAAAGCTGAAATGCTGCTGCAGGTAGCGGTAGATGTGGGCCTCGGCCCGGGGGTCTTCCTTTTTGGTACAAATGAAGAGCTTATCGGCGCCCTGCCGGCGCAGCGCCTCCTCCAGGTCGTCGATGAAGAGGTGCAGGCTCATCTGCAGGGCCTGTTCCTGCTCGTTGTATTCCACCAGGCACTTGCTGACGTGGAAGTCGTGGTCGCCAGCCGCAGTGCTATAAAGGCCCTTCCAATTGGAGCTCATCAAAAGAACGGCCGCTAAAAGGATCATTTGCATATTTCCCATTTACTTTTCCAATACACATACTTTTTGGCAGAAATTCACGAATAACGGGCCCATACGCCTAAATACACGTTTCCCCCCTCACGGAACCCTTTCCAGCGCCATCACCAGGGCCAGGCCGAAGGCCGAACCCGATACGAAGACGTTCCATTCCCGTTGTTTCATCTTCAGGATGGAAAGCATGATGTAGGAAAGGCACAAGACCGCCGCTACGATGGCCAGCTGCCCCAGTTCCACACCAATATTAAACGCCAGCAACTGGGTAATTAGTTGTCCTTCCTCGCCGGGCAGCAGGCTGGAGCGCAGAAAATTGGAGAAGCCCATGCCGTGAATGAGGCCGAAGAGCAGCGCGAACAGGTAATTCACCTGAAGGCTGCCGCTCAGGGTGGCCAGCCGGCTTTCCTCCCGGTGAGCGAGGATGTTGTAAAGGGCGGTGGCCAGGATGGTCAGGGGGATCAGGAACTCCACCCAGGCAGAATTGACCGGGATGACGCCCAGGGCTGCCAGGGCGAGGGTCAGGGAATGCCCCAGGGTGAAAGCCGTCACCAGAAGGGCCACCTTGCGCCACTCCCGAAGGCGGTATATCGCACAAAGGGCAACGACAAAAAGGATGTGGTCGTAACCCTTCAGGTCTGAAATATGGCCGAAACCCAGTTGCAGGTATGCGCTGAAAACGGACTCCATGATCTTTGATGCTTAAGAGTGAATGGCCTGCCTTCTAAAAAAAGGCATTTATTCCGGGCAAAAGTATAACTTTTTGAGGCTTCCTCCGTAAAAAAGGCTGTGATATAGTATCATAGCATTATTTTGCCACATCAGGGTTAATTGTATATTAATATTCTCTATTTTTTTATTTTCCGCTATAAATTCCAAAAACACTTTCCCAGAAATCGTTATATTTACCATCGCAGAGAAACCGGCAATTTCTCATGTAAGGTGCACACGTGATGAAAAGCTGCTGCCTGTCGGCCTGTTGCGGAGATTCCCCCCTTTATAACATGTTGCGACGATCCATTGCGAAGAAGTTAATCACAGAGGCTACGACAACCAAAATTACCCCCCACCTTTTTTCCCCTTCCCCGGGGTTTTCGTTCCCCCCTGATCGCATTGAAAAAGCATAAAATTTCATAAACCAAAACGCCATAAGCGTATGAGACACTTTTCCAACTTAATTTGTTTTCTGCTGGCTTTTTCCCTGGCGGGAAGCCTGAACGCGCAGTTATCGGCCGGCGACATCGCCTTTGCCAGCTATGATGCCGACGACCCGGACGCGTTTTCTTTCCTAACCTTTACGGCTATTCCTGCCGGGACGGCCATCAAGTTTACCGATAACGGCTGGTTTGCCGCCGGGAGCTTCCGGGCCAACGAGGGGATATGGCAGGTTACTTTTACCATGGATATAGCCTGTGGCACGGAGGTGCAGGTCTCCGGCAGCGGCGTCCTGGACGTCATGGGCAACCGGGTGGGCGACCTGTCGGCGAGCGGCAGTTTCGCGCTGGCCACCAGCGGCGACCAGATTCTGGCCTATCAGGGAGATGAAGCTTCGCCTACCTTTCTTGCCGCCATCAATAATGAAGGCAGCGGATGGCAGGCGGATGCGACCAGCGCCAACACTTCGGCCCTGCCCGCCGGCCTGGCCGACGGCATGACCGCTGTTGCCGTCACTGAAATAGACAATGCCGTTTACGGCTGTGTTCCCAATACCGGCGCCCGTGCGGAATTGCTTATGGCGATCAATACCGCTTCCAACTGGCTGGGCAGCGATGTTACCAAGCAAGTGCCTTCCGGTTGTCCCTTCAGCCTTTCCGATTGCGGCGGCGGCGGCAATGGCAATGGCGACGGCGATGACTGCGCGGACCTCTTCCTCTCCGAATATATCGAGGGAAGCGGCAATAATAAATGTATAGAATTGTACAACCCCACCGATGCGGCCATCGGCCTGTCTGATTACACCCTGACCATTTCCCGCAACGGGGGGACTTCCGTTTCCAATATCACGCTCAGCGGTTCGATCCCTGCCTTCAGCACCTATGTGATCTGCAACCCAGGTTCTACGGCGGAATTCCTGGCCCGGGCGGACGCCACCAATGGAAATATCAACCACAACGGCGATGACGCCTACACCCTGTCGAAGGGAGGCAATATCATCGACCGCTTCGGCCAGTTAGGGGTTGACCCCGGCACGCAGTGGTCGGGCGGCGGCGTCAACACCGCAGAGCAGACCCTGGTCAGGAAGGAAGGCGTTGCCCATGGCGACCCCAACGCCGGCGATCCTTTTGACCCCAGCGTGGAGTGGGACGGTTATCCGCAGAATGAGGTTTCCTACCTGGGCTTCCACACCAGCGTCTGCGGCCCGGCGCAGCCGGTCTGCCGCATTACCAATATTTCTCTGGTGGATATCACCGGCTGTGATGATAGTGGTACCGAAAGCCAGGGCGATGACGTTTTTTCCGCCAACATAGTGGTCGAATTTCAGGATGCGCCTGCTACCGGCAACCTGGTGATCACCGGAGATTTCCTCTCCCCGGCCTCCCTGTCCGTTCCGGTATCGGCCCTGACGAGCAGCCCCTTTACCATCGATGGCGCCTACTCCGGCGCTGCCTTTGCTATTACCTCCCTGGCAGATGGCGATGGGGTTTCGCTGACCGCTACTTTCACCGACCTGCCGGATTGTACTTTCACCACCCCGGCCGCCGGCACGGCGCCACGGGCTTGTTCTCTGCCCGCCTGCACTCCGGTGATCAACGAACTGGATTACAACAACCCCGGCACGGACGACCGCGAGTTCGTCGAGCTTTATAACCCTTGTACGGAGCCCATCAACCTGGGCGGCTATTCCATCATCTTCGTGAACGGCGCCAACGGCGCCATCTACGGCGACTTCCCGCTGCCGGCCATCACGATAGATCCGGGCGAGTTCTTTGTCATTTGCGGCAATGGCTACACTACGCCGAACTGCGACTATGATGTTTCCCCGAATACCAACCTCATTCAGAACGGCGACCCGGATGCCGTGGCCCTGCTGTTCGGCAGCGCCATCGCCGATGCGGTGAGCTACGGCGGCAGCACCAACGGCTATACGGAAGGTTCCGGCGACGGCCTGTCCGACCCGCCCACCGCCCTGAGGGGTATCGGCCGTTATGTGGACGGTGTGGACACCGGCCAGAACAACGCCGACTTCTCCGTTCAGTGCGTAACGCCGGGCGAGCCGAACACCAACACCAGCCAGTACTGCGGCCTTCCGGACGACTATGTGGTGGCCAACATCGGCTGCAATGGCGTCAACGATGCCGGCTACAACGACTTCACCGGCGCCTTCTCCATCAGCTCGACCTGCGGCCATGTCTTAGGCAGCCAGGACCGCCTTACTTTCGTAGGGCAGCAAACCTGCGGCGACGCCGCGATTTCGGCCCGGCTCACCGGCGTGACGCCCTCTACCGCCTATCCCGGCATCACCATGCGGGAGACGAGCGCGGCGGGCTCCCGGAAGATTTCCATCATCCGGTATTCCAACAACCGCAAGTATGTCGAGTACCGGGCCAACGAAAATGAACCCTACAGCATCTTCTGGCTGCCCAGCTACACTGCCAATACGAACTACGTTCGGCTGACCCGGAGCGGGAATTTCTTCACGGCCTTTGTTTCCTTTGACGGGAACTACTGGATACGGATTTATCAGCAGTTCATTCCGATGAATTCCTGCATCATGACCGGCATGGTGCTCTCCAGCCAGGTGGACGGCTCTACTGCCTTTGCCGACTTCGACAACGTGTCGATCACCGGCGCGGCTGCTCCGGCGCCGCGGCCCGGCGCTCCGGTTGCCGCTGCCACCGGCCAGCCTATGAAGCTGAACCTCTTCCCGAACCCGGCGGCCGACGATCTGACGGTCACGGTAGAGAACCCTGCCGCAGAAGAGGCCCTGGTCAGCATCCTGGCCCTCGACGGGCATCAATTGTACCGCAATGTGCATAACATCAACGGCAACGCCGTGAACCTGCAACTGTCTGCCCTGAACCTCAAGGCGGGCATGTACATCCTCACGGTCAATACCGGGGAGGAACTGCTGACGAGGCGCTTCGTCAAGGCCAATCCCTGACCGGCTTAGATATGATTTATTGTGACGCATAGGTTTTCCCTTGCTTTCAGGTAGGGGAAAACCTGTTTTTTTTGAGGAAAACAGGTTTGAGAACCTTCAGCCAGCCCCCCCCTGCCGGATAGGTTCTTAAACCTCACCAGAAGCCCTGCCAGCCGCAGCTTTAAGAAACTACCAACCAGGAACAGCCGGAAGTTTCTCAAAGCTGCCAGCCGCCGGTTTGAGAACCTTCAGCCAGCCCCCTGCCGGATAGGTTCTTAAACCTCACCAGGCTTATCAGTACCGGTAGTACTCCGGCTTATACGGCCCTTCCTTTTCCACGCCGATGTACCCGGCCTGCTCGTCGGTCAGCGATTCCAGTTCGACGCCGATCTTGGCGAGGTGCAGGCGGGCCACTTCCTCGTCGAGCTGCTTGGGTAGGGTGTACACTTTGTTCTCGTAAGCGCCGTGGTTGTTCCACAGTTCGATCTGCGCCAGCACCTGGTTGGTAAAGGAGTTGGACATCACGAAGGAGGGGTGGCCGGTGGCGCAGCCCAGGTTCACCAGGCGGCCTTCGGCCAGCAGGATGATGTCTTTGCCGTCGATGGTATATTTATCCACCTGCGGTTTGATGTTTACGTGAGTGTGGCTGTAATTTTTCTTCAGCCAGGCCACATCGATCTCGTTGTCGAAATGGCCGATGTTGCAGACGATGGTTTTGTCTTTCATCTTGCGGAAGTGCTTTTCCGTGACGATGGCCTTGTTGCCGGTGGCCGTAATGACGATATCGGCGCGGGAGACGGCATTGTCCATGCGTTTCACCTCATAGCCGTCCATGGCGGCCTG
>CAZAXA010000390.1:0-6195 GCA_964488965.1 uncultured Phaeodactylibacter sp. | reverse complement strand
ATTATTTCATCAGTCGCTACGCTCGTGTCCCTGCGCCTCCTGGGTTTTGCCGGGCGGGTGTTAAGCCAGGGCACGGCGGGAAGCCGCACCCTGGCGGGGGCCCAGGCGGCGCATTATTTCATCAGTCGCTACGCTCGTGTCCCTGCGCCTCCTGGGTTTTGCCGGGCGGGTGTTAAGCCAGGGCACGGTGGGAAGCCGCACCCTGGCGGGGCGCTATCTCCATACATTTCTACCATATCTCCACAGCGCTTCCCTCCCCAACAACCCGGTATCCACATAAAAATTTCGCCATTTATATTAAGGAAATAATAATTTTTCTTATTTTCGCAGAGAAGAAGTTCATCGTTCTATTTCCCCCCGCTAATATATCATTGATCTTCCCGATTTCACGCAGACGGCCTGGCGAGGCCTTCTTCCGTCAATTTTCGTCCGGCCACGGATGAAAGTTCCCTGTATATTATTGATTCACAAATATTCTTAACTAAATCCAGAGAAATGAAAAAAGCTTACCTGCTAACAAAACTGGGGCGATGTTGGGCCCTGGCTTTAACCCTTGGACTTATCAGCTCTTTCCAACTGAATGCTACTACCTGTGCGAACGCTGTTGTCATCGGTTCCCTACCGTTTACCGGGCCGACAACCTGTGCGGCGACGAATGACATTACGTCCACCAACGCCCCCGTTTGCAGCCCGGTTACGTCCTCGTACTATGGAGGCATGGAAGCGTTGTTCCGGTACACGCCGGCCACCAACATGTTCGTCAACATCGCCTATTCCGGGCAAACGTGGACGTCGATCGTAGTCTTCAACGGCTGCCCCACCAGCGGCGGTACCTGCGTAGCAGGCGTTTCCAGCTCGGCCAGTTCCAAGAACGTCAACGCGAACCTGGTTGCCGGCAATACCTACTACATCATGATCGACGTCTTTCCGAGCCCGCCGAGCCCCTGCCCGGGCACGGTGACGATTACGGAAATGGCGCCGCCCACCTGTTCCGGCGCTACGGCGATCAGCTCGTTGCCGTTCAGCGGAGCGCTTACCTGTGGCGGAAATGTCATCACTTCCAGTAACGCCAGTTGTACGGGTGTTTCCACCTCTTATTTTGGAGGTAATGAAGCCCTGTTCACCTTCACTCCTGCATCGAGCACGGTGATCAACATTACTTATTCCGGCCAAACCTTTACGCAAATCTCCGTCTATCAGGGATGCCCGTTAAGCGCGGGAGGCTGTGTGGCAGGGATTGCCACCTCCGCCGCCTCCAAAAACCTGGTTGTGCCGGTTACCGGAGGTATTGAGTATTACATCCTGATCGATACCTGGCCGTCTCCGCCGAGCCCCTGCCCGGGCACCATCGACGTCGCGGTGTGGGTGCCGCCGGTGGGCGACAACTGTTCCAACGCGCAGGACCTGGCCACCCTGACCAGCCCCTACGCTGCTACGACCGTTGGCTATACCAATGACATCTCGGGGGTCGGCTGCCTCAACGCTTCCCCGGACCGCATCTTCTACATCGACGTGCCGCCGGCCGGAACGCTGGTTATCAGCACGCCTACGGACAACTATGACAGCCGCCACCGCGTGGCTTATGGCGGGGCCTGCCCGGGCGCCACTCAAATTGACTGCATCGACGACCCGGATAACGCCGTCACCACCTGGGTGAACGCCACCGGTTCTATGCAGCGCGTGTACTGGGTGCAGGAAGCCTTTTCGACTACTGTCTCCGGCACCTTTACCCTGCAGTGGACGCTGACGGTGCCGCCACCCGTGCCCAATGACCTCTGCACCGCCGCCGAACCTATCGCCTGCGGCGAGACCGTCAGCGGCACCACCATCGGCGCCGCTATCGACGCCGTAGGTACCTGCGGCACGACGACCACCGCCCCCGGCGCATGGTACACCTTCACGGCCAGCAACGATGCCCGCTTCTACACCCTGAGCACCTGCGGCCAGGCCGATTTCGACACCAAAATCTCCGTCTTCACCGGCTCCTGTGACCGCCTGGTCTGCATCGGCGGCGCCGACGACAGCGACGGCTGCAGCGGCGGCACCACTGAGCTGCTCTTCACGCCTGTTTACGGCGCGGTGCATTATGTGCTGGTCCATGGCTTTGGCACGACGATCGGCGATTTCGAACTCACACTGGACTGCGGTGTGGAGGCCATCCCCACCGGATGTACCGACCCCAACGCCCTGAACTATGATCCGGAAGCTCTGATCGACGACGGCTCCTGCATCTATCCGCCGCCGGCGCCTCCGGGCGATGCCTGTTCCTCTGCCTTCCCTATTGGCTGCGGCGATGCCGTTACGGGCACGACGATCGGCTTTACCGATAATAACCCAAGCGCCTGCGGCGGCGCAGGCGACGGCGCCAGCCCCGGCGTATGGTACACCATCGTAGGTACCGGCGATGTCATCACGGCCGAGACCTGCGGTTCCGGCTTCGACACCCAGGTGGCCGTTTATACCGGCTCCTGTGCCGGCCTGGCCTGCGTGGCCGGCAATGACGACGCCTGCGGCCTGCAATCCCGCGTAGCCTGGCCGTCTACTGTCGGCACGGTGTACTACCTCTATCTCGACGGTTTCGGCTCCGGCGCCGGCAGCTACATCCTGTCCATTACCTGCGCCGCTCCGGCCGGCAACGATAACTGCTCCGGCGCCATACCGCTCAGCTGCGGCCAGACGATAGCGGGCGCTACGACCGGCAACAGCGACAGCAACCCGCCCGCCTGCGGCGGCGCGGGCGACGGCGCCAGCCCCGGCGTATGGTATAGCGTTGTTGGTACCGGCGCTTCCATTACGGCTTCTACCTGCGGCTCCGGCTTCGATACCCAGGTGGCTATTTACAGCGGTACCTGCACCGCTTTAACTTGTGTGGCCGGCAATGACGACGCCTGCGGCCTGCAATCGACAGTGACCTGGAACTCCACGCTGGGCACGACCTACTACATCTATGTCGACGGTTTCGGTTCCGCATCGGGTAGCTTCACGCTGTCTGTGACCTGCGCGATACCGCCTCCGCAACCGGACAATGATACCTGTGCCGACGCTTTCGAACTGGCCTGCAACACCACCGTTTCCGGCTCTACGGCAGGAGCGGCCGCCGATGTGGCGCCCACCTGTGACGGCGTCACCGTCACTTCCCGCGGCGTATGGTACACCTTCACGGGCAGTTCCCGCATCGTGAACCTGAACACCTGCGGCTCCGGCTACGACACCAAGCTGTCGGTCTATGCCGGCTCCTGTACCGGCCTGGAATGTGTTGCCGCCAATGATGACTTCTGCGGCCTGCAGTCTTCCGTCAGCTTTGTTCCGCAACAAGGCGTACAGTACTACGTGCTGGTTCACGGCTTTGGCACTGCCACGGGTTCCTTCACGCTGGAATACGACTGTGAGAGCCCGCTGCCGCGTACGCCGGGCATCACTCCGGTAAGCAACGCTTCCGGCATCAGCCTGTTCCCCAACCCGGCGCAGGATGAACTGAACGTGAAGATGGAAGGCTTCCTGGGCGGCCGCGCCATACTGCGCGTCCACAACAGCCTCGGCCAGTTGATGCTGGAGCGCCGCGTCGACATCGTGGAAGAGCCTATTCAGCGCCTCAACACCAGCCAGCTGCAGTCCGGCATGTACTTCCTGACCGTCGACGTCGACGGCAAGGGCAAGTTCACCGAGAAGTTCATGGTGGGCGCGGTACGGCCGTAAGCCTTTTTGTTGTTGTTTGTTGGTTGTCGGTTGTTAGTTGTTGGTTAACCCCTCAAGTGGCAACAAATAACCGGCAACGATCAATCATGGTAAAAAACCTTTGAGGTTTCGGAAACCTCAAAGGTTTTAACTACGAAACCTTAAATGCCTTAACAGGGGCCGCTCCGAAGGATCGGGGCGGCCCCTGCTTTTGTTAAGAAAAACATAAACCCTTCACCTACTGATTTTTATCATTGATCTTGTGCGTTGTATTGAATATAAATTGTGTCGTAGCAACCCATAAACCCCACCCACTCCGGAACATCCATCAAGACGAAAGCTTACCCCTTTACCTGGGAATAAAGGGGCTTACGATCATCACAATCCGAATAGCTATGAAAAAACCGATGTCCTTTCTGATGCGGTTAACCCTCCTGTTCCTGCTGGGCGGCAGCATCATGCTCCCGGCGCAGCCGGGCCAATCCCTGCTGGCGGAGCTGGCAGAAGAAGAAAAAGACGCCGTCAACGCCCTGGTGATGTATCCTGAAGATACGCGGCTGGCCATTCTGGAAAGCAGCCAGTATCCGGAGGCGCTGATCAAGATGCAGCGCCTGCAATCCCAGACCAGCGAGGCTTTTCAGGCGCTGCTGGCCGATTACCCGAAGAGCACCCAGGAAATGATCTGGGACATTACCCGCTATCCGGGCCTGGTGGAGCGCCTGGTGGTAGACGGGCGCGGCTCACAGGCCAATATCCGGGCCATCCTGCGGGATTACCCGGAAGCGGTTGAGGAAAATGCCATGAGCGCCGGCCTGCAGTACCTCTCCCTGCTCGGGGAGATCGACCGGCTGGACCGCTCGGCGGCCGCCGCTTTTGACGCCCTGCTGGGCAGCTACCCGCCCCGGGCGCAGGATGCCTTGCGCAGGCTGCTGGCCCTGCCCGAGGTGCTGAATATCCTGACGGACAATATCGAACTGACCCTGCTGGTGGGCGACCTTTACCGCCGCGACCCACAGCTGGTGCTGGAAAAGGCCGATAGCCTCAGCCTGGAAGTGGCCCGCGAAAACGCCCGCGAACTGGAAGGCTGGAAAGCGGAACTGGAAAATAACCCCGAGGCCGTTGAAGAGCTGAAAACTTCCGCTGAGGAATTTGCCAGAGAATACGGCTACGATGATGAATTCTACGAATATCCCGATGACGAGCTGTACTATGACGACCGTTCCGAAACTTATGTGGTGGAACATCATTATTACTACCACTATCCCTACTGGTTCGGTTATCCGTACTGGTACACCTTCCCGCGCTGGCGGCCTTACCCGTACTGGTACGACTGGGGCTTCTACTTCCGCCCGGGCAGGACGATCGTTATCCTTCACCTGCCCTCTTACTACTTTACCAACTGGTATTTCTACCATCCGCACCACCACTACCGCTATCCGCACCTGTCGGCTCATTTTGTGCGGCACTGCCGCTATTATCCGAGGTCGGGCGGCAGCATCACCACCAGCGTCACGGTTTGGCACAACCGCAACCGGGAGGTGATCACCCGCAACTGGATGGAAGATGACAACCGCCTGGCGGACCGCTTCCGGGAGTATGGCCGCTTTGAAGAAGAAAGGGTGGCTTTCAACCGCGAACACCCCACCAGGGCCATGTCGCAGCGGGAATATCTGGAAAAAAATTCCAGCAAGTACTCCGATCTGGCCACAAGGGTGAAACAGGGCAGAGAGATTTATCAGGAACCAGCCTATGAACCCCGCGACAAGGCGCCCACCCGCGAACCGGATGTACGGGAGCCCAATATCCCGAAACAGGAACCGAAGGTAGAACCCCGGCCCAGGGAGGAGGTTAAGCAGCCCCGCGCCGGAGAACAGCCTAAAGAACCCGTCAGGCAGCCCCGGGCCAAAGAAGAGCCCCGGGAGCCCGTAAAACAGCCCCCGGCCCGGGTAGAGCCTCAAACCAAAGAACGCGCGGAGCCGGCGCCCAAGCCTAAACAGGAGCCTCAGCAGCGCGAACGGGTGATCACTCCCGAAAAACGGCCGGCGCCCAAAACGGAGCCGCCCAAAACCAGAGAAATCCCCAATGTGGAAAGGGGGCGTGATTACCACCAGAACAGGTGGGAAAAACCGGAAGCTACACCGCCGCCCAGAACGACGCCGCCGCCCAGAACCGCTCCCACTCCCAAACGGGAAGAGGCCAAACCTAAAACAACACCCCAGAAACGGGAAGAGGCCAGGCCAAAGACAGGGACGAAGAAGGATGGAAATGGTTGAGATGAACTTTTACCGGTATCGACGTCAGCAAGGGCACTTTGGTAACCACCATCCCTAACAGGTATAGTTCGAGCATCAAAAAACGGGGCAGCATTTCCAGGACGGGGGGCCCCAATTTGAGGGCCCTGCTCTATATGGGCGCCCGCTCGGCCAAACGTTACAACCTGCCTTGTAAGGAACCCGTCTGGCCAGCCGGGTAAACTCTACGAACGCCTTCGTAGCAAGGGAAAATGCCACAAAGTGGCCA
>CAZAXA010000389.1:3581-6239 GCA_964488965.1 uncultured Phaeodactylibacter sp. | reverse complement strand
GCTGTTGCGCACTTCGGGAACACCCCAGACGACGACCTCGAACACCTTCTGGTCCTCGAACAGGCTGCCGGCCTCGATGCCGGCCACCAGGGTGGCGGCGGTGCGCCGCACATCGCCGGGTTTGATGTGGTATTGTTTGGCTTTTTCCATATCCACTTCGACTTCCAGGGTAGGTTCGGTGGCCGGGTATTCCACTTTGGCGTCCACTACGCCCTGGACGGTTGAAACGGCCTTTTTCACCTCCTCCGCTTTCCGGGCCAGGATTTCCTGGTTCTCACCATAGACCCGGGCGGCATAGAGGTGCCCGGCCGCGGATAGCGGCCGGTTGAGGCTTTGTTCCAGGTAGGTCGTTATGTTGGATTTCATTTCCGGATAGCCTTTGAGCACCTGCCGGACGGAAGCCAGCGTTTTGTCGTAGTCGGCTTCTTCATCCATGCTGAGCCAGATTTCGGCGGAATGGACATTGGTGATCTTATCGGACAGGACTGCCCGGCCGATGTGGGCGGCGGCATTGTCGATACCGGGGATCGTCCGCAGTTTGCTGATGGCGTCTTTGGTCACGCGGGTCATCTCCGGGTGGGAGGCGCCGTAGCCGGCGTCCCATTGGATCACCAGGTCCCGTTCCTGAGGGATGGGTATTTCCGGAGACAGGCCGATCGTTGACAGCGACAAAATGCCTGCCAGCGCGATGGCGCCCAGGGTGGCATAGGCAATTGCAGGTTTGCGGATAAACCGGCCCAGGCCGGCGCCTGCGGCCGCGCTCAGGGAAGCCAGCAGGGGAGAGGGGC
Source organism: uncultured Phaeodactylibacter sp. (assembly GCA_964488965.1). Classification (GTDB taxonomy): domain Bacteria; phylum Bacteroidota; class Bacteroidia; order Chitinophagales; family Saprospiraceae; genus JACJXW01. The sequence continues at coordinate 5,451 of CAZAXA010000389.1, read as the reverse complement.
GGTGCACCGGGCCGGCGCCGGAGAACAGCATCAGGCTCAGGGCCGGCGTAACGATGAGCGCGGTTAAGGTAGAGGCCGCCAGGGCCAGTACATAAGACAGCGCCAGGGTATTCAGGAATTCTCCGGTGATGCCTCCAATGTAGAAGAGTGGCATGGCCGCCAGCAGGAGGATCAGAGTGGCAAGGAATACCGGGCTGCGTATTTCGTGCGTGGCCTCGAGGATAATGCCGGCGGCCGTCTTGCCGGCGCCGTTATCCCGGGCATTGTCCAGGCGCCGCCGTATATTATCTACCGTGACAATGGCGTCGTCGACAATGACGCCCAGGGCTACGACGAAGCCGGCGACGGCCATCATGTCGAAGATGACACCCTGAAGATGAAGGACGTAGGCGCCGGCCAGCAGGGACAATACGATAGCTGCCAGGCTGATCAGGGCGGCGCGCCATTCGTACAGGAAAAGGAAGAGCAGTATGATGACGAGGGCCAGCCCCAGGCCGAGCATGTAAGTGAGGTTGTCGAAGGACGCTTCGACGAATTTCGCGGGCTGATAAATCTCGGTATCGAAGGCCACGCCGGCGAGGCCGGGCGCCAGTTTATCCAGGGCGTTCTCGACATTTTCCGTAACCTTGGCCGTGCTGGCCCAGGGGAATTTCTCGATAACCAGCATCAGGCCCTGGTTGCCGTTCACGATGGCGTCGCCGATCAGGGGCTGGTGGTTTTCCACGACGGTGGATATATCTTTGAGCAACATGTTATTGTGGCCATGGACAGGAACCTCGGCCAACTGTTCGGCAGTCGAAATGGGAGAGAGGTGGCGGATACCCATCCGCTGGTTGGGCGTATCGAAAAAACCGCCGGTGCCCGGCGTGGAAGACTCCAGATAACTCAGGGGAGAGACCCACAGGGCTTCGCCGGTGGTTCTGACCACATCATATAAAGCCACCCCTTTTTCTCTCAGGTTTTCCGGATGGACCTGCACCTGCAGTTGCCGCTGGCGAAGCCCCCAGATGGAGACATTGGCCACGCCATCCACCCCCATCAGATAGGGCTGTATGGTCCACCGGGCCAGTACCGACAGGTTGATGAGGGACATGTCGGGGCTGTTGGGGCTGAGCCCTACTTTCATCACCCGGCTGGTGGATGAATAGGGCTGCAGCATGATCGGCGGCTTCGATACGTGTGGCAGGGCATGCGCCTGGGTGAGGCGCTCAGCGACGACCTGGCGCGCTACCATGGGGTCGGTGCCGGGCTCGAATACGCAAACTACTCTGGATAGGCCGGGCATGGATTCGGACCAGATTTCGTCCAGATAGGCGATGCCGTTGAGCAGGTCCTGCTCCAGGGCCACCGTTAATATTTGTTCCACCTCTTCGGCGGAAAGCCCGAGCGCTTCGGTCTGTACTTCAACATAAACGGGGGAGAACTCGGGGAAAACCCCCAATTGCATATCGCGAAGCTGCAATATGCCAAGGACGATCAACAGGGCTGCTACTGATACAACCGCTAACCGGCCTTGCAGGCTGGATGTAATAATTCCTCGCATAATGAAATTTGTTTGTTAAATTAGGTGCATAACAATACCACCCCTGTCCTGTGCCAGAACAGGGAAGTGCCTTTGATCTTGATGGCGCCAGTTCATACCATTGCCATCCCTTCCACTGTTGCGGAAAGGCCGATCAAAACCTGGTTACATTTTTATTTATCAACGCCATCCCTTTCTTTCGGGGAAAGAAAGGTTTATATTAAATATTTTCCGATTGTACAGACTCCTGACGTGCAAACATATTGGGTTAATTCAGGTTATCCGGCTAAGGTTGGGCAGAGAAGCAGGAATATAGATTCCTGCGCTGTTATAAGGAGATAAAGCACG
>CAZAXA010000389.1:0-3571 GCA_964488965.1 uncultured Phaeodactylibacter sp. | reverse complement strand
GGTAATTACCCCGTTTCTCGTAAAAACAAAACACTGTTGTCCAACCTTAGACGGGTAGCCTTAATTCAGGACATAGAGATACCCGGCGCGCCATTCCCTTTCTATCCCTTATGCTCCAATGCCGGCAGCACGGGAATGGCAATGCTTTTTTCATCGCAGCTTATGATCATTTTGCCTGGGCCTGAGCAGGTGATATGTACGACGCTAACCCTCCAAAAATCAAATGTAATGTTTGGAGCAACGCCATAACGCTTGCCTTTGAGGCTGCAGATAAGCAGAAAGCAACACCTCCACAGTAAAATCAAATTAATGCTTTTCCTTCATCCAGGTAATTCTTCCGGGGGGGGGGAGCGAAGAGCTACTTTGCGTCATGGGATGAAAAGAAAACGGCGAATATCCTTACTGTAGCTGAATTTATCTCGTTTTACTAATGGGGAAAAAATCTAGTAAGCTTTTTAAAAATAATTTTCGGGACAAGATATCGGACAGGAACTCGTTCGTAAATCTCAGTAAGGCTTTTGAGAAGCCTTGTTTAACTGGGTTCTGGTGCGTATACCTAAAGCTTCAAGTAGTATGGAAAGCTAAATAGGCCGACTTTCCAAGTTCATATTTGCTTCAAAAATAATAAAAAAATCATTAGTCAACAAAGTAGTTGTATATTTTTTTTTATCAAATTATTTATTTTTGAAAACGGTGAAAATAAGAGAGTTATATTATGAATTACTGAAAGTAGAACTTATTTGAAAATGACATTTAGCAATCAAAAATAAAAGTAATACTATCAATGATGCGCATTAACCAGGCTCTTCCCCTGTTTTTATGCGTGCTGGCCATAATCGCGGGAGCGTGCACGCCGGCCGGCAATGAAGGGCAAAAAGATATCGATACGATCAGGAAAGGGGCCGGCGCCGCTTTAATAGAAAGGAACGATATGCCTGGCCATGAGGCCGTGAACGCCGGCAAATACGGTTTGGAGTATAACCTGGCCGCTGCCTTCGCGGAATTCAGGTTATCGGAAAACCTCAAAGAGGTCTCAGGCCTCAGCCTGTCCGCCGACGGCGCACACCTGCTCGCCGTTAATGATGAACAGGGTAAAGTCTTTTTCCTGGATAAGAAAAGGGGGCGCGTCCTTCAGGAACTCTCCTTTGGCGGGCCGGGTGATTACGAAGGCCTGGAAATGGTGGGCAATACCATATTTATTGTAAGGAGCGACGGCCTGATCTTTGAGGTTGAATATACCGGAAAGGCAGATCCGGTGGCCAAAACACATCATACGAAGCTGGACGCCGGCCACGATGTAGAGGGGCTGGCCTACGACCCGGCCAACCGCCGCCTGCTGGTCGCCTGTAAAGGAAAGGCCGGGGAGGGAAAGGCTTTTGAGGATAAGCGGGGGATTTACGCCTTTTCCCTCGACAGCAGGCAGTTGTCGGAAGAACCCGTTTACCTGCTCAGTGAGGATATCATCATCTCGGAATCGGCTATACGCGAAGCCTGGTGGACGGACGTGCTTGCCGGGCATTTCACTCCTTCAGGCATTGCCGTGCATCCTGTTTCCGGGCATATATATATATTGTCTTCCTATGGTAAGGCCAGGGCCTTACTCGTCCTGCACCCTTCCGGCGAATTGCTGAACATCCGTGAACTGAGTAAGGATCCCTTCAACCAGCCTGAAGGAATCTGCTTTGAACCGGACGGCACGATGTATATCAGCACCGAGGCGAAGGGGAAGAAAGGGACGGGGAGGATATTGAAATTCCGGATGCTATAGGCGCTGTGAATGCCTGCTCCCAATTTACTCCAAAATCCCTTCTTAGCTTAACGCTGTTTTAAACCAAAACATATGATGAAAAGCAGCATGAATAACCTGATGGCATTCTTTGCCATTGCCATTTGTTGCATGGGTTGCGGCGTCTCCGGCAACCCGAACGCTCAGGGCGCCTCCTGGCAGGAGGAATTCGGCCTGGAGAAACGTACTTTGGTATCCGCCGGCAGGAATCCTTATTTCATCCTGGAACCCGGCTTTCAGCTGGTGCTGGAAAGCCCGACGGAGAAGCTGACGGTCACTGTACTGGACGAAACCAAAGTGGTGGACGGCGTCACTACCCGGATAGTGGAGGAGAAGGAGTGGATCAACGGCGAGCTGATCGAAATATCCAGGAACTTTTTCGCCATCGACGAGCAAACGAAAGACGTTTTTTACTTTGGCGAAGAGGTGGATATTTACAAGGACGGCAAGATAGCCAACCACGAAGGCGCCTGGCTGGCCGGCAAGGATGGCGCCAAAGCCGGGCTCATCATGCCCGGCAAGCCGAAAACAGGCATGAAGTACTACCAGGAAATAGCGAGGGGCGTGGCCATGGACCGCGCCGAAGTCCTGAAGCTGGACGACCACCTGGACACGCCGGCGGGGTCGTTCAGCAATTGTTTATTGACCAAAGAAGGCTCTGCCCTCAACCCCTTTGAGATGGAATTCAAAACCTATGCCCCGGGCGTGGGCCTGCTGCAGGATGAGAAACTGCTCCTGGCCAGTTACGGGTTTTTACATGACAAATGAACCTGTTCGCCAGGCTACGCAGCTTTTTTCCGCCCCGTTTTCGTATGTAATAATAACTAAGCCTCTATCGTAAGCAGTGAGCTACTAACATCCGGATCCCCTGAAATGGCAGGTTGAACAGCTTCAGGTAAGAGCGTTTTTTTCCCTTCCTGTGTCAACAGCCTGCTGTCCTGGCCCTGTCCAGGCGCGACATCCTATATTTTGCATGGCAACCTGGCTGGCAGATGCATTGCCCTGGCTTTTAATAGGAGAAAATGGAAAAGCAACATATCCGGTTAACCGAAGAGGATAAGGCCAGGCTCGAAGGCCTGATGTTCCGGGATGCTTTGAGGGCACGGGGCTTAAAACGGGCTTTTGCTCTTTTGGCGCTTGACGAGGGGAAAACTTACAAAGAAGTTGCTGCCGGACTAGGCGTATCCAGCGCAACGATTTCGGCCTGGGCCGGCAAATATGAAGAAGAAGGGCTGGCCTTCCTGGAAGACAAGCCCCGGCCGGGCCGCCCCCGGAATATCACCAGGAGACAAAAAGCCAAAATCCTGGCTCTGGCCAGGAGCGCCCCCCCGGAAGGCCATGAGCGGTGGAGCCTGCGGTTGCTGGCGGAAAAGGCCATTGCCCTGGGATATGTGAACAGCATCTCACACCAGTATATCAATCAGATTCTGAAGGAAAATGAATTGAGCATCTTTTAAATCACAGTCGCAATGCGGATTTCTTTGTTCCTGCTCCTCCTGCTGCCCTGGACGGCCCTCAGTCAGAACTATACGATCAGCGGTACGCTCACTGACGCTACGACCGGCGAAGTGCTGATCGGCGCCAACGTATATGTCACTTCCCTGCAAAAAGGGACAACTACGAACAACTACGGGTTTTACTCTCTGACTTTGCCCCGGATGGACAGCCTGGGTATTGCCTTTAGCTATGTAGGATACGCGCCTCAGTTCAAGAAAGCTTATCTGAATGATAATATCGAACTGGACGTCGAGCTGATGCCTGGCGTAGGGCTGCTGGATGAAGTGG
>CAZAXA010000388.1:0-6268 GCA_964488965.1 uncultured Phaeodactylibacter sp. | reverse complement strand
GTTGTGAACAACCTGAACGCCTACGTCAACGGCCTGAACATCAGCTCCACCCGTAAACGGTCGATCACCCGGAGGTTGGATATTGCGGCCGACAAATTCTGCAACGGTTACAGCGCCAGCACGGTGGCCGGTTACCTGCAAAATGTCATCGACGAAGTGGCCTACCACAGCGGCGGCGGCATCCCGGCGGGCGCCGCCGATCACATCATCGCCCAGGTGCAGGTCTTGATCGATGCGCTGAACGCCGGCATTGTGGTATGCTGCACGGAAGCGCTTGCCCGGCCGGCAGGCACGGGTAAGGAGACAGCCCCGGCAGAAGTGGCCCGGCTGGAAGCCAGCCCCAACCCCTTCCGCGGGCAGGTGTCCATTTGGTTCTACCTACCCGAAGACGGCGCAGTCACCCTGGAGGTGTTCAACCTCAGCGGGCAGCGGTTGAGAACCCTGATTTCCGGCAATGTGGAAGCCGGGCAGCAGGAATGCCTCTGGGATGGAACGGATAACCGGGGGCGACAACAGGCTGCGGGTATTTACCTGGCCATGCTTCGCAGCAAGGAGGGAGCCGAAACCATTAAGTTGAGCCTCCTGCGGTAGGATTACCGGGCTTTGGCAGTCCTGACGGGAAATTTATGCTTACCAGGAGCTATACTCCGCTGCAATAGGTTTAGTGCATTTGGGGCGGGCTTCAACTTTTCCACTAAGTAATCCCTTTGGGAGGGGATTGATGGGCGGGGAAGGCAATGCACAAAACCTATTGCCGTCAAGTATAAAAGAGGCGGGAAGCCGGAAGTGGAAAGGCAGAAAGCTTCCCACACTTCCGCCTTCCCACTTCCGCTTTCCGCGCTTGGGTCAATATTTGATGATCTTTTCGATCAGCAGCCGTTTTCCATCTCTGCTCGTCAATTCCAGATAATAAAAACCCGGCGCTATATTTCGGGTATCCATAACGGCCTGGCCGCTCCTCATCTCCAGCCGGGCTTCCAGGCTTATCCGGCCTTCCGCGCTGTGCAGCCGCGCGATGAGGGCGCCGGAGTAAGCAGACTGCAGGATCAGTTCTTCCCGTACCGGGTTGGGGAAAACGGACCATTCATCCGGCTGAACGGACAAAGTGGAGACGATACCCTCATCGATCATGCCGTTGCAGTTGTTGTCCAGGCTGTCCAGCACCTCCCCGGCATCGGGGTTGATGGCGCTGTCGGCATCGTTGCAATCCATATCATTGCCGGCGTATCCGGCGGGCGGTTCGGCCAGGCAGCTTTCCAGGGCGGTGGCGGCATCGCCATAGCCGTCGCCGTCCTCATCCAGGTAGTAGGAGGTGGTGGCCAGTCCGTCGTCAGCAGCGCCGTTGCAGTTGTTGTCAATGCCGTCGCAAAGTTCTTCGGCGCCGGGGTGGATATTGGGGTCGGCGTCATCGCAATCCTGGGCATTGGGGGCGTAGCCCTGCGGCGGGTTTTCCAGGCAGGTGTCGATCACGTCGGCCAAACTGCCGTAGTTGTCTCCGTCCTGATCCAGGAAGTAAGAGTAAATGGCCAGGCCGTCGTCAGCGGCGCCGTTGCAGTCATTGTCGATGCCGTCGCAGACTTCCACAGCATCGGGGTTGAGGCCGGCATTGCCGTCATCGCAATCCAGGCCGTTGCCGGCATAACCTTCCGGCGGCGAGGCCAGGCAGGTGTCCAGGCTGGCGGCAGCATCGCCGAAGGAGTCGCCGTCAACGTCCAGGAAGTAGGTGAAGGTTTCGATGCCGTCGTCCACCAGGCCATTGCAGTTGTTGTCGATGCCGTCGCAAAGCTCTGCGGCATCCGGGTTAATGGCAGGGTTATTGTCATCGCAATCTGCATAGCTCAGGAAGCCGTCCTGGTCTTCGTCCCGGTAGAAGTACTGTCCGGCAAATTGGAAAGCCTCGGCGCCGATCTGCGCGCCGATGATGCGCCCCGGGATGTCGTCGGCCGGAGGGTGGATGCCGCCCCAGATCCGGGAGAGGCTGGTCTGGTCGGAAGCGTCGCGGTAGGTGGCCCATTGCAGGGTAATGTCAACGCTGGGGCCTTCCTCAAAGACGAGGAACTCATTTTTCGGGGCGTGGAATTCCCCCATGCCGCCGGGAAAGAAGGGGTCGCCGGTCAGCAGGGTCAGCACTTCCGCCGCTGTCCGGGAGAAAGTGGAATGGCCGGAAATATAACCGGCGAAAGGGGGCGTCACGAAAGTAGGCCGCTGATAAGGCCACCAGTCTTCGGCCCGGATCCAGTCCACGCCGGCCTCATCGGTGGCGGGTTCATTGATATAGCCGGGCCCGCGCCAGGCGTATAGTTTTATCTTGTTGACGTGCTCACCGTTGATGCCCCTCACGCTGAAGGGGTCATCCGGCGTGATGAGTTCCACATAACCAGGTACCAGCGGTATGCCCGCCGGATGGTAGTTGGGAAGGCCGGGGTCGGAGCTTTGCCCCAGGTCAGCCATATGGCGAATGGCCGAGATGGGCCGCAGATAATCGTACCACCCCTTGATACCCCAGGCGGTTATGGCTGCGTCGTGCACGGCGCCACCCAGGGTGAGGTAGGCCTTTATATCCCATTCCAGGTCATCCAGCACAGGGCCCCGCCCTCCGAAGCGCTTTTCCAGGGCGGGATGGTCATTGACATAGTTGAGGATGGTGAACCAGTGGCCGGGCGGCGTCTCCGAGGCGGGGCCGTCCGCCCAGAATTCGGCCAGCACGCGGGTATAGTCGCCCCGCGGCACGACCTGCGGTTCGTAAGGCAGGCCGGTGTAGGGATTGACAGGATGGCCGTCGCCCCGGCCGCCCCCTTCCAGTAAATTATAAAAGTCGCGATATTCCTCAATAGCCTGAGGGAATTCCTCCTGGAAATTGCCGATGGAGGCAGGAGAGATATCCCACATTACGCCGTCGGTGGGGTCGAGATGGGACGACCAGATGGATACCAGCAGAAAACTCCATTTGTATTCTTCGCTCAGGCCGCCTCCGTCGATTATATCGAGGTAGGGCGGCGGGCCCGGATCGTGGTAAACCCAGTATTCCCCGCCGTCGCGCTCGTTGATGGCCAGCTCGTCGTCCCGGAGGGCAAAGGGGGTGACCTTGCCCCATTCCGGGCTTTGGAACGCCGGCGTGCTCAGGGGGATCACATTGCCGCTCTGGTCGATGAATACATCGAGGGTCAGCGGTTGCCATCGGTTGACATCAATGAGGTTCGGGTTGCCGGGAGCTACGGGCGCCAGGGGCGGGTTGACGGGCTGGTAATACTGGTTGACGTAGTTGTTCGCTTCGTTGGAGCCATCCTGCATGCCAAATTCGATCAGCTTCTCAGCGATGTAATTGCCCAGGGCTGCCGGCGAGCCGGCGGAATAATCGGTGGAGGTGAAGGCCGCATCATAACCCAACTGGCTGAAGAAGGTGTTGAATCCAGCCAGCGTAGTGGCGGCGTTCGCCGAATTCTGGAAGCGGTGGCTCAACAGCCGGTATGCCGCATAGCTGATGGCCTCTTCGCGGGCAGCCTGCACATCGGCCGGCGGATTGCCGATGCCGTCGAAGGGGCAGGTAAAGCCCCTTACCGTTTTGCCCAGCAGGAAGGTTTCGGCTTCCTCATCGTAGGCCGCCCAGGCGTCGTACATGGCGACAGAGGTGTGAAACAGGTTGCGGGCATGGACCGGAGGGCGGGCAAAGTCATTGCGGATGGCCTCCAGCAACGCTTCGCTCCACTGCCGGGCGACGGAATGCTGGCCCTGGGCCGGCAACATGATCATCAGGGCAAAGCCGGCCGCCAGCAGGCGAAGAGTATATGTATAAAAGTATGCCATAGGGGAGGGATTATTGGATTGTAAAAAGGCAAATGTAAGGAATTCCACACATTTTCACTCATCTCAATGCCCCATTCACGCCTTCCAATTACCCCATTATCTTACCCTCGCCTCCTTTTCCAGCCCCTCCAGCGCCTCCTTGATCTGCTCCTTCACTTTATCGTGATGCAGGACGATTGGCGGCGCCGCCCGTGCCTCGCAGTCCGTTATGCCGCAGCGCTCGCAGGTGGTGTGTACGTCCTTGACAGGCAGGCTGGGGCCTGCCAGGAAGCGGAACATCTGCCGGAGTTTGTCGTTGACCAGCAGGCCGATGGTGAAGCTGGTGCTGTTCTGAGCGTCGTTGTGGCCGGCCTTGGCGATGCTGATGCAGAAATAGGCGTTGGGGGCGCCCCAGTAGCGGGAAATCTGGGCGCCGACGATAGGCCCCTGGTTGTTTTCTATATCCTGAAGGGCCCTCAGCCGCCGGATGCTGTTGATGGAGACCCAACGGCGGCAATAGTGCTCGTCCAACTGGTTGGCATGGGGGTTGTGCAGTTGCGAGAGGTGCATCTCCTTGGTCATTTCGAATTTCTTCAGGCCCGGCCCGGCGAAGAAGCGCAGGAAGAAGAGGTCCTGGATGCCAAAGTGCCTCGGCAGGATATTGGCCAGCCTTTGGATGAGCATCTCCGGAGTGACGTCATACTTCTTCAGCAGATCGAGGAACAGTTCGCCATCCCACTTTTCCCAGCGCGCCATTTCTTCGATATCTTTTACCATTTCCAGCTCGTCCATCAGCAGGGCCACGGAAAAGTAGGAAGCTTTGAAGTTGTTCAGCAGCTTGTCGAAAGAATCCACCTCGGCCATTCGGGTTTCGTAGGGGCGCTCTTTCAGCTTCAGGTACTGAAAACCGAGTTCTTTGGCCAGCAGGAAGTTCTCCTGGGCGCTGGACAGGCCCTCGTTGAGGTAAAGCAGCCGCCGGCCCGGCAAATAAAAGGAGCGCACCTCCTTCAGGACAGGCTGAGCGGCCAGGTATTCCCTGTCGGCGGCTATGCCGTAATTGCTGCCCAGGAGCTTTTCCAGTCGCCCGGTTTTTACCGGAGGGGCCTGCGGCAACCGGTTCTCCTCTTTGAAGCGGCGCACTGCCTGCTCTATGTCTTCGAAATAGTTGTCGTGCAAGTCCTGGTAGGAACGAAGGGCTGCCTTGTAAAAATCCTCCCCCTGCAGATGGTAATTGCGCACGATCTTGATCACGGTGCTGATGAAGGCATTGACTTTGTCGGGTGTTGCCGAAAGCAGTTCTACCAGCTTGGGCATATTGATGCCGAAGAGCTCCAGCGGGAAGATTTTCAGGAAATCGGAATGCAGCAGGCCCACGATGGGCTTCAGGCGCTTGTCGGCATCCAGCGACACCAGGTAGTTGTAGTCCGTGTTCAGAGCCCTGGCCAGGCCGATGATCTTGTCCGCTTTCGGGTATTTTTTCCCTTTCTCGATGTTGTGCAGATAGGAAATGGCCAGCCCCGTGCGCTCCGACAACTGCTGGTAGGAAAGGCCCTGCTGCTGGCGAAGGTAGTGTACCTTCAGGCCGAAGATCAGCTTTACGGTGTCCAGTTCTCTCATCATGCCGCAAATTTAAGCGTTTTGAAAAAACATATTGGAGAAATTTTCTCTAATAGAGAAAACCTTATAAATTTGTATAGATTTTTTTCCTATTGTTTTAGGTTTAGTTAGTCACATTCATTGTAAACTACCGGCATGTGGCGCTGTACAATGAAGCGCCACAGCTATTTTAAAAAGTTGTAACCCATGGAGAGATTTGGGATCAGGAACCCTGCCGCCGGCCTTGAACACCTCGGCATCCGGCGCGTCAGAAATGCTTTTTGGAACCTCAGCCCGGAAGCCCTGATGGAAGAAACCATCAAACGGGGCCAGGGCCAGTTGGCGAATTCCGGCGCGCTGGCCGTTTCTACCGGTGAATTTACCGGCCGTTCGCCAATGGACCGCTTCATCGTCAGGGATGAAAATACTGCTCAGTCAGTGGACTGGGGCGCCATCAACAAACCTATTGATCCCAAATATTTCCATCAGCTTTACCAAAAGATCACTTCCTACTTTCAGGGAAAAGATGTTTTCGTACGCGACGCCTACGCCTGCGCCGACGAGAACTACCGCATGAATATCCGCCTGGTTTGCGAATTCCCCTGGAGCAACCTCTTTGCTTACAACATGTTCCTGCGCCCCAGCGAAGAGGAGTTGCTGAATTTCGAGCCGGACTGGTCCGTCCTGTGCGCGCCCGGTTTCCACGCTTATTCGGGTGAGGACAACACCCGGCAGCACAATTTCGCCATTATCAACTTTACCAGAAAACAGATCATCATCGGCGGAACCGGCTATACCGGCGAGATCAAGAAGGGCATCTTTTCGGCGCTCAACTACGTGTTGCCCAAAGAACGCGGCGTGCTGTCCATGCACTGTTCCGCCAACGTGG
>CAZAXA010000387.1:0-6268 GCA_964488965.1 uncultured Phaeodactylibacter sp. | reverse complement strand
ATATGGACTATTCCGACGACGCCTGCATGAACCTCTATACCCAGGGCCAGAAAACCCGCATGCGGGCCCTCTTCGAACCGGGTGGTTTCCGCGCCAGCCTGCTGTCCTCCAACGGCTGCGGCCAGGGAACGCCGCCCACCTGCAGCGACGGCATTCAGAACGGCAGTGAAACCGGCGTCGACTGCGGCGGCTCCTGCCCGGCATGCCCCTGTTTCGGCAATGCCCTCACCTTGTCCATCACCCTGGATAACTACCCCACCGAAACGAGCTGGCGCATCACCAACTCCGGCGGCAGCATCGTCGCCTCCGGCGGCCCCTATACCAGCGGCCAGAGGAATACTACCGTTGTCCAGAATATTAACCTAACCGGCGGCAACTATACTTTCACCATCCTGGACTCCTATGGCGACGGCATCTGCTGCGCCTACGGCGCCGGATCCTATACCCTGAGCGCCGGATCCAGCATCATAGCTACCGGCGGCGCCTTCGGATCTTCCGAAAGTACGCCCTTCTGTACCGCCAGCAGCGGGCCGAGCTGTACCGACGGCATTCAGAACGGTGATGAGACCGGCGTCGACTGTGGCGGCTCCTGCCCGGCATGCCCGGTCGTCTGCAATACGCCCGGCGGCCTGTCCGCTTCGCCCGCCGACAACCAGGCCAGCCTGAGCTGGAACTCTGCCAGCGGCGCTATCAACTACAACGTGCGCGCCCGGCAGGTGGGAACCTCCACCTGGACAGAGGCCTTCAACATCACTCCTCCTGTCAGCTATACCGGCCTGAGCGCCTGCACGGATTATGAATTCCAGGTGCAGTCGAACTGCAGCGGCGCCACCAGCGCATGGAGCAGCTCTTTCACCTTCACGACCACAGGATGTGGCGGCTGTTCCTATGCTACTATCAACAGCAGCAATTTCGACAGCGGCTGGGGCAGCTGGACCGATGGCGGCACAGATTGCGCCCGCATCAACAACGCTACCTACGCCAACAGCGGCACGTACAGCATTCAGCTGCGGGACAATACCTCCACCTCTGTCATGTCAACCGGCAACCTCAACCTGTCCACCTACAGCGAACTGACGGTTGACTTTACTTACGTCGCCGTAAGCATGGACAATTCCACTGAAGACTTCTGGCTGCAGATTTCCACCAATGGCGGCAGCAGCTATACCACCGTCGAGGAGTGGAACCTGAACGGCGAGTTTGTGAACAACACCCGTTATTTCGACGCCGTAGTGATCCCCGGGCCCTTCACCACGAACACCCGCCTGCGGTTCCGCTGCGACGCTTCCGCCGATAACGATTACGTGTATATCGACGACGTGGTGATCAGCGGCTGCACCGGCGGCGCCCGCCTGGCCGATCCGGTACAGCAGATCGTGGAAGAGCAGGCTGCGGATGAGGATGCCCAGTTGCGCGAGCCCGCGGCCAGCATAGCGGATTACGTAAAGGTCTTCCCCAACCCGGTTCGCGATGAGATGGCCGTTGTGTTCCACCAGCAACAGGCCGGACAGGTACAACTGCTGGTGACGAGCATCACCGGGCAACAGGCTTACCGGCAGGCGCTCGCCACCGATGGCGGCAGGCAGGAAGCCCGCATCGACGTAAGTTCCTGGGCTTCCGGCGTCTACTTCGTACACCTGATCACCGAAGGGCGTACGCTTACGCAAAAGTTCGTGGTGGCCAGGTGAGGAAGCCCCGCATTCGGTTAGAGATGTTATGCTAACATAGCATCTCTTAAATACGGCGGGGTAGTAAAGATGAATATGTGATTGATTGATTGCAGGAAGCTGTAGAAGGCCATGGAGCCACTCTACAGCTTCCTGCATTTCAGGCGTGCTGTGGCTTGGGCGGCTACCGTCTGAGGTTGGACAGAGAACATAGAGGAAGAGGAAAGTCTGTCCTGATCTGTTTTGGGCCGCACTTCTGTTAAAGTGGCTACTACCCGGATGTGCAGGCCATTGATGTCATTCAGCGCTCCATCCCAGGTTTCGGCGGCAACCGGCAGGCCGAAAGAAAAATCGAATAATCCGCCGGCGGAGTAGTTATCGAACAGCCACTTGCCGATGGCATCGCGTACCACACCCACGCTGTTGGTGTTGGTAATGCCAATGGGGCCGTATAGCAGGGGGTAGTCCTGGAGATAGAGCCCGGCCGTCATCTCGCCCATGCCGTTGAGCGAAAATACAGCGGCGGGAAAGCTCCGGTAGTTGCTGAAGCTGTCCGTAGGCAGCACTACCGTCACTCCACTGCGCACCGGCCCTTTGCCTACTTCCAGCCGGCCTTCTCCTTCGATCAGCGTAGTATAGCCCACCTTTACGCCCGGCACATCCGTAATGGCATTGTGGGGGCCCGGCAGCCCGTCAAAGGGTATGCCAAGGCTGCGGGCGCGGGGCGGCGCAGGCATATCCTGGGCAAAAAGAGGGAGCAATGGTAAGAGAAGAAAACAGGCCAGGGCGCTGAATAACGTATTGTCCATTTTGTGCATTTAAATATCAATTTAAGCTCTTTTTTGCATATTTCGTTGTTCCACTTGCGAATGTAAAAAAGCAGCCCCCGAAGGAAGCTGCCTGCTGTATACACATAAAAACCTCTTATATTACCTCCACGCCCCGCCGCTGCGTCACCTGATCCGGGTACTTGGGCAGGATGACCTTCAGCACCCCTTCGGCGTACGCCGCCTTAATGCCATCCAGGTCGATCTTCTCGTTGAGGCTGAAGCTGCGCTCCAGCCCCCGCGGGCGATACTCGCGGCGTACCCAGTGGCCCGTTTCCACAACCTCTTCTTCCGCCGGCTTCACCGAGATGGTGAGCTCCCGGTTTACCAGATGGAGCTGGAAATCTTCCCGGCTCAGCTCGGGGGCAAACAGATAGAGTTCATAGTGGCCGTCCAGTTCGCGGACGTTGACGGGAATTTGCATGAACGCGGCGCCAAAGCGGCGGCCCTGATGATGATGATGGCCATGCCAGTGGTGGCGGCCCCGGGAATGAAATCCTCTGCACATAATGAATGAATTTAAAACGGTTAATCCAGAGTTATTCAACAATGATCGTTCGGTAGTCCTCCGGCGGCTCGGGGCGTTTCCGGCGGGCATAACCCAGCGGCTCCCCCCAGCCTCCGCCCTGCCGGGCAAAGCGGTGATAGCGGTGGTAATATCCTCCATAGCCGAAGCGCCGGCGGATGCCCAGCACAATGGCCGCCATCAGGGCGAGCGGAGCAATGAACAACAGGCCGAAGAACAAAATCTTGGCCAACAGGAAAAAGAAGACAGCCCCTGCCGCTATGGACAGGGCGAATGTTAAGGGCCGCATGATTTGATGGTTTTGGTTAATTAGCTGATTGAGTCGATTGGGGCACTGAACTCCTTTAACTTTATCGGCTATATTCAGGAAGACGATGCAGGGAAAGAATTACTTTAAAGAAGATGGATTTTTTTGAAATTTTATTCTTCCGATCTTTCCCTGCCACAGCGTTTCCGCCACGCCTCCCGGAAGCGGGCGCGCTCCTCCTGGCTCATGTTCATCCACTTCTCGCGCCATTCGCGCCGCTTTTGCCAGTATTCCGGCGCGCCGCCCGGCCGGCCGAAGCGGAAGCCCCCGAAGAGGATGCGGCTGAGCGCCAGCAAGCCCAGGGCCTGCCAGTAAGACAGGGGGCGGGCGGAGGTTACCTCCGGCAGGATGGCGTTCCACAACAGCATCACTGCTGCGCCCAGCAACAGGAAAGCCGCCGCAAAGAACAGGAAGATGGCAACCCTCAGGCGGAAGCCGTGGCGAGGCCGGTCGTATCTGGAATGGCTATGCATAAAACCGATATTTTAAATTGTAAGGCATTTCGAAAGATACTGCCTCGTTCAATTATTCCTTCAATAATCCATCAATTCTTCGTACAAGTCCGCCAGCCGCCGGCGCAGGTGCTGCACGGCGTAGCGTTTCCGGGAGATCAGCGTTTTGATGTTGACGCCTGTCCCGTCCGATATTTCCTGAAAGGTTTCGCCGTCCAGCTCGTTGCGGATGAAAACGTCGCGCTGTTCCGCCGGCAGTTCCTCCAGGGCGGCAAAGAGCTCTTCCCAAAAAATCTGCCGCAGGTGCTCCGTCTCCGGAGTACTGGCATCAGCCAGAAGAATCTCCCGGAAGGCCGTATCGTTGTTCTCATCTTCGTAGGCCAGGCCGTCCAGCGACTCCTCCTCCCGCTTGCGGTAGCGGTCGGTGACTTTGTTGCGGGCCACGCGGAACAGCCAGGCGTTGATATTCCCGATGGCATCCAGGTCGACCAGCCGGCTGAGTTGGAACCAGACCTCCTGCAGGATATCCTCCGCATCGGCATCGCTGCCGGTACGGCCACGGATAAAACCGTACAGCCGCTGGCTGTAGTTCCGGATAATCTCTCCCAGCGTTTGATTGCGGTCGGCCACGGATAGCTGTTTGTTTTCTGACAAGTAATGCATGCCGGATAGCTCAGGCCACATGCTTTGTCAAATTTCGTTTTTGGGATAGACGAATGAAAGGGGAAATTACTTTACTTAATATCAGGTAAGCAGGAAATATTTACCGCAACACCGCCACCTCCCCCGAGAAAAGCTCCATGATCTCCCCGATAAACTCGATCTCCGCCTTCCACAGATACAGGCCTTCCGGCACGGGCTTCCCCTGCTTTGTCCCATCCCAGCCGCTTGCCGCCTGGTTCATCACTGCCCCGGGCGACTGGAAAACCAGGCCGCCCCAGCGGTCGTAAATGGCCAGCGAGCGGATAATGCCGAAGTCGGGGCTCTGCAGGATGAAATAGTCGTTGACGCCATCCCGGTTGGGCGAAAAGGCGTTGGGGGCGTAAACCCGGCGGCTTTTGTCAACCACGAAGGCGATTTCAAGGGTATCGGCGCACAGCTCATTGGCGGCGCGCAGGGTATAAACGGCATTGTCCAGCGGTTTGGCGGCGGGCGCCAGGCAGTCGCGGCAGGAAAGGGCTTCCGCAGCCGGGCCGTCCCATTGCAGTTCCAGCGCGCTGCCCAGATTGGTGAGCGTTGGCGCAAGCTGCACCTCCTCTCCCAGGTGTATCCTGATGGTATCGCCGGGCATCTCCAGTTCGATCAGCGGGCCGGCCGCGACATTGAAGAAAACGAAGGAAGGTTCGCAGCCGTTGAAAACAGCCAGTTGGTAGCTGCCGGTTTCGGTGACGGGCAGACGGGCGCGGGTAGAACCATCTTCCCAGAGGAAAGACGTGCCGTAGGGGCTCCCGTCCAGCACCAGGGTTTCATTGGGGCAGAGCACCGCGTCCAGGTAAGTGCTGTCGGACCCGGCGCCGAACACCTGAAGGCTGGTGCTGTCGAGAGACATGGTATCGGCGTTGACCGAGAGGCGGGTGGGGCCAATAGCCGGCGGAAGGCCGCTGAGCACAGCGCGCTGCCGGTATATCCCGGGCGGCACCGGGCCTAATTCAACGACTACCTCGATGGAGTCGATGCCTACCGGTAAGGACATATTATGAACGTTCAGTATTTCCGGCGGAAGACCGGGCTGGAGTTCCCCGCCGAAGGGGTTGCGCTCCAGGCCAACGACGGCGAAGCCCGCCGGCAGGGTATCGGAAAGCCTTACCCCGCTGCGGGGCAGGCCGGAATCGTTATCAATGATGTATCGGAAGACGACTTCCTGGCAGGGAAAGGTTTCGGCAGGCACGATCTTATGGCCCAACTCCACGGTAAACGGACAGGAAGCGACGGTCACTTCATAGGTGACGGAAAGGGTCTGGCAGCCGCTGAAGGCCTGCAGATGATAGGCGCCTTGCTGGGTAACGCTGATCTCAGCGCTGGTCGAGCCGGTGCTCCACAGGAGGTTGTTGCCATAAGCGCTGGCATCCAGGGTGAGGCTGGATCCCAGGCAGAGGAAGTTGCTGAAATACAGGCTGTCCTCCGCAAAGCGGTTGACCAGTACGGCGGTGCTGTCATCGGGAGACAGGGTGGCGGGGTTGTCGGAAACGCGGCTGCTCCCCATAGCCCCGGGCAGGCCGCTCAGCACCGCCTGGCCGGGGTAATTGCCTCCCGGCACATCACCGGCCTCCATCAGTAGCACCAGGCTGTCTACCCGGCGCGGGATGGTCATATTTTCCAGCCTTACCCGGTTGGGCGGCCCGCCGCTGAGGGTTCCTCCGAAGGGGGTTGCGCAGGATGCTTACCAGCCCGAAACCATCAGGAAATTCCTGCTCAAGGGTTACGCCGCTATGCGCCTGCCCGGAGCTGTTGCCTATAGTGTAGGTGTACCGGAGTTCGCTGCAGGGAAA
>CAZAXA010000386.1:0-6290 GCA_964488965.1 uncultured Phaeodactylibacter sp. | reverse complement strand
ATAATCCTCCTGCTCATAGCGCTCCTTCAACTGGCCGATGGCCCTGAGCAGCTCCTCTTCCACAAAGGAAATTCCCAGCGCCTCTTCCAGGCAGCTTTTGATCTCCTCCAGCGTTATGGGCTGATTAGTGGCAAAGATCAGGCTTTCTATATGTTGTACAAGTCGCTCCAAGGATGTTTTTTGTGGCAAAGATAAAATTGTTTTCATTCCATCGCTCCATTCATTCCATCCCTCCTCCCCCTACCAGCACTCCTTCTCTGCCCGTTGCTGGAACGGGATGCCCCTCACCAGCCGCTTATAGGCCAGTTCATTGGCGACGGCGTTGCGCTCCGGGTTGGCGTCCTGGAAGTAGAAACAGGCAAGGCCCTCCACCCCTTTGAGCCCATAAGCTATTCGCATCAGGCATTGGATGTGAGTGCGGGACAGTTCAGGGTGGAGTTGGGCGTGGCGTTCCTGGGCCAGTATCCGGTATTTTTCGACCTGTTCTTCGGAGGGCTTGTCGAGCAGGAGATTCCAGATCGAAGGCCGGTTTTTAACGAAACGGAGCACGAATTCATCATCCGGCTGAAGGAGCATGCCGTGGCTCAGGATAACAGGCATGGCCGAAGGGTAGTAGAGTTCTTCCTGCTGCACCTGCCCCTCGGCCACAAAAGAGAACCGGACCAGCGTGCCGTCATCCTGCGGTAAAAGCTGATCGATGTGGGCGACGGTTTCCTGCCCGAAATCGGCCAGCAATGCCGTCCGTTGTTTTTCTTTCTGCCGGGCGTCGAAACGGAGGAAAATGGCAGTCAGGACGGCAATGCAAACGCCCATGGCGCCAAAGAAAAGCAGCGTCTGCCGCCAGTGTTTTTTCTCCACCACCCTGCGTTGGCGGTTGCGGGGCGTATCGGCCTTGCGGTTAATGTCGAAACCATAACGGAACTCGCCGTTCGTCTTTTCAATGGTCAGTTCGCAAAGTTCGTCATCCAGGAATAAAGGGTATGTCCTGCTCTCCAGGACGTTGAAGTCGATGATCACCACTTTGAGGTTGCAATGCACTACCAGATGGCCGGAGCGGGAGCCATGGTAAATGCCGATATGGTATTGCCTACCGGTATCGCTGACGTATGTCCATTTGAGTTGCGCCAAAGGCAGTTGTTGGTTGTTGGTTCAAACGAATGGGGGCAGGGCTGTATTATAATTACAAAAGATACGCCTTGATGTTGGATTTTGTGCCGTTCATTTGGCATTTTAACACAAGGGTATAATCTTTGCGGTTTCAAAAGAGAAAAGCAGCGAACAAATTCCTGCAAAAAACGTATATTAAAAATACAAATATATAACTAACCATTTAAAACCACATTTTCTCATGATCTACGAGTTCAAGGGCTTCCGCCCTGTAATTCACGAAACTGCTTTTGTCCATCCTCAGGCCACTGTCACCGGCAATGTCATCATCGGCGCCCATGTGTACGTTGGCCCCGGCGCAGCTATTCGCGGCGATTGGGGGGAGATCATCATCGAAGACGGCTGCAATGTGCAGGAGAACTGTACCATCCACATGTTCCCCGGCGTGACGGTGCGCCTCAGAAAGGGAGCGCACATCGGCCATGGGGCTGTTATCCATGGGGCTGCCATCGGCTGCAACACGCTGGTGGGCATGAATGCGGTCATTATGGATAATGTCGTCATCGGCGATGAATGCATCATCGGCGCTCTCACTTTTATCAAAGCCGATGAGCAGGTGCCCAGACGCAGTTTGGTAGTGGGCAACCCCGGCCGCATCGTCAGGGAAGTGAGCGACGAAATGGCCGAGTGGAAAACCCAGGGCACCCGGCTCTATCAGAGATTGCCGAAGGAATGCCACGAATCGCTCCACCCCTGCCATGGCCCTTTGCGGGAAGTGCCTGAAAACCGCCCCAGCCAGGAGGTGCTTTACCGGACATGGAAAGAGCTGCAGGAAGGAGTGGCCGGGTAAGGTGTGGCCATCAATTGGACAGGATTAACAGGATTGGCCCCGGGGTTCTCAGCCGGGCGGCAGGTTATGCAGCTTCTCAATCCTGTAAATCCTGTCTATCCCGCAGTGGTTTTCTCTACGAACAAAATCCCGGGCAGGCTGTCCTTCTTTTGAACAAAATTTTCTAACCTTTGGGGGAATGACGGTTGAAAACGGTATACCCATATAATTCACCAAACTCTATGATATGAGTGAAGGCAAGGCTCCTGCCCCTTTCAGTTGCACCTATTCGCCTAACATACCTGAGCTTTTACAACAACTGAACTGCACCCTGGCGCTGAGCACCTATCAGGCCGGCAAGGTAATTATGCTCAGCTCTACGGACGGCGAGCGGCTCATCCAGCTTCCCCGCACCTTCCGCAAGCCGATGGGCATTGCCCTGGAGGGGCCTAAAATGGCCATTGCCACCCTCGACGAGGCCATCGTCCTGGTCAATTCGCCGGAACTGGCGCAGCACTATCCGAAAAAGCCGGCGACTTATGACGCCTTGTTCATGCCCCGCGCCACATACTATACCGGCCAGGTCGACATCCATGACCTGGAGTGGGGCGCCGACGGGCTCTACGCCGTCAATACTTCCTTCTCCTGCATCTGCCGGATCGACGACAACTACAGCTTCACCCCTTTCTGGAAGCCGCCCTTCATCGGCAAGATGGCGCACGAAGACCGCTGTCACCTCAACGGCATGGCCATGGACGCAGGCCGCCCCCGCTTTGCCAGTGCTTTCAATACCGGCGACAGCAGGCAGAGCTGGCGGGAAAACATCACCGAATCTGGTGTGCTGATGGATGTTGATTCTAATGAAGTCATCGCTCACGGCTTATCCATGCCCCATTCCCCGCGCCTTTATAACGGCCGGCTGTTCGTCCTGCTTTCCGCCAGCGGCGAACTGGCGCAGGTAGATGCCGCCAGCGGAAAAGCGGAGCCGGTGTGCCGCCTCGACGGCTTTGTGCGAGGCCTTGCCCGCTGTGAAAATTACGCCTTTATCGGCCTTTCCCGCCTGCGGCAGAATTCCTCCACTTTTGCCCAACTGCCCTTTGCCCACCGGGCGCAGCAGGCCGGCATCGCCGTGGTGCACCTGCCTACCGGCGCCCTGAGCGGCTTCATCCGCTACCAGGCCTCGGTCGACGAGATCTACGATGTGCGGGTGCTGCCCGGCCTGCGGCGCCCCAACATTCTCAACCCTTACGAGGGCCAGCACCGGCTGGGCCTCTCCACTCCGGAAGCTACCTACTGGGCCAACCCTCAAACGCAGCAATAATCGTTCATCTCTAAAAATAAGAGTGTATGAAGTACCATTCTCTACCCATTTCCAAAACTTACCGCCGCTTCGTGGCCCTGGCCGGAAAGGTGCAGCGCCTGCTGGATCGCGGAGAGTTTCAGCATCTGTCGGCCGAGCGGCAACAACGGCTGGCCGGCAGGTTGAAGCAGCTTTACCGGCGCTTGTCCGGCGCCTTTTCCCAGGGGCGCCTGCGGAAGATACTGGCTTCCGCCGCCCTCGTCCTCGGGCTGGGCGCCGGCTCGGTTCAGGCGCAGGAATTTGCGCCTTTCGCCCGGAACCCCTTCGGGCTGGGCTTCAACCAGTTAGCATTTATCACTTTCGCCGACCTGGACAATGACGGCGACCAGGACCTGATGTCCATCCAGTATGATTACGATGCTGAGGCGCCGGGATTTGCTTATTATGAAAATACCGGTACCGCTCAGTCCCCGGCATTTGGAGCTCCCCAGGCTAACCCCTTCGGCCTGTCCATTGGGGATTTTCTGACCACTCCTTATCTGGTGGATATCGACGATGACGGCGACAAGGACCTGTTTGCCGGAACCTATGATCCAGGCCAGTTCCTGTACTATGAGAACCAGGGTACAGCCGAAAACCCTTCCTTTGCTTCCCTTGTGGTAAACCCATTTGGCCTGCAATCCTCCGTTTACTACATGGCGCCTACTTTCGCCGACCTGGATAACGATGGCGATTTTGACCTGTTGGGCACGACTTATGATATTGCCTCGGAAAAAACGCAGTATCGCTATCAGGAAAATACGGGAAGTGCCAATGCTCCGCAGTTCGCTCCCGCCATTGACAACCCTTTTGGCATGGCCAATAACAACCTTTACGTGATTATCCCCGCCATTGGCGACCTCGATATGGACGGCGACTATGATGTGATAACCGGGGGATCTCCCGTGAACTACGACGACCCTGCATTCGTAGAGTATCTGGAAAATACGGGTTCTCCGGAATCTCCGTCCTTTGCCAACTCCGTGGTCAACCCCTTCGGCATTAGTTTCCCCGACGCCGCCTACCTCACCATCCCCGCCCTCGTCGATATCGACGATGACGGCGACCTGGACCTTTTCGTATCCGGCTATTCCTACGATGAAGCCAGCGGGGAGAGTGGTGTTGATGTCTGGTATTTTGAAAATACCGCCGTGGTGAACAGCACTCAGGAGCCACTACAGCCAGCCAGCCTGAAAGTTTTCCCCACTGTGGCCGGGAGTTTCCTGAACCGGCAACTGGCCCTGAGCGAGTCCCTGCCTCAACTGCAGATGGAAGCCTTTGCGGGCGACGGCCGGCGGGTAAAACAATGGCGAGTGGATGGCCTGCCGGGGCAACAGCAGGGCCAACTCGATGTCGGTGGCCTGCCGTCGGGCCTATATCAGCTACGCCTCAGCGATGGCAACGGGCAGATGCTGGCGCAGGAGCGGTTTGTGGCCAGGTAGGTTAAGGATTTAAGATTTAGGATTTGGGATTTGGAGGGGCAGGCCACCTCAACCTCCCTGTACTCTGGCGCTACAGGGCAGGCCACCTCAACCTTAACCTTAACCTCAACCTCAACCTCCCTGTACAAGGCAGCCTAAAAATAGTATCTCAGCCCCAGCCCTCCGCCGGCGTTGCCATCAGTCTTGTCGAGGAGTTGCAGGCGGAGGGTAGCCCGCAGGTAGATTTCGAACTGATTGATGAAGTAATTGAGGCCGATGGTACCGCTGGCGCCGGCGTAGACTTCATCTTCGAAGTCCCAGCGCCGGGTGTCCCGGTCGCGGACGCCAATGAACAGGCCGGGGCCGTAGAAGACCCCCAGTTGAGGCGTGCTGCCCAGGGGCTGCATGAAGAGGGCGTGGCCGTTGAGGAAGAAGAAGTTGTCGAGGTCCCAGGCAGCCAGCAGGTCGATAGAAGCGCGGCCGCCGGTGGGCAGGTTGAGGGACAGGCCGCTGGGTTTACCCAACTGGACGCCGAGGCCTACGCCACCCGGGCGCTGGGCGTGGATGACAGTGGAAAGGCTGCAGAAGAACAATGCCAGCAGAAGCACGGCATCAGTGGAGCGTATTGGTCTTTTCATCACGGGAATCATTTTTGGGATTTAACGGGTTGTTGCCTGGAATAATTTTCTTAACGTGCGGCAAAGGTATCCGGCATGCTCAAATTTTTCGCTGTTTTCCTGTTTTTTCTTCTCAACCTGAATCTTTCCGGGCACAACTGCACGAAATGGAGCCTTTCGGCCAGTTGGCGGGCATTCTGCTCACCCACGCTCACATCGGCCATTATACCGGCCTGATGCAGCTGGGCAGAGAAGCGATGGGCGCAAAGGAAATGCCGGTCTACGCCATGCCGCGCATGAAGGGCTTCCTGGAAAGCAATGGCCCCCGGGAGCAGCTCGTGCAGCTCGGCAATATCGAAGTCCGGGGCCTGCCTTTCCGGACGGCGTCTTCTTTGCGAACGGCGAAATCCCCGGGCGCGACATGAATGAGATACCCCATCCTTTTATCGAGGAAAGCCTGTCTCTGTTCAGCAGCCTGCCGGCGGAGGAGCGCGCCAAAGTCCACTTCATTCATATCAACCATACCGACCCGGTGCTGGATTCCGGCTCTGCCGCCCGCAGCAGAGTGGAGCGGGAAGGCTGCCGCCTGGCAAAGGAAGGCCAGCGCACCGGCCTTTAAGTTTTGTGATTGACCGGCTTTCTCCGTACTTTTGGCGCCGGTATTTATCGGGAAAACAGAACTAACCTGAAGCTATATGTCCAAAAACCTCCACAACTTTGTCATGGGCCAATGGATGCCTCATGAAGGCGAAGGCCTCCCGCAGTACGACGCCATTACCGGCGAACTGATCGCCACCTGCGGCAGTGAAGGGCTCGACTATGCCGATATGATGGACTATGCCCGACGTGTCGGGGGGCCTAACCTCCGGAAGATGACCTTCCGCGAGCGGGGGCTGATGCTCAAGAAGCTGGCCCTGCACCTCCACGATATCCGAAAGAAATACTACCCGCTCAGTTACCGCACCGGCGCCACCAAG
>CAZAXA010000385.1:0-6299 GCA_964488965.1 uncultured Phaeodactylibacter sp. | reverse complement strand
GCAACATCGCCGGCGAAGACGGCAAGCTGTACCTGCGCCCCGAAACGGCCCAGGGTATTTTCGTCAACTTCCTCAATGTGCAGAAGACCACCCGCCAGAAAATCCCCTTCGGTATAGCCCAGATCGGCAAGGCCTTCCGCAATGAGATCACGGCGCGCCAGTTCATCTTCCGCATGCGCGAGTTCGAGCAGATGGAAATGCAGTTCTTCATCCGCCCCGGCGAGCAGAAACACTGGTATGAACACTGGAAGGAGGCCCGTATGAAGTGGCACCTGGCCCTGGGAACGCCACAGGGCAAACTGCGTTTCCACGACCACGACAACCTGGCCCACTACGCCGATGCTGCAGTGGACATTCAGTTTGAATTCCCCTTTGGCTTCAAAGAGCTGGAGGGCATCCACAGCCGTACCGACTTCGACCTGCGCAACCATCAGGAGCTGTCCGGCAAAAGGATACAGTATTTCGACCCGGAGCTGGATGAAAGCTATGTGCCTTATGTGGTGGAGACTTCCATTGGCTGCGACCGCATGTTCCTGGCGCTGATGAGCCATGCCCTGGTAGAGGAAGAGGTGCCCGGCTCTCCCGGCAACACCAGGGAAGTGCTGAAGCTGCACCCCGCGCTGGCGCCGGTAAAGTGCGCCATACTGCCGCTGAAGCGCAACGAGGAACGCCTGGTAGCCATGGCCAAGGATATCTTTAACAGCCTGCGCTTCTCCTTTCAGGTGCAGTACGACGATACCGGCAGCATCGGCAAGCTCTACCGCCGGCAGGACGCCATCGGCACGCCCTACTGCGTGACGGCCGATTTCGAATCGCTGGAAGACAATACCGTCACGCTGCGCGAACGCGACAGCCTCCAGCAGGAAAGGGTACCCGTCGCAAAGCTGGAAGAGATCATCCGCAGGCGGGTGGAAATGAAACAACTGTTCGAATAAAGATACCGCGCTTATATGAACCCGGGGCGGCGTAGCTTTCGGGGAAATGGAAATTAATTTCCAAATTTCCAGAACCCTGCGGCATTTTGTCCGTACTACTTACTTTAGAAACCGCCAGGAGGTATTCGTTATACACCTTCAGGCAAATGATAAGGTAGTAAAGTAGTAATCAATTAATCCCGGAACAAAAATGAAGAGAGAAGCTACACGATGGTCCCCGCTGGTAGTAGCAGCTATTATCCTCTTTAGCACAGCCGCTTTTTCTCAGCGCAACCTCACTCTGTATAGTATGGCCGGTTTGCAGCAGGCCACTCACGCCAATCCGAGTTTTATACCGGATGCCCAGGTAGTAGTCGGCCTGCCGTTGATCTCCGACTTTAACGTAAGCCTCAACAATGACGGCTTCACCCTTTCAGATATTGGCGCAAAGGGTTGGGATCCGCGCAATGCCAAAATAAATTACGGGAGGTTGCTCTCCCTGGTCGACGACGATAATGTGGCCTTTGGGGGGCTGCATGCCAACCTGCTGGCCGTCGGCATTCGGGTGAAGAACAATTACTTCGCCTTTGAGGCCGCGGAACATGTGCATGGCAGTTTTTACTACTCCAAATCAGCCATACAGTTTGCCTTTGATATCAACGACGAGAATTATGAACCCGGCAGGTCCTACAGCCTCAACGGCCTGGCCTATGACCTGACCCACTACCGCAGCCTTTCGCTGTCTTACGCCCGCCAGGTAGGGCGCGCTTCTACCGGGGCGCGCCTGCGGTATCTGGTCGGGTTGGAGAACTTCCTCATTTCAGGCCCCGGCATTGCCCTGACTTCTTCGGCCGATGTCGACGTTTACGATATACAGGGGCAGGCCCAGCTCTGGGCTGCCGGCGTGCAATCCCTGTCGGGTGGGAAATATCCGAAATGGGGTGCGGGCAACTACGGCTTCGCCTTTGACCTGGGCAGCACCTATGCGATCACGAATAATTTTACCGCTTCTTTCAGCATCCTCAACCTGGGCGGCATCAAGTGGAACTCCGGGGTCAACCGGAAGTCTATCTTCGATGAAATCCAGGATCCTGATAACGAGATAGAAAAGATTTTCGATAATTTTATCGACGGCAAGCCTGCCGCCAACCTCTCCTACAGCTCTGCACTGCCCCTCTATGTCAACCTGGGCGGCGCTTATCAGTTCAGCAACAGCCGGACGCTGCATTTTTTACTCAATTCCCGCTATTTCCAGGACCGGACCAACCTGGCTCTGGCCTTTTCCTATTCCCAGAAGCTGAGCCCTGGCCTTCAGGCGTCCCTGTCCTACTCCATCGCCAACGGCAGCCTGCTGAACCTGGGGGGAGGATTGGTCGCCAAAGCCGGGCCCCTGCAGTTCTTTCTGGTGACGGATAACCTGTTCTCGGTCATCAACCCTTCGGCTTCTCATAACGCCCATCTCAACATAGGGCTCAACCTGGCCTTCCACAAAAAGCAAAACCCGGTGGCCGAAGCAATCCCGGCAGACACCATGGCTGTAGCTCCCGATCTGGTGGAATTAGAAGCGCCCGCCCCGCCGAAGGATACAGTTGCCACTGCGCCCCCTGCAAAAGCAAAGCCCCAGGTTCCGGCAGTGGCCATTACGCCGGCGCCCAGCCCGAAAGACACGGTTGCCGCTCCGGCAAAGGCCAAACCGGAAAGCCCGGCGCTGGCCAAAACACCGGAACAGGCCGCTACCCCTCCGGTAAAGGAACCGGCCCCGGCAAAAATACCGGCGCCAGTACCGACAAAGCCGGCGCCCGCAGAACCCGAAACGGCCAAAAAGCCGGCGGCTACTCCGGAAGAGGTTACTATTGCCGGCACTCCGCCGGCGGAAAGGCCCGGGGCGCCCGCCGCTTCCGGCCCGGCGCCGGGAGATAACAAACCCCGGTACACCACCATCCAGGGTGCGATCCGAATAGAAGGCGAAGCAGAAAAAGTAGATCATTTTTACAGCGATGTCTATAAACTGCATCCGGATGGCCGTCAGGAACTGATGCGTACCGGACGGTTCCCGGGTGGAGACTACCGCTTGTTCCTGGAGCGGGGCCACAGCTACCGGGTAATATTTAAACATCCGGACGGTGAAGACCTGGTGGCCAGAGTGGACGGCAAAGCGCTGGAAAAGGCCGGCGAAAGTATCAGCAGGGATATTACCCTCCGCAAGGCTTCGCCGGTTGCCATATCCACTACCCCGGCAGATCCGAAGCCCGCCGCCCCTCCTGCCGCGGAACCCGCCCGCCCGGCTGAAACGGAAAAAAAGGAGGCGGCGCCGAAAAAGGAACCCGTAAAAGAAGCGCCGAAAAAGGAACCTGCGAAGGAGCCCGTGAAGGAACCCGTGAAGGAAACGCCGAAAAAGGAACCCGTGAAAGCGGCGCCGAAGAAAGAACCCGCAAAAGAAACGCCGAAAGAAACGAAAGAGGAAAAAGCGGCGGAACAGCCTGTCCGCGCAGAAGAGGCGCCGGAAGAGACCAGGGAAGTCCGCTTGATCCGGGATGTGACCATTTACAGGGATAAGAGCCTGGATTCCGCGATGCTGGCCCGCCTGAGTGAAGGCATTAAGATCAAAGTGCTGGATCGCAGCAACCCGGAATGGTGGAAGATTTCCTACGCCGGCAATATCGGCTGGATAGAAGTTAGCCAGTTGAAATGAACAATTTTAAAGGTTGGAAGTGATCAGCAAGTCGAGGTCGGTAGATTTGATCTCGAAGCGCTCACCCAGGTAGCTGTTGGTCAGGCAGCCTTTGTAGGTATAGACGCCATGCCGCAGCCCCAGGTTATTGAACAGCAGGTGCTCGATGCTGCCGGTACTGCCGGCTTTAAGCAGGATAGGCGTCAGGATGTTGCTCACGGCCATGGAAGCCGTACGGGAAACCCTGGAAGCAATATTGGGCACACAATAGTGGATCACATCGTGTTTGATAAAGGTGGGTTTCTCCAGGGAAGTGACTTCCGAGGTGGCGAAGCACCCTCCCTGGTCAATGCTCACATCGATGATGACGGCGCCGGCCCTCATTTTGCTGACCATGGCTTCGCTGACGATAACGGGCGTGCGCCCCAACTTGGAGTGCATGGCCCCAATGGCAACATCGGCGGTGATGAGTTCTCTCTCCAGGTAGTGCGGATTGATCACACAAGTGTACAAGGGGCGCCCCACCTGGTTTTGCAGCCGTTTCAGTTTGGTAATGTTGTTGTCGAAGATGCGTACTTCCGCGCCCAGCCCCAGGGCGGTGCGGGTAGCGTACTCCGCCACGATGCCGGCTCCGAGGATGACGACCTTGGCGCTGGGCACCCCGGATATTCCCCCGAGTAATACGCCTTTGCCGCCGCTGGTGGTGGCCATCAGTTCGGCAGCGGTGAGCATGGAGCTGATCCCCGCCAGTTCGCTCATGATACGTACGATGGGGAAGGTGCCGGAGTCATCCTGTATATATTCCATGGCCAGGGCGATGACCCGCTTCTGGCGGAGCTTGTTGATGTAGTCGGCAGAAATGATGGGCAACTGCAGGGGGGAGATCAGAATCTGGTTGGGGTGCATCAGCTCGATCTCTTTGAGGGTGGGAGGAGCTACCTTGATGATGACCTCCGCTTTGTAGGCCTGCTCAGCGCTGTAGGCGATGTCGGCCCCTGCTTCCGAATAATCATGGTCGGAATAACTGGATTTTTCGCCGGCTTCGGTTTCGATGACCACCCTGTGGCCGTGCCCCACCAGGGTGGCGACGGAGGAGGGAGTCAGGGCGACCCGGTTCTCCTGCAGGGTGATCTCCCTGGGAATACCGATGAACAGCTTTTCCGGCCTTTGCTGAACCTGAAGGGTTTCCGTTTGCGGCCGAAACTGGCTTTCGGTAAATTCTATCGGTACAGGTATCTTTTTTTTATCGCTCATAACAGCGGTAGCTTAAATAGCCTACAAAATTAGGATTTTTCGGCTGGAATCGCCGATAATTTCCAGTTTAATTCGGACGGCGCCTGCCGGCAACAGCGCCCCGATCAGTTCCGGCCATTCAATGAGGCAGTATTCGCCGCTGTAGAGGTAATCTTCGATGCCGATCTGCAGCGCTTCGTCAATATCTTTCAGCCGGTAGAGGTCGATGTGGTACACCGCATGGGCGCGCCCATCGGCAGAACCCATATATTCATACTCATTGATGAGGGAAAAAGTTGGGCTCGCCACTTCTTCTTTTACGCCGAGGCGCCGGCAGATGGCCTTGATGAAGGTGGTTTTGCCCGCTCCTATCTCCCCGGAAAAGGCTATAACGCGCGCCTGCGGATGGTCGTCCAACAATACTTTTGCCACTTCCGGCAGCGCCTCCGGGTTATGGATAGCAATCTCTTTCATGAGAATGGGCTTTTGCCGCAAAGGTAGTGATTTCATGTATTTTTACCCGGCCGGGGCAGGAGGGGGGCGTGTTTGCGTTGTGGTTTTGCGGTTAAAGAGCATGCAGGCAGGCGTGTTCCATTTTAATTATACCCAACCCTCAATATATATAGATGCGGGGCCCCAAAGGCATCCCTTCGGGACAACAACCAACTGCAGGCAACCTGCCGCCCTACCTCATCCGCAGGCTCAACCCCAGCCCGGCGTTAAACTGGTTGCCGGATTTCCGGAATACCGGGACTTCGATCCGGTTTGTGGTGGTTTCTATGTACGGCAGTATTTCAAAGGCCACTTTTTCCAGGTTGAACCTTTTCCCAAACCCGATCACGGGGCTGAAGGCCGAAGGTTCTGTCTCCGAATCGATCCGCCCCAGCAATTCTTCCTCACCGGCGGGGTTGATCACCTCCCGGCGCCGGCCTTCGTAAATGCCCTTGTGGAAGTTGGCCCCTGCAAATATTTTCCAGGAAGGCCCTATTCCATAAAGCACCCTGACGGGAATGGTAATGAAGGTGGCCCGGGCATCATCCCGGATAGTTACCGGCCTTACTTCTCCGGTTTGAGGGTCGAAGCTGGTACCGAAAAGCAAATTGGATATTTCGTATCTGTAGTTCTTCACGTTCAGCAGCCCTCCCAGCCTGAGCCCGAAATGCTCCGTCACCTTATACTCCACATCCAGCCCCGCCACTATGCCATAACCGGCCTTCGGCGCGCTCTCAACAGAGGAACTGCCCAACTCAGGATCGGCAAGTTGGCTGAATGTCATCTCCGGAGCGATAACAACTCCCAGTTCAAAACGCCCCTTGTCTTGAGACATTGCCGGGCTGGAAACAAAGGCCAGAATGATCGCCGTCAAAAGGGTTTTCTTCATCTTTCTATCCGTTTTTAACACCTGATGCAGGAGCCTGATACACTTAAAAAAAATCCCTCCAGCTCTCCACCACGCCCGCCGCCCGCAGGAAGGCGCGCAG
>CAZAXA010000384.1:0-6307 GCA_964488965.1 uncultured Phaeodactylibacter sp. | reverse complement strand
GCTTTGAGCACCACGGTGAAGGAAGATGTGGAAAGGATAGAAGTGGTCCTTGGCCCTTCTTCCGCCCTCTACGGCCCCAACGCCCACAACGGCCTGCTGAACACCATCACCAAAGACCCGCGTACCAGCCAGGGGACGACCATCGCCCTGGGCGTAGGCAACCAGAACGTGCTGAGCACCCGCCTTCGCCACGCCACCAGGTTCAATGACAAACTGGCCTTCAAGCTGAGCGCGGAATACAGCCAGGGCACGGAGTTCGGCTTCACGGATACGGTTTATTACTTCAATACGGCCTTTGACAATGTCCTCTTCGGAGGCCCGGGCAACGGCGCCGGCGTCAGGTACCACGCAGAACCCGAACTGGAGATGGACCCCCGTTACAACTTCAGCTCCGGCAACCCCGGCAATATTTTCGGGGATGATGACAACCCCTATAACTTCAATTCCATAAGAGGGGAAGCGGCGCTCTATTATACGGTGGCCAAAGGCAATGACATCATCCTGGCCTACGGAGGAAGCCAGAGCAACAACATCGGCAACACCAATGCCGGCCGCAACCTGATCAAGGACTGGCAGTTGCACTGGTTCCAGGCCCGCTTCGTCTCCTCCCGCTTCTTCGCTCAGGCCTATTACACGATCTCCAAAACCGAAGATACTTATGCGATGAACCAGCGGACACAGAACTTCTGGAGCTTCATCGACGCCGGCTTCGAACCCCAGGTGGCCTGGGAACGCTCTCTGAATGAGCAGTGGTTCGGCATTACGCCGCAGATCGGCATTCCGCTCAACCGCGGCTCAAATTTCAAGGATGACTCCAACCGCCTGAATGCGGAAGCACAATACAACAATACCATTCCCGGCGCTGACATCGACTTCATCGTCGGCCTTCAGTATCAGCGGGACGTGGCGGATAGCAAGGGCACCTACCTGCTCGATGCCGACGGCCAGATCGAGATCAGCCAGCTCGGCGGTTACCTGCAACTGGAACGGCAGTTCGGCGCCAACTTCAAGGCCGTCCTTGCCGCCCGTGCCGACAACCACGGCCTCTACGGCTTTAACTTCATCCCCAAGGCCGCCCTGGTCTACTTCAATGACAACGGCGCCTGGCGCCTGACCTACGGCAAGGGCATCGCCGCCCCGACCATCCTGAACCTGGAGGCCAACATCTTCGGGGGCGTGCTGCTGGGCAATGGCGAGGGCTTCACCCTTTCCGACGGTACCGGGATCGATGCCCTGCAGGTGGAAACCATCCAAACCATAGAGCTGGGCTATAAGGGCAAACTCACCGAAAAGCTCTTCTTTGACGCCAACGGCTATTACAACATCTCCGAGAATTTCCTCAGCCCGGCGATCAATATCGCTACTAATGGCCGTACCGTCGTCAAGCGCGGCAGCCAGGATATGAAAGAAGTGGTGCCGGGCACCCCGGACGCCGGGGCGGCGCTGGTGCTGACCTACCTCAACTTCGGCAGCGTCAATACCTACGGCTTCGACGCCGCCGTCAATTATGCGCTGAACGACGAGCTGAGCTTCAACCTGAACTATTCCTTCTTTGATTATGACCTGGACCAGAACGACCTGAGCAACGACGGCAACAAAAACGGCGTAGTGGATGAGAACGACCTGCCCATCAATACCCCGACGCACAAGGCCGGGGTGGGCGCGAATTACAGCGGCAGAAAGTTCTTCGCCAGCCTCTTCGGCCGCTGGGTAGATACCTACGACTTCTTCTCCGGCATCAACGTCGCCGCCGCCACCAACCCCAGCCTGGTCTATGCCGGCTCTCCTGTGGTCGAAGGGCAGCGCGTCGGGCGTTCCTTCAACTACGGCCCGCTGGGCGGCTTCTTCAACCTCGACCTGGGCGTAGGCTACCGCATCAACGATTACCTGACCGTTTCGGGGCAGGTGGTGAATGTGCTGGACCAGGAAGTCCGCGAATTTGTGGCCTCCCCGCCGATCAAGCCGCTTTACTCCCTGGAAGTGAAGGTGAACCTGCCGGCTATTGGGGGGGAGAAATGAGTGATGAAGTGATGGAGTGATGGAGTGAATCGAAGGAACGCATTCATTCCATCATTCCTTCTGTCCTTCATTCCCTAAACCAAGAACCATGCGCAACGCAGTGATCCTTTCCGTCGGCGCTTATGCTCCGGAAAGGGTGATCCCGAATTCCTACTTCAACGAATTGCTGGGTGAGGATGTCGACGCCTGGTTGCGGGAGAACGCCGGGATTTACGAGCGCCACTGGTGCGCAGAGGGCGAAAGCACGGCCAGCCTTTCGGAAAAGGCGGCCCGGCAGGCCCTGGAGCGCGCCGGCCTTCAGCCCGGAGACCTGGATCTGATCATCATCTCTACCGACACGCCAGAGTACGTTTCGCCCTCCACGGCTTCAGTGGTGGAGCACCGCCTGGGCGCCGGCAACGCCGGCACTTTCGATATCAATGCCGCCTGCGCCGGCTTCGTCACCGCCCTCGATATCGGCGCCAAGTACATTCGCGCCGACGAGCAGTACAACCATGTGATGGTCATCGGCGCTTATGCTATGAGCAAATACCTCAATATGGAGGACAAAAAGACCGTCACGCTCTTTGCCGATGGCGCCGGGGCAGTGATCCTCAAGGCTGAAGATACCGAAGAGCGTGGCTTCCTGGCCAGCGAGCTGATCTCTGAGGGCCGGTATCACGACTGGATGGGCATTTACGCCGGCGGCACTTTCCAGCCGGTTAGCGCCGAGGTGATCTCCCGCAATGAGCATCTGTTGCAGTTCGTGAAAAAATTCCCCAAAGAGCTCAACCCGGAAATCTGGACCCGGATGGCCGAAGGGCTCTGCCGGCGTATCCGCGCCACACCGGATGAGGTGGATCACTTTTTCATCACGCAGATCAACATCAACAGCATCCGGGAAACGATGGACAGGCTGGGGCAGCCCCACGGGAAAGCCCATACCGTGATGCACCATTACGGCTATACCGGATCGGCCTGCATTCCCATGGCCTTCAACGATGCCTGGGAAAAAGGCCGGTTAAATGCCGGAGATTTAGTATTTTTCATCGGCTCCGGCGGAGGGCTGGCCTTTGCAAGCGCGGCCTTCCGGCTGTAGCAGCGTTGTTGGTTGGCCGTCGATCGTTAGCCCAACCAACAACCAACAACCGACAACCAACAAAACCAATGCGCCAACCACAACAAGACTGGATCGCCAAATGGGCGGTGTACAGCCCGGGCAAAATAGCCGTTAAGGAATACGAAAGCGGGCATACCTATACTTACGCCGAACTGCACCGCCTGGGCAACCGGCTGGCCTTTCACCTGCGGGATCATTACGGCATCCGGAAAGGCAGCCGCATTGCCATCCTGGCGGAGAACTGCCTGGAGTATATCGCCCTCTTTGCCGCCGCCCAGAAAATGGGCTGCATCCTGGTGCCGATGAACTACCGCCTGGCCAGCGCCGAGATCGATTACCTGCTGCGGGATGCGGAACCCGCCCTGGCGGTATGCGAGAAAAAATTCGCCCCCCTCCTTCAGGCGGCGCCTGCTTTTGCCGGCGTACCCTGTTTCTGGCCGATAGAGGAACTGGCGGCATTTTGCCACAGGGCAAAGGAAGGCAACCACGATGAGCCTTTTCCCCTGCAGCCGGCAGAAGAGGACGACCCTGCCCTGATCCTGTACACTACCGGGACGACCGGTTTTCCCAAAGGCGCCATCTACAGCCACAAGATGCTTTTCTGGAACAGCATCAACACTGCTATCAGCCTTATAGTCAATACCGAAAGCCGCACGGTGAACGTAATGCCGCCCTTCCATACCGGAGGCTGGAATGTGCTCACCACGCCTTTTCTGCACCACGGAGCATATACCTGTATGGTGAAGAAATTCGACGCCGCCACGGTGCTTCGCCTGATCCAGGAAGAAGAAGCCACTCTTTTCATGGGGGTGCCGACCATGCTCAAAATGATGGCCGAGGCGCCGGAGTTTGAAGAGGCGACCTTCCCAAGCCTCTACTATATCATCGTTGGAGGAGAGTCGATGCCCATACCGCTGATCGAGCAATGGGAATACACCAAAGGAGTGGCCATACGGCAGGGGTACGGCCTGACGGAGGTGGGCCCCAACCTGACCTCCCTGCACCAGAACGACGCCATCCGCAAGAAAGGCTCCATCGGGCGGCCCAATTTTTACGTGGAAATAAAGATCGCCGATGCCGAAGGGCGGGAGGCGCCCGTCAACGAGGCCGGCGAGTTGCTGCTTCGCGGCCCGATGATGACGCCCGGCTACTGGCGCAATGAGGAGGCTACCCGCAAGGCCATCGTCGACGGCTGGTTCCACACCGGCGATATGGTCCGCCTCGATGAAGAGGGCTACCTCTTTGTGGTGGACCGCATCAAGAACATGTTCATTTCCGGCGGCGAGAATGTCTATCCGGCGGAAGTGGAGCGGGTGCTGCAAACCCATGCCGGCGTTTCCGAAGCGGCCGTCGTGGGCGTCCCCGACGCCAAATGGGGCGAAGTGGGCAAGGCCTTTGTCGTGCTGCGGCCGGGGACCAGCCTGCCGGAAGAGGAACTGCTGGAACACTGCCGCAGCCTGCTGGCCAGGTTCAAAGTACCCAAATACATCGTCTTTGTCGAAGCCCTCCCGAAAAACGACACCGGCAAGATCAACCGGGGAGCGCTGAGGCAACTGGCATGAAATGCCATACTGCTGTAAACTTTCCGGATAATGTATAAGTGCATGCGGGCACGATATTCAGAAAATTGCAATAAACATTTAACTTGCCTGTCCATCCAAATATAACCGCCATGAAGAAGATTTATGTTGCCGCGACCGGGCAGCACGTCGGCAAGACCACCTCCACCCTGGGGCTGGTCACCAACCTGAGGAATATGGGCTTTCGCACCGGTTACTGCAAGCCCGTAGGGCAACAGTACCTGACCGTTGACGGCAAGATCGCCGATAAGGACGCCGTGCTTTTTGCCCAGGTCGTAGGATTCGATATCATCCCGGAAATCCACAGCCCTGTGGTGCTCGCCCAGGGGGCCACCAAGCAGTATCTGGACGACCCTTCCCATTTCCACTACCCCGAGCTGCTCAGAGAGGCGGCTCAAACCCTGGAATCTTCCAATGATATTATGGTGTACGAGGGCACCGGCCATCCCGGAGTGGGAAGCGTGGTCAACCTTTCGAATGCCGATGTGGCGGAGCTGCTGGGCGCGGGTATCATCATGGTGGTGGAGGGCGGCATCGGGCGCACCATCGACCGGCTGCACATGAGTATGGCCTTGTTCCGGGAAAAGAAGTTGCCCATCCTGGGCGTCATCGTCAATAAGGTCATCCCGGAAAAACGGGAAGAGATACGGCATTACCTCTCCATAAAGCTCGGCCAGATGGGCACGCCCCTGCTGGGGGTAGTGCCCTACGACCGCTCCCTGTCCTTTCCCATCATGGAGACCATCAACCAGGCGGTGAACGGCAAAGTGATCATGAACGAACACAACCTTTCCAACCGCGTGGAAGATATCATCGCCGGCTCTCTGGTCGATGTCGACGAGTTCAGCACCTTCCGGAATATCCTCCTGGTGGTGAGCTACAAGCGCCTCAACGAGGCCATCGATAAAATCCACGCCATCGCCCGGATGAAAAAACTGCAGCGCTCCCCCCTGTCCGGCGTCATTGTCACCGGCGACGGCCGGCACGAAAACTGGTACAAGCTGGAGGATATCCGCCACCCTTATCTGCTCGACCATGAAATCCCGATCCTGACCACTGTGCTGGATACCTATGGCTCGGTGGTCAAGATCAGCCGCATCGAAGTGAAGATCAATACCCGCACGCCCTGGAAGATCAAAAAGGCCATCTCCCTCATCAAAGACCATGTGAATTTCAACTTCCTCCTGGAGCGCCTGGATATCCTGGAGCGGGACGGACGGCTGGAGTGATGGGTTAGCCTGTCATCGCGAAATTTAGCGGGATTTTCCCTCGGGAATGCGTTGGGTGTTTTCGCGGCGCCTTTTCATTGCGTGTAAGTACATGGAGTGAATCAGGGAATTTTCCTGAAACAGCCTTTCCGGCTCCTGGCCCACATATCAAAATCAAAAACACTCCTTCGCAAAAACTGGCGTATGCCTCTGAAAAGCCGTATATTTGCAGGCTTAAATTTTAAGGTTCTTTGGCAAATCCCGTCTTCGGATCACAGGATTTGCCGAAGAAGGAATTCTGATCATCATCAACTTTCGGAAAGAAATGGTACTGGAAAACAACCGGTATTTGCTGAGCGGGGGCGTCGACCCTCTTGAACTGGTGGAGCAGTTCGGCTGCC
>CAZAXA010000383.1:0-6318 GCA_964488965.1 uncultured Phaeodactylibacter sp. | reverse complement strand
AAAACCATAAAATTTACCCGGCCTAGGGGACGGGCCGGAATACCTAAATAGTTACACGTAAAGTTTGATTCTAAAGTAAGGAAAGCATGCCTCGCCCCCTGCTCCCCCTTGCCTTGCCGGCAGCCCTGCCGGCTGTTGCCTTCAGCAGGACAGCTTCGAAGAACCCGCTATTTTCCTGAAGCGGGCGGTGGCGCCCACTACTGGCTGAACTTGTAAGCGGGCATTCCTCTTTTCCTCCTATTTATCCAAAACAGGGACTTTGGCCAGTTTTTGGCAAAAAGTGGGAAACTGCTCCTGTCAATGTACGCAAATAAATCCCCTTTGTGTAATTTTTTTGATTATAATTCATGTAATTTTACTGTTACGAAACAAAGTGAGAAACTTTTTAGGATAAAAATGTGGTAAAAAGTGGTAAAATGTGGTAAAAAGTAATACTTTTGAAAGCAGTATAAGGTGAAAAAGTGGAAATCAAACAGCTATTAGGCGAATATGAGTGCAAGATCGACGCCAAGGGGCGCATGAGGATGCCCAGCGGGCTTATTACCCAGCTCGGTGAAGGGATGGCCCATAATTTCGTCATCAACCGGGGTTTTGAGCAATGCCTCATGCTGTACCCGGAGCCGGTTTGGAGCCGCATCACCAACGAGATCAACCAGTTGAATCTCTACAACAAGAAAAACCGCGACTTCGTGCGCTACTTCTACCGGGGCGCGCAGAAGGTCTCCATGGATGGCGCGGACCGCATCCTGGTGTCCAAGCGCCTGCTGGATTATGCGGGCATTGACAAAGACGTTATCCTGTTGGCATACAGCGACAGGATTGAAATGTGGGCTGCCAGCCAGTACGAGCAGTTGCTGGATGAAGAGCCGGCCGATTTCTCCGACCTGGCGGAAGATGTGCTGGGCAGGGTGAACGGAAACCCCGAAGCGTGATGGCCTACCATGAAGCCGTGCTGGCCAGCGAGAGCGTCGACGCCCTGGCGATCCGGCCGGAAGGCATCTACGTGGACGCCACCTTTGGCGGCGGCGGCCATTCGCGCCTTATCCTCGGGAAACTGGGCGATAAGGGCCGCCTGCTGGGTTTCGACCAGGACGAAGACGCTTTGGCCAATGTGCCGGATGACGGGCGTTTCACCTTCGTCCACCACAACTTCCGGTTCCTGAAGCGTTTCCTGCGCCTGCACCGGGTTTCGGAAGTGGACGGCATCCTGGCTGACCTGGGCGTTTCTTCCCATCAGCTGGATGTGGCGGAGCGGGGTTTTTCCTACCGCTTCGACGCCGCGCTGGATATGCGCATGAACCGGCAACAGGAAAAGACGGCGGCCGCCGTTGTCAATACTTATGAGCCGGATGCGCTCCAGGAAGTATTCAGCCGCTACGGAGAAGTGCGCAATGCCAGAACGCTGGCACAGCGTATAGCCGAACGCCGGCAGCCGCATCCCATTGAAACGGTGGGGCAACTGGTCGCAGTGGCAGAACCGGCCATCCGCGGCCCCCGGGCGCGCTACCTGTCGCAGGCCTTTCAGGCGCTGCGCATCGAAGTGAACGATGAGATGGGCGCCCTGCGGGAGTTCCTGGAACAGTCGCTCGAAGCTTTGAAGGCCGGCGGCCGCCTGGCGGTCATCACTTACCATTCCGTAGAAGACAGGATGGTGAAAAATTTCTTCAAAGCAGGTAACTTTGAGGGCCGGCAGGAAAAGGATTTCTACGGGAATATCCAACGCCCCTTCAGGGTGCTGACAAAAAAAGCCGTGGCCCCGTCTGCCGAAGAAGTACAGCGAAACCCCCGGGCGCGCAGCGCGAAGCTGCGGGCGGCAGAAAAAATATAACTATGAGTAAGCGAAAGGAAATTATGGCGATGTTTGATATAGGTTCCCTGACGTCCCGGCTCGTCCTGAACAACCTGGCCTTCGTCCTCTTCCTGGGCTTCCTGACAACCGTCTACATCGCCAACGCTCACCTGGCGGAACGCAATGTGCGGGAAATACAACTGATGCAAAAAGAACTCAAGGAGATGCGCTGGTACTACATGTCCCTCCAATCCGAGAACATGTACAACTCCATGCGCTCCGAAGTGGCCAGGCGGGTGAAAGGCCAGGGCCTGCGCCCTCAGCGGGAAGCCCCGAAACGGGTGGTGATAGAATGACTTCCGCAGACGGCACGAATCGGCGGATAAAGAATAACGAATAACGGATCAACGAAGCAGATGGACATCAAGAACGAGGTACTGTACCGGGTTTATATCCTGCTCTTCGGCATCGTCGTGCCGGTGTCCATCGCGTTGGTTTACCGTACGGTTCAGATTTCCATTCTGGATGGAGAGCGCTGGCGCGAACAGGGCATGGACAATTACCTGAAAATCCGGGATGTGGAAGCGGACCGGGGCAATATCCTGGCGGCGGACGGCAGCCTGCTGGCCACCTCCATCCCTTACTTTGATATTTTTTTCGACCCCCATGCGTCGAGTGAGGAAGATTACCAGAAGAACCTGGACACGCTGGCCCAGTGCCTGGCGGCCTATGTGCTGGAAGGTTATACGGTGGGGGGCGCCCGGGAACTGCTGATAAGCCTGCGCAAAGCGGCCGACCGGCATGTCGTGCTGAAGCGCCAGGCCACCTATGCAGAGAAAAAGTTCATTGAAGAGTTTCCACTGTTCCGGCTCGGCCGTTTCAAAGGCGGGTTCATTGCCGAGAAACGCAGCGAGCGCAAGCGCCCGTTCGGATTGCTTGCCCAGCGCACCATCGGATATGTTCGGGACAATGCCAAGCCCGTAGGGCTGGAAGGGCAGTTCGACACCCTGCTCGGCGGTTTGCCCGGCCAGCAGCTCATGATACGGGTCGACCCTCAGGAAGACCTCTGGATGCCGGTGGAAGACCTGACCGTCATCGAGCCGGAAACCGGAAGCGATATCGTCACTACCCTGGACCTCGACATACAGGACATCACGGAAGAAGCGCTGCTGCGGGCCATGAACTACCACGATGCAGAATGGGGCGCCGCCATAGTCATGGAGGTAGAAACTGGCGCCATTCGCGCTATTGCCAACCTGGGGCGCTCCGAAGAGAACTGGTGGGAGACCTATAACTACGCGGTGGGCGCTGCCGTGGAACCCGGCTCCACTTTCAAGCCTGCCTCGGTGATGGCCATGCTGGAAGATGGCCTTATCGAGCTCGACGACAGCATCCGCATCTTCAACGGGCGGACGCAGTTTTACGAGGATGTGATGGAAGATGCCTCGCCCTATAGCCCAAAACTGGACACCATCCGGGTGCGGGATGCCTTCGTGATCTCTTCCAACGTCGGGATCGCCACTATGGTGCAGAACCACTACGGGGAAAAGACAAGGGCCAACGGCAACGAAGGCGCCGCCCGTTTTATAAAGCGCCTGAAGCAGTTCAACCTGCACCTGCCGACCGGCATAGAGATCGACGGCGAGGCCAATCCTTATATAAAAGAAGCCTACAGCGAAAAGGATTACTGGAGCGGGACGACCCTCCCGTGGATGTCTATAGGCTACGAAATGAAGATCACCCCCCTGCAACTGCTGTCCTTTTACAACTCCATCGCCAACGATGGGGTAATGATGAAGCCTTACCTGGTTTCCGAAGTGCAGCGGTTCGGGGAAACGGTACGCAATTTCCGCCCGACGATCATTGACCGGCGCATTGCTACGCGCAAGACCATCGCCAGGATACAGGAACTGTTGCTGTCCGTAGTGGAGGATGAGCGGGGCACCGCCTACAAGCTGCGCACCAGCCACTATTCTTTTGCGGGCAAGACCGGCACGGCGCAGATCAACTACCGCCGGGGAGCCCGGGGGACGCGCATCGGGGGCTACCAGGCTTCTTTTGTGGGCTACTTCCCGGTGGAGAAACCCAAGTATTCCTGTATCGTGGTCATCAACCGGCCGCGGCGCGGAGGTATCTACGGCAGTGATGTGGCCGGGCCCGTATTCCGGGAGATCGCCGACAACATCTTCGCCGCCAAGGTAGAATTACACGCGCCCATCAACCTGGGAGCCAAACCGGCGCTGGCCGGCCGGGATTTGCCGGCTTACAGCATCGGCGATAAGGAAGATATCAAAACCGTCTTCCGCTTTCTCGGCCTGCCCTTTTACGGAGAGCCGGAAACCCCCATGACGGCCGTCCGGGTACAGGCCGACAGCCTGATACTGGAACAACGGTCCATGCCCGACGGCCGGGTTCCCAATGTGGTCGGGCTCGGGTTGAGAGATGCGCTGTTCATATTGGAAAACAGAGGCCTGAAAGTCGAAATAGAAGGATTCGGGAAGGTGGGCCGGCAGTCTCTGCTGGCCGGAACCCGCATCAACGGGCAAACCATAAGGCTCTATTTGCAGTAACTCTGGTGGGAAGAAAAACTCCCGGCGATTACCCCCCTGCTGTGAAACACTGGTGAAATAGTCGATTGGGTTGATCAGTTGATGAGGTTGATTGAGGTAAAGGCCTTATCGGCGGCGAAGGCCTGGAATTCAGGATAAACCGGGCCGGCCTGATCGGTAAAATGAGAATACTCCCGGCAATACAGGTATGGAATTAGGTGTACTGATAGAAAAGCTTGACATCCTGGCCCTGGAAGGCCCCCTTTCCAAAGCGATAAAGCAGATTTGCTTTGATTCGCGCAAGGCAGGGCCGGAAAGCCTGTTCGTTGCCGTCAGGGGCACACAGGCGGACGGGCATGAGTTCATCGATAAGGCCATCGGGCAGGGAGCGGCCGCCGTCGTGGCGGAGCAACTGCCCGAAGAGCGCCGGGAAGGAGTAACCTATATTCAGGTGGCCGACAGTGCAACGGCACTCGGCCTGACGGCCAGCCGCTTTTTCGGCGAGCCTTCGAAAGCGTTGAAATTGGTAGGGGTCACCGGCACCAACGGGAAGACGACGACCGCCACCTTGCTGCACAGCCTGTTCACGGCGCTCGGCTACCGGGCGGGCCTGCTGTCAACGGTGCGCAACATGGTGGGGCAGCGCCCGGTGGAGGCCGCATACACGACCCCGGACGCGGTGGCCATCAATGCGTTGCTGCGGGAGATGGCCGGCGCCGGCTGCGATTATGCCTTCATGGAGGTCAGCTCTCACGCCGCCCACCAGCGGCGGATCGCCGGCCTGCACTTCGCCGGCGGCATTTTTACCAATATCAGCCATGACCATCTGGATTATCACAAAACGTTCAAGGCATATATTGATGCCAAAAAAATGTTCTTTGACATTTTGCCCAAAACAGCTTTTGCTCTCGTCAATGCCGACGATAAGCGCGGCGGAGTGATGCTGCAGAACACCAGGGCGAAAAAGTATTCCTACAGCTTGCGGACGATGGCGAGCTTCAGGGCCAGGCTGCTGGAAAACAGCATCAACGGCCTGCACCTGGATATCGGCGGGAAAGAGGTTTTCAGCCGCCTCATCGGGGAGTTCAATGCCTACAACCTGCTGGCAGCCTATGGCGCCGCCATCCTGCTGGGGCAGGAGGAGATGGAAACCCTCACTGCCCTCAGCCAGCTCAGAGCGGCGGAAGGGCGTTTCGACTACGTTACCGGCCCTCAGGGGAAGCGGACGGGCATCGTCGATTACGCCCACACGCCGGACGCCCTGGAAAAGGTGCTCCAAACCATCCGCCAGTTCCGGCAGGGAGACAGCCGGATCATAACGGTGGTAGGCTGCGGCGGCGACCGCGACAAGGCGAAGCGGCCCAAGATGGCCAAAGTGGCCTGTGACTACAGCGACCAGGTGGTGCTGACCTCCGACAACCCGCGGAGTGAAGAACCCGAAGCCATCATCGCCGAGATGCAGGCCGGCGTGCCGGCCTATGCCTCCCGAAAGGTGCTGGCCATCACCGGCCGCCGCGAAGCCATCCGTTCCGCCTGCCGCCTGGCGCAGGAAGGCGACATCATCCTGGTGGCGGGTAAAGGGCATGAAAAGTATCAGGAAATCAAAGGCGTACGGCATCCGTTCGATGACAAGGCGGCGCTGGCAGAGGCCCTGATGGAATAATTCCCGATTTCTTTTGCGATCGGCAGGGCCCTTATACGGCTTTGCCGTGGGGAATTCCTATTTTTGAGG
This sequence comes from uncultured Phaeodactylibacter sp., assembly GCA_964488965.1. Lineage (GTDB taxonomy): Bacteria > Bacteroidota > Bacteroidia > Chitinophagales > Saprospiraceae > JACJXW01. Next base: position 248 of record CAZAXA010000383.1, on the reverse strand, counting down.
CCCTATTTGAGTGCTCAATCACGACAAACATGCTTATTGAACTCGTTGACTGGCTGACCGACCAGTTCGGTTACATCAAAGGCGCCAGGCTTTTTCACTACATCACTTTTCGTGCCGGGATAGCAGCCATCCTCTCCCTGGTGATATCCATGATATTCGGCGGCCGCATCATCCGTTTCCTGCAACGCCTGCTGTTTGAGCGTTTGTTGTTCGTTGTTTGTTGCCTGTCTGGGATGCCCGGGCAGCTC
>CAZAXA010000382.1:0-6335 GCA_964488965.1 uncultured Phaeodactylibacter sp. | reverse complement strand
GGAAAGCTCCGATAGAGTAGACGTTCTTCATCATGAGGTCCCAGGTGGGCACGTCGGTGCGCTGGGTCGTGCTTTTCAGCATTTTAACGAAGAGCACCTTGGGCGTGAGGTCCGTGGTATCGGTGCTTACCGTCCCGTTGTTGATCGACATTTCGCCGACGCGGTAGATGTTGCCGTTGTATTCATATTCGAAGGCCACGGCCAGCACCTGGTCGGGTTGGACGTTGATGTTGACCGAAATGAAGCCCAGCTCGGGATGGAAGGTATATTCCGATTCGCGAAGCCTGCGGACGCTGACCTTCTCGAAATCCCGCGCCTGTTGCAGCCCGAACTCGCCCTGCAGGGTGGCCACGGCCCGGTCGATGTCGCGCACTGCTTCCCCTTTGGCAAGAATGCGGTTGTAGAGGTCGTTGGCGGCGTTGTCGGGCAGGGGCTTGTTGTCGATGAGGTCGCGCCGGTTCCAGGCAGGGTTGGGAGTGACCTTATCGGGGCTAACCAACTGGAGCGGCTCGCCGAGGTCGGCCAGGGCGACGATATCGCGCACATCGGTCACCTCATTGCGGTCGTTGGTGATCCAGACCTCCAGCTTTTTGATCTTGAAAAGGTTGTTGACCTGTGGGAGGTTGCGCAGCGAACGCTCGAAATTATCGCGGTTGTAGAAGGTGAGCAGGAAGTGCCGGTTCTCATCGTACTCATCGGCGCGCACTTCGAATTCCTGGACCTGCGCGCCGCCCTCCACCTGGATATTTTCCTGTTGCGACTTCTGCTGGGAGGCGATGGCGGTCAGGCGCAGGTGGCCGAACTGCAGTTCGGTCTTCAGGCCGAAGAGGCTCTGCGCGCCCTGTATGAGGTTGCCGCGCAGGGGCAGGCTGACGTTGCCCGCCTCGATCTTTTTGAGGATGGCGTCTTCGTCGAAGTTGTCGCTGTTGTAATCCAGCTTAATCTGGTTGTCGAAGTTAAAAGTGGCGTTGGTATTGTAGTTGGTGGTCAGGTTGAGCTTCTCTCCGATCTTGCCGGTGACGTTCATATTGATGTTCATGTCGAAATCGAAGCCTCCCTGCAGGCGCTGCCGCTCGGTCAGGATGGGGTTATCGACGCGGGAGAAATCCACCCCGAAAGTGAGGTCGATATTGCCCTGGGGCCGGATGTCCACCGTGGTGCCGCCAAAGAGGCGCTCCAGCAGGTTGCTTTCCACATCGATCTTGGCCAGGGGGTCGAGGCTGCTGGCGCCGTCTCCGGAAGCGATGCCGGCCAGGCGGTTGAAGTAGGCCCGTTCCTCCTGTTTCTGCCGGTAATCAAAGTATTCCTCGAAGGTCATATAGGTCGGCGGGCGGAAATAGTCGTCCCCTATCCTTTCGGTGATGATGTAATTGCCGGTTTCCGGGTCATACTCGAGGTTTTTCTCGATGATGGAAGGGTCTTCGAGGTCGAAAGGGTTTTCAGGGCTGCCGGTGACGAAGTCGTCATAGCGCTCCTCGATATCCGGGATGGTATCGGCAACAGCAGCGGGGAGGGGAACAGCTTCAGGGCCTGCCGGCTTTACGCCATAGGCCATGGCGCTCAGGGCAGAAGTTGCAATTCCAATTAAGAGACAGTAGTGTAAAAGTGTTTTACTCATAACTTTCAGCATGGGATTCACGCACTTGGAAATACAAAGGACAAAAGCCAGATGTGGCGCTCAACCTGTTGACATTCAGCAACTAGCTTATCAAATTGTACGTTCAGGATCATTTTCACCTCCCTTAAACGCAGCCGGCAGGGCCTTTCTGCTGTCCAGCGGGATTTTAACACATCAAGTATTTGGGAATATACCAGCCCCGAATAATGCCGGCAGGCCAGGTAGCGGGGCCCAGTAACTTTGGCTGGTTTGGATTGCTAGGATAATTCTTTTAACGCCAGCTTGATCAACTCTTCAACACTGGCGATGCCGGGTTTTTCCCGAAGAGCCTTATTCAGGGCCTTTTGGGCCTGGATACGGTTGATCTGTAAAGCCACTAAAGCAGATAACGCCTCTTCCCGGATTGTATTGTCCTGCGGGCTTGCCAGTATGAGCGCTTCGCCGGAATCCTTCAGCATTTTTTCCTTGAGGTCCAGAATGGCCTGCTTGGCCGTCTTGGGGCCTATCCCCCTGATCCGCTTCAGGGTATTGACATCCTCGCCGATAATAGCCGCCCGCAACTCATCCGGGTTCAGGGATGAAAGCATGAGCTGCGCCGTACCGGGGCCGATACCGGAAACGGAAATGAGGTGCGTAAAGAGGCTGCGCTCGGCCGCATCGGCAAAGCCATAGAGCGTGTGGCTGTCCTCCTTGATATGAAGGTAGGTCAGGATTTTGACCGACTCCAGCTTTTCTACCCTGGCATAGGTGTACAGGCTGATGTTGACGTGGTAACCCAGCCCTCCTGCTTCCACGACGATATAGGTCGGGCTCTTATGTGTAATATTTCCCTTGATGTATGTGATCATGATCGTTAGGCCATATTTTTTGTATGGCCCGGCCTTGCATTACTTTTTTGATCCTTTGTTTTTTACACGGCCACGAAGGTACGAAGATGAATGAGAAGAAGGAAAATCCGGCCGCCGATTTTCCACTCATCGCTTCAGGATATAGAGGTAGTAATTTTCCCCTTTGAGGTTGAAACGGTCAAAAGATTGCCAGAACTCGGCCTTCGGGTATCTTGACCGGTCCAGCGGGCGGTTGCTCAACACCACCAGCCCCCCGGCGTTCTTGTATTCGGCAAACAGCAGCAGTTCCTGTTCCGGAGGCAGGTAGATTTTTTCTGTCCATTTGAAAAAAGAAAAGAGCTCTCCATCCGGCAGGAAGTAGAACCGCCGCCCGGCATATCCGCCTACGGGGGCGGCCTCGAACTTGTTGATAGCCACTACGGGAACATTTTCCGGTACTTTCTCCCGGATGAAAAGGCCGGCCTGCCGGGCGTTGGAGAAGGGATAATGATACTCCTTGTACAGGGCTATGCCATTGTACCGGCACTGAAAAAGAAGTACAACGGCCAAAATGCCTGTCTGAAGGCGGGAAAAACTTCCTTTTTCGGAAAGATATAATTGCAGGCAGAAGAGGAAGAACACAAAGTACATGCCCCACTGCCGCACTCCCCCGGTGTAAAAAATGAAGCCAAAGAGCAGAAAACCCGCCGTGAAGAATGCAAAAGTGAACAGCACCCTCCTGCTCGGGCTGAAGAACAGGCCAAGGGCAATGGCCGCCAGAACGCTCAGGCCAATGCCCGCGGCGCTCGCCCCAAAGACGTTGGTATCCGGAATGGCGCCGATGAGGTAAGTATTGACAAAAGCCCCCTGGAAGGCCTTGGCGATGGCCTCCTGGCTGAAGGGCTCCACAAAGGCCGCCTGAATATTGCGCTCGCCGGAGCGCGGAACGACCGTCAGTAAAAAAGCCAGTATCCCGAAGGAAAGGGCAAGGCCAATGCGCCGCAGAGGCGGGTTCTCCCAGAGCGGGCGCCGGCTGCGGGGCGCCAGATGTGGAAAAGCCAGGTATAAATAAATGGCCGCCGCCATCAGCACGGCGTACACCTCCGTCTGGCAGAGGAGGAAAAGTGCGGCCGCCAGCGGCCAGGAGCGTTGCCGGTATTCCGGAGCCCAGGCGCAGCAAAGGGCCCCCAGCAAAATGACAAAAGCATAACCCCGGTTGACGATCCCGTATTCGAAGCAGGTAAAATAGGTGAACAATACGGCTATGCGCAGCCACCACGGGTACCGCTGCAGGAAAAACAAGGCCCCCAGGCCGGCAAGGGCCACCGGCAGATGCGCCAGGGGTATCAATACCGCATCGGGCAACCCGGGCGAGAGGGGCGTCCATAATTTCAGGTAGAGGTACCACAGAGCCGGATGGCCTTCAAAATACAAGGTGGAAAGCAGGCCCGACAGAGATTGGTCGCGCGCCAGCAGCCAGGCCTGCCACTCGTCCTTCCAAAGCTCATGGTACTGAAACTTGAAAAAACTGAATGCCGTGGCAAAAGCGATAAAGATGCCTGCCTGTATGAACTGCTGCCTGGAAGGGCCCTTCATGATCGTATTCAGGGACGCGCCCCTGTTTAATGAGTATTTTTGCTGATGGTTACATACAAACCGGCCTCAAGATAAAAAAAGTACGGCTTTTCCGGAGCGCCGGTGCAACTGCACCGGTTGCCGGCGAAGCTCCCCTGTCCGAAACCCCGCTGTTGAACCAATTGGAGGTTTCAGGCCGGCGCAGCAAAATTATAGAAGGTATTTTACCTCTTAACGCCTAAAAACTTCTATTTTGGCATAGTATTCCTGAAAAAACGGATCGACCGATGGCGAAAAGCAGGGCTTTTGATTTCGAAGGGCAACCGAAGCTGCTGGGGCATCCCGTTGGCCTTTTTATCCTGTTTTTCACAGAATTGTGGGAGCGCTTTTCCTTCTTCGGTATCCGTAGTATCCTGGTGCTCTTCCTGGTTGCCCAGACGACCGGCGCCAATCCCGGCCTGGGATGGACGAACCAGGAGGCGCTGGCCCTCTACGGCTGGTACACCATGCTGGCCTATCTGGCCGCCATTCCCGGCGGCCTGCTGGCGGGCCGCTGGCTGGGGCAGAGGCGCAGCGTGCTGCTGGGCGGCCTGCTGCTCTGCCTGGGTTACGGCCTGCTGATCATGGAGGCGGCGCCGGCCTTTTACGGCGGCCTGGCCCTCACCGTGCTGGGCGTGGGCTGCCTCAAACCCAATATCGCTACCATGGTCGGGGCGCTGTACCCGGCCGGCGATGAACAGCGGGACATAGGGTTCACCATCTTTTATATCGGCATCAACCTGGGGGCCTTCCTCTCCACCCTGGCCATCGGCTGGGTGGCCGTAAGCATAGACTGGCGCCTGGGCTTCGGCCTGGCCGGCCTGGGCATGCTGATCGGGCAGATCGCCTATATTTTCGGCCAGAAGTACCTGCGGGGGGTTGGCGAAAGGACGGAACCTGAAGGGCCGGAGGCAGGGGCGGCCTTGTTCGGCAAGCTCTTCAGCCGCCGCACCCCATTCCTCACTTTTGCCCTTTTCGCGCTGGCCGGCCTGGCGCTGGTATCCTCCGGCCGGCCGGGCTTCGGCATCATTGCCGGCCTCCTGGGCCTGGCGGGCGGCCTGGGCATCGCCCTGTATCAGGAATCCGGCCCGCTGGAACGCGGCCGCTGGCTCGTGATCTTCTTATCGCTGCTGGCCATCGTTTTTTTCTGGGGCGCCTTCGAGCAGGCGGGCGGGCTGATGAACCTGTACGCCCAGCAAAAGACCGACCGGATGCTGGCGGGCTTCGAATTGCCGGCGCCCTGGTTTCAGGCGCTCAACCCTCTGTATATCATCCTGTTCGGCACACCGGTAGGCCTGGCCTGGCTGTGGTGGAAACGGCAGGGCCGGGAAGCCTCCTCTCCTTTCAAGATGGCCATAGGGACCATCGTCCTCGGGCTGGGCTTCCTGTTCATGACGGCGGCTTCCGCAGAATTTGAGGCCAAAGGGGAATCGGCCATGTACTGGCTGGTATTCGCCTACCTGCTGCTGACCCTGGGCGAACTCTTCGCCTCGCCGGTAGCGCTGTCCTTTATTGCGAAACTGTCACCCGCCCGCTACTACCCTTTTGCCCTGAGTTTCTATTTTGCAGCTATCGGCCTGGGCAACAAACTGGCGGGCGCCCTGGGAGAAACGGCCCAAAATACCGGCGATTTTCCGATATTTACAGGCATTGCCGCCGGCTGTATCGCCCTCGGACTGCTCATGCTGGCGCTGCTCGATCCCCTCAAGCGGCTCAGCCACGGAGCGGAGAGCCTGCCCGGCACGCACTTCGAGGAGCAGGAAGGCTTCGAACTGGCCGACCAGCCGGAGGCAGAGGAAGAATGGAGGGATAAGTAGTGGACAGGATCAGTAGATTTATCGCGGCATTGCCGTAACGCTCAATAAACTCAATAAACGAAAAACACATGGATTTCGCATTAGGTCTACTCATTTTCGGCTGGGTGTTCGTACTGATCTGGGTGCCCCTGGTGGTCTACTCGCAACGTAAGATCCACCCTCAGGCCCTCTTCACCTTGTTCTTCGCAGAACTATGGGAGCGCTTTTCCTTCTATGGTATGCGCGCCATTCTCATCCTCTATATGACCAAGGTCCTTTTTGACCAGATGGCACAGGGGGAAGCGGATGCCCGCGCCTACGGCATTTACGGCGCCTACAACGCCCTGCTCTACGCCTCGCCCCTTATCGGGGGCTTGCTGGCCGACCGGATCATGGGCTTCCGGCACGCCGTCATCACGGGCGGCATTTTTATGGCTGCCGGGCAGTTCGCCCTGGCCACCACCGCCGGCAATGACCTGG
>CAZAXA010000381.1:0-6336 GCA_964488965.1 uncultured Phaeodactylibacter sp. | reverse complement strand
ATTTTCGGGATTAGTCAGCGGTCCGAACATAACCCGCTGGAACATCCAGAGCATGGCCATCGCCGGCCTGGAACTGGCCATGGACCTCCTCCGCCGCCGCCGCAACCCCAACAAGCAAATCTTCATGATCACGGACGGCAAGCCTACCTGTATGAAAAAAGGCAAGCATTACTATAAGAACAGCTTCGGCCTGGACCGCAAGATCGTCAACCGTACCCTTACCCTGGCCCAGCGCTGCCGCAGGCTGGATATCCCCATCACCACCTTCATGATCGCCCGCGACCCTTACCTGATGCGCTTCGTCGACCAGTTTACTCGTGCCAACAACGGCAAGGCCTTCTACAGCAGCCTGCAGGGCCTGGGAGAGTATATCTTTATGGATTATAAGAACAATAAGGGGAAGAGGCACAGAAGGTAAAAATGGTTAGATTGTTGAATGGTTGAGTTACGGCCACAAAGCGGCATTGTAGGACGATCCTGAAAGGAGCCTGGGTAAAAACTACTTTCGATCTCGTCAACTTCACCAACAATGGCCCGGGACTTTCGACGAGGTACTGCCGCCGCCGGGAGTATCCCTGCACTATACGCCCGATGCGGTGGCCCTGCAATTGGGTTCCCCCTTCCGTGGAGCCGGAGGCGACGCCAGAGTGAAACCTGATGCATTCCTGGAGGGGGGGCAAACACCCGTTATCGGGGAGGCCTGGCGTACTGAAGGGGCGGATCAAAGTCTGGCCCTGCCTCAGCTCCCGGCCGGCTTTTATGTGCTGGTTGTGGCCGGCGGCTCCAGACAACCGGTTTTTATTGAAAAAATGCTGAAAAACTGATCAATTTCATTTCAAAAAACAATTTCCCAACAAGATCTGATTATTTTGTCCTGCTTAATACCTTCTAAAACTGAATTTTAGCATGAAAAATGCCTTTTTGATCTTCCTTTCCATTTCCCTGCTGCTGTCGGCCTGCAATGGCCATGGTGCGGCCGGGCCGGTGCAGCTTGATAACGGAAAACGCTGGCAGGCCAACCCGGAAACGACTGCCGGTATTGCCGAGATGCAGGCCATCCTGGTACGCTATGAGGGGAAAACCTCCGATGCGGCCGGCCGCCAATCCCTGCGGCAGGAACTGGAAGTTGCCTTCCAGGACATTTTCAAACAATGCACGATGAAAGGTGAAGCCCACAACCAGTTGCACAACTACCTGGCGCCGATGAACCCTCTTTTTGAAAGAATTGACGGCGCCATTGCTGCAGATAGTGAAGCGGCCATCCAGCAGTTGAAGGAACACCTGGCGGAATATGCCACTTATTTTGAATGAAAAAGGTTTTCAGAATAAAAAATACCATGAAAAGGCCTTTCAGTTTTTCTCTCGGCCCCTCCCTGTTATTCACCCTGGCCGGCGGCTGTGCGGCCAGCTACCAACCCATTGAGCTCGTAACGGCCTCGTTCGATCAGTTCCAGGACAATCTGGCCGGCGGGCAGGCAGAGATTGCCTGGCGCTCACAAATGCTTGATCCGCCCCTCATATAGAGCATACAGTTCCTCGTTGCTGAAGCCATCAATGTTCTGGCTGAAGTAGACGGGTAGTTTCACCCCCTTTTCCGTCGCGATCTTCATCCCCTCGGTAGTGATCAGGTGGACGAGCATCAGTCCGGAAATAGAAGAGGGCGGGCCGGCGAGGTTGCCGCCGATGCGCATCAGGCCGTCGCCGCTGGGAACGTGGTTGTTCAGCACCAGGTCTACGATCTCGTATAGCTTCCTGCCGCTGGAGTGCCGGGAAGGGTAGTCCATAGTCTGTATCATCGAAGTGATGCCGATGACTTTCAGGCCTTCCTGCCTGGCGCGCATGGCGATCTCTATAGGCATGGCGTTGCGCCCGCTGTTGCTGATGACGATGATGAGGTCGTTGGGGGAAGTATAGTGCTGGCCCCAGATGATGTCGGCGATGCCCTCGATGCGTTCGATGTCGGCGCTGCGCCGGGCCCCGTCGGCGGTCATGACCACGCTGTCCAGCATGGAATTGACGTTGGCCAGCCCGCCCGCCCGGACGAATAATTCCAGCCCGACCATATGGGAATGGCCGGTGCCGAAGGTGTGGATCAGCCGGTCGTGGATCAGCGCATCGGCTATCCATTCGGCAGCAGTTTTGATGGCATCTACCTGGCTGTGGACCATCCGGTCAAAGTGGCCCGTTATTTTTTCGTAATACTCGAACATGAGCTTATAGCTTGATAAAGATCTTTCTCTTGTAAAGTATGTAGATCGGAATGTAAATGATGAGAGTGTACAGGATGGCGTACAGCAGGGATGCCAGTTTCGGCGCCATGCCCATGCCCGTCAGGCCATCCAGGAAAAGCTCATTCAGGCCTTTCATCCCGAACCAGCCCTCGTAGAAAACTATGGTCAGCATGCCTGCCAGCACGTAGGCGGTGATCGCGTTGGCCCCGAATACCTGGCCCATTTTCGTCCATCTCCTGTAACCAAGTATATCCACTACCAGAATACATGCGCCAAGGCCCAGCGCCGCCCAGCCGGAAGTGTTCAAGACGTAGGAACTGCTCCAGATATTCTTGTTGATCGGGAAAAACCAGTTCAAGATGCCGCCCAGAATGACCATCAGGAAGCCGAAGAAAAATATCCAGCTCAGCTTTTTATACTCCTCCTTTACCTCCAGGACGATCTGCCCGATAAGCATGCCGCTGATGCCGGTCGCTATTGCCGGGAAGGTGCTGAGAATGCCTTCCGGGTCCCAGGTTTTCTGCCACAGGACACCGGGGAGCAGTATGCTGTCGAGGTAATGCGCCCAGTTCTTTTCCGGCGCGGAGAGGCCGGGCGCGCCGATGCCCGGCACGGGGATGTAGGCCATGATGATCCAGTAGGCCAGCAGGATGCCGACGGCTATTCGCAGCTGCTGTTTCCAGTTGGTGTACAGGAACAGCAGGCCGCAGGGGAGGAATACCAGGGCGATGCGCTGCAGCACGCCGGCCCACCGGATGCTGCCGAAATCGAAGTCTGGCCACAGCCAAAGGAACAGCCCCAACGCAAAGATTTTCAGGCTCCGGATGGCGATCTTTCGAACCAGCGGGCCTTTATCAACCCCCTGATCCAGCCGCTTGCGGTAGGCCAGGGCGATGGACACCCCAACGATAAACAGAAAGAAGGGAAAGATGTAGTCGGTCGGCGTGATGCCGTTCCAGTCGGCATGCAGAAGGGGCGCATACACATGCTCCCAGCTGCCCGGGTCGTTGACGATGATCATGGCCATGATGGTGAAGCCGCGCAGGGCGTCGAGCGAGATCAGGCGGTTGCTTGTGCTGGATGTCATTGGTTTAGTTCGTTTTGGATGATCTATAAGGCTTTTAATTTGTAACATAACTCGTTAACCCACCCCGCCCCTTTACATTGAAGCAACGGGCGGCCATCACTTTGCCATTGGCTGCGAAAGGCCCCTCATAGATGGGAGAGGAGCCGCCTGGCTCCGACCCATCCGCCGTGTAGCGGATTTCGAGGCCCGGGTAAGCGGTGTTCATATATACCGTATCCTGCTTCACCACAATGCCCGGGGCAGGGATGCGGTAGCGGTAGCCGCCGTTGAGCTGGTCCAATTCCGGAAACTCCCTCTGGGCAACGGTATTGATGAAGCGGTTCCAGTCGGCATCGGATAAAGCGTTTCTCTGAGCTGCATCGCTTTCCTGCGCCCAGGCAGGATCGCCCTGCCAGGCCCTCTGGGCGAAGCCCGGGAGTTTGGGCAGAATGTAGTGCTCCAGCATCTCCCGGCCGCGGACTGTCTCGCTCCACAACTGGCTTTGCAGGCCAACGATGTTCTTCCGCCCCGCCGCTGTCAGCCGTTCCATGCCGGCAAAGTCTGTTTCGGGATCGAAAGGCCGGCCCATATCATCCTCTTTGGTGGAAAGGAAGAGGTTGCCCGGCACGCAGTCGAAGGCATCGCGGGTATCGTTGAAGCCGGCCCAGTAAAGGCCAGGCTCCCGCGGGTCTTTGTCGTAGGCCAGGTCGAAGTAGAAATTGGTGACCGGGCACAGGATGACGGGGTAGCCCCGGTTGGCGATGCGGTAGCCGAGGTCCTGCTGGCCCCAGAGGTTGTTCCAGATATAGGGGTAAACCTGCCGGCCGGTGTAAGCGGTATTGACCACCCAGTTGCCGTTCTCATCATAATCCATGACTACCTCTTCCCAGCCGCCGATCTGCAGGCCTTTGCTTGCTATCATTTTTGTAAGGCGGTCGAAGAAATGCGCCTGCAGGTTTTGGGGGCCTTGGATTTCAGGGTGTGCCTGCAGGTATTTCCGGCAGACAGGAGAGCCGGCCCAGGCGCCGGAAGGCACTTCATCGCCGCCGGTATGGATCATGCGCAGGGGGACGCCGGCCTCTTCGTACATCTCGATGATGTCGTCCAGCACTGTTTCATAGAAATCGTAGGCCTGGTCCTGGCAGACGCAGGCGACGTTGTCGGTGTAATACTGTGCGGAGCGGTAGGCGGAGGCATCCTCCGGGTCGATGAGCCGGTACCGCCGGGCTTCTTCGGGTTTGCCTTCCGCCATCAGCCGGCGGTAGCGGTACTCCATCGCTTTGATGGCGGCGCGGGCGTGTGCCGGCAGGTTGGCCGAAGGGATGGCCTCTATATGGCGGCCGTAGGCGTAGCGGATGATCTCTTTAAAATCTTCCCGGGAATAATAGCCGTTGCCGTGGGAATCAGGAGCATCGGGGTATGGCCCGGAGCCGTAGGCCGGCTGCAGGAACAGGCTGTCCCCAAGGGTATGCCCGCGCCGGGCGCCCACCAGAGTGAGTTCCGGCAGCTCTTCGATCTCCAGCCGCCAGCCTTCGTCCTCAGTGACATATAGCAGCAGTTTGTTGATCTTGTACCGGGCAAGCAGGTCCACCACCCGAAGGATGGTTTCCTTGGATTGAAAATTCCGCCCGACGTCGATGTGGAACCCCCGGTAGGGATAGGCCGGGTAGTCCGTGATCTCATAAGCAGGCACAAAGGCTTTGCCGCCAACGTCCTCGATCAGCGCCAGCAGGGATTGTACGCCGTAAAAGGCGCCCGCCGCATCTTTGCCGGCAATATCAATGGATTCCCCGCTTACCTTCAGCCGATAGGATTCCGCCTTTTCCAGAGAACTGTCCAGTGATAAACGGATTGCCGGTTGAGAAGACGGGCCGTTGGCCACGCTGGCCCTGGCCTTGTATCGTTCGTTTAGCGCCGCGATGAGGAAACCGGCTTCTTTTTCCAGTTCTTTGGCGGCCGCAACCGAAACATTGCCCGGAAAGGTAAACCCGCCGGGCCTCCGCCTGGCCGATGCCGGGGAAGGGATGAAGGGGTATAGCTGCTCCGCCGGGAGCAGGCTGACTTTCTGGTTCTCTACGTACAGGTATTCAGCTGTAGGGATGGGCGCCGCATCCTCGCGGGAGCGGGTAAGCTGAGCGAGCTTTGTAAAGGCTTCGACGGCGTAATCGCTTACCGGGCGAATGCTGTCCTCCCCATTTTCCCGGAAAACCTGATAAAGCCCCACCGGTGCGTCGGCTTCCTTGATCATCCATTCTTCCGACAATACTTTGATCACGACGGACTGCCGGGGCCCCAGCGAAAAACCCGGCAGCGCTTTCATTTCATAAAGATCGCCGTTGATGTTGCGGATGGCAACCTTTGCGCTGGAGTCTATTTCGATGATCACCCGGGGGGCCTGGTTCCAGTAGAGGGCCCAGTTGTCGCCCAGGGCGGCCCTGGAGGTATTGGTGAGGGTGAAAATGGATTTGTGTACGTCCTGCCTGTTCTGCTCAAAGTTCTTTTCCAGTTTCCAGCTAACCTTAAGGGGGGTAACGGCGGCAGGCCGTTGACAGGCCTGAAGAGAAATGGCGAGGAATAATAATAAACCGGGATGTTTGCTGATCGAAAAAAGGGAGTTGACGATCATGTTGGCCGTTTTGTTTTGAAATGGTGAAGCTAAAATAGGAAAATCGCGGGGTATCCGGATCGGGCGTTGCAAGAAATGCCCTGCCTTTTTCGTTATAGGGATGTTTCACCAAATTCAAAAAAATACAATATGAATCGACAGGCTCTATTGATGTTCGGGTTGTGTTCTGTATTCTTTCTCACCTTGCCCTTGCCCACTCGCGCGCAAGGCATTTTCAAGCGTGATAAAAACAAGGAAACCCAAAAGGCCGAACCGGAAAAGCAGGAAGGCCTCTTCTCCATTTTCAAAAAGGAAGAGCCCACTGAAAGCGACAAAGAGATGGACGCCGTCAAGGCCCGCCACAAAGAAGCCAAAACCGACGTGCGCGCCACCAGGCGCGAGCCCAGCCAGATGCCGGGCAGCGAACCCGAGGT
>CAZAXA010000380.1:4201-6365 GCA_964488965.1 uncultured Phaeodactylibacter sp. | reverse complement strand
TCGGCGCCACCCTGTTCTTCTTCGGCGGCGTAATACCCCTGGCCTGGTTCATGGCCACGCGCTGGAACGCGCTGAAAAAGGCCCGCAGCGGCGAGCCAGCCGACGAACTCGGCCTTGCTGATGTCAGCACAACGGATGAAAAGGGGAAACTCGCGCCCAAAGTGCTGCATTAACCGCAGGCGGCTTTTTTCACAACCTCTTCAATACACCCAGGGCGAACGCTGCCGGTACTCCTGCAGCAACTGCTGCCGGAAGCGGGCGGGGTCCGCTTTTTTGCCGAGCGCTTCAATGGCGAGGATGTCCACTACATCGAATTGCTGCCGTTGAGGGTTCCAGCGGTACTTCACCGTCAGGATGGCGTCGTCCTTGGCGCCGTCGCCGGTGAAGTCGTGTTTCATGGTTTCATTGTGGATGTAGACGATATCGGGCGTGGCGTTGCCGGAGCGGGCTATGGCGCGGTCGAAGAAGCCGAAGAAGTTGGCTACGGCAATATAAGACTCGCCCTGTTTGCGGTAAACGGCGCCGGTGCAGCCGCCGGAGCCGCAGTTGTCGGGCGAGCGGGCCTCCATGAGGAAAAAGCGGTCCGGCTCCTGGCCGGGGCTTAAGGACACGAACTGCAGCTCGCACTGGCTGCAGGGATAGCTATAGTTGTTGCCCACGGCGCGCTTGTTGGTGCACAGGCCGAGCTGCTCCGCCAGCCTGGCCTCAAAGCTGTTATTTTGCGCCCAGGTGGTGAAGGCCAGCGAAAAGATCGCGATTGCCGTCCCGAGAAATTGCCACATATCCTTCCCTGACAAATCGTGAGTAATAAAATTTCATCCGGGTAGATGTCCTTTAGTCCTTTAATCCTGGGGATAAAAGCCAATTGGGGCGCCTGGTTTCAGGTCTGGTCAGATAGGCCAAAGATACCCTTTGGGGGGGAATAGTGCCAGTTTTAACGCCAAATTTTATTTTTTCGTTGCGTTGCCGGTTGCCGATTGTTCGCCCACCGTTACACCGTTACACCATTACGCCGCCCCCCTTCTCCTATTTCCCCCACTTCCGCAACTGCTTCAGCATCGCTGCGAAGTCTTTGGGCAGGGGCGCTTCAAATAGCAGGCGCTCGCCGCTGTGGGGGTGGCTCAGCGCCAGTTTCCAGGCGTGGAGGGGGATGCGGCTCATCAGGGGGCGTTCTTCCTCATCCCGCCGGAGATGAAAGCCTTTTTGTTTGGCCTCGGAAAGGTAGAATGCCTCCCGGCGGCCGTAGAGGCTGTCGATGGCCAGCGGGTGGCCGATGGATTCGAAGTGGACCCTCAGCTGGTGGGTCCTTCCGGTCTCGATGCGGGCCTCCACCAGGGTAAACTGCCGGAAGCGTTCTATTACTTTATAGTGCGTCAGGGCCGGCTTACCCTTTTGAGCCACCGTCATTTTGCCGGGGTGGCTGTGGCTCTCGGCGATGGGGCGGTCGATGGAGCCTTTCTCCGGTACGGAAGGGCCGTCGAGAAGCGCCAGGTAGGTTTTCTCCACCGTCCGCTGCTCGAACTGCTGCGAGAGGTGGCGGTGGGCCTCTTCGTTGCGGGCGAAGCAGATCAGGCCGCTGGTCTCCCGGTCGATGCGGTGGACGGCCCATACCTTGCCGTAACGTTGGTTGAGCCAGGCCAGCAGGCTGGGCTTTTCCGGAGCAAAGCGGCCGGGGACAGACAGCATACCGGGCGGCTTGTTGGCCAGGATGAGGTGTTCGTCTTCAAAGAGGATCTCCGGCTTTTCTTTGGGCATAGGTCAGAGGTTTTTGAAATAATGCTTGCCCCGGGCGTAATACTGCCAGACGATGCTTCCCGGGTAGCGCCCCGTCTTCAGATTGGGAACGGGGCTGATGCTCATCTTCTGGATGGTTTCCCGGAGCTGCCGCCGTTTTTTCAGCTTTTTCCCGAAATTGGCGTAGAAGGACGCATGGGCCTGCAGGATGCTCCTGATGTGGCTGAACTTGCCCTGAAAGAGGAAAAGCCCGCCCGCCAGGCCGTCGAGCAGGAAACGGAGCGGGAGCAGCCACAACAGGCGCCGGCCGTCTTCATTTTTGACCAGGGTGTACAGGCTGTTCCGGAAGTTGAGGAATGTCTTGCGCGGCGTATTGTAGTTGAGGGCGCCGCCGCCGACGTGGTACACCACCGAACGGGGCCGGACCATC
>CAZAXA010000380.1:0-4191 GCA_964488965.1 uncultured Phaeodactylibacter sp. | reverse complement strand
CGGCCCGCTTGATGCGCCAGCACAGGTCGATCTCTTCGGAATGGGCAAAGTAGTCGGGGTCGAAACCGCCCAGGCCATGGAACAGCCGGCTGCGCACGAAGAAGGCGGCGCCGGTGGCCCAGAAGGCCTCCTGGGTATCCTCGTACTGGCCGCTGTCGCGCTCGGTAACGGCGAAGATGCGCCCCCGGCAGAAGGGGTAGCCCAGCGCGTCCAGCCAGCCGCCGGAAGCGCCGGCGTATTCGAAATAGTTGCGGTGGCGATAGGCCTTGATCTTGGGCTGGCAGGCGCCTACGGTAGGGTCGCGCTCCATGAGTTCGATGATGGGTTCGATCCAGCCGGGCGTAACCTCCACATCCGAATTCAGCAGGATGTAATAGGGGGCCTCGGCCTGCCGCAGGGCCAGGTTGTACCCCTGGGCAAAGCCGTGGTTGCCCTTGAGGTCTATGGATTTGATGTTCGGATAATTTTCCCTGAGGAAGGCCAGCGAGTTGTCCAGCGATCCGTTGTCGGCCACCAGCAACTCGTAGTTGGGGTAAGTGGTGGCCAGCACACTGGGCAGGAACTGCTCGAGATAAGCCTGGCCGTTATAGTTGAGGATGACGACGGCCACGCGGGGGTACTGGCTCATTTTTTTTTCCTTCTGAGGCGCCTGCCGGGCCTCCAGGATTTTTCTGGCGGCTATCTTGTCTTTTCGGAGCTGTTCGCGGAGTTCTTCCAGTTGCCCGAACTGCACATCATCGCGGATGCGTTCCACCAGTTCCAGCTGCAGCTTGTCGCCGTAGATGTCTTTGTCGAAGTCGAAAATGTTGACCTCTATCGTCCGGTTCTTGTATTCGCGGAGGGTGGGGCGGCTGCCGATGTACAGCATGCCGCCGTACCGTTGCCGGTTGTGGAGCACATATACGGCGTAGATGCCCGAAGGGGGCGCCAGCTTGTGCTTCTGCCGGATGTCCAGGTTGGCCGTGGGGAAACCCAGCTTGTTGCCGATCTTGTTGCCGTGGATCACCATGCCGGTCAGCGTGAAGGGGTGGCCGAGCAGGCGCCGGGCCGCAGCGACATCTCCTTTCTCCATGGCCGTGCGGATTTTGGAGGAACTCACCGCCATGTCGTCCACTTCGTGTTCAGGGATCTCAAAGACCTTGTACCCGCCTTTGGGGCCATGCCACTTCAGGTAGTTCAAATCGCCCTGCCGGTTGAGGCCGAAGCGGTGGTCGTATCCTACGACGATGTACCTGGGGTGGAATTTTTCAACCAGGAACTTCTCGATATATTCATCGGCGCTCAACTGCGAAAACTCGATGGTGAAGGGCACTACGACGACATTATCGACATGGTACCGCTCCAGTAACTGCACCTTCTCGTCGATCGAGGTGATCAGTTTCATACTATCGTCCCTGGGGTAGACCACCAGCCGTGGATGTGGGTGGAAGGTGATGACGATGCTCTCCCCGTCAATGCTGTTGGCCAGGCCGTTGACCTTCTGAAGGATCTGCTGATGGCCCAGATGGACGCCATCGAAGGAACCTATGGTCACAACGGCATTGCGAAAGGACGGCAAATTATTCAGGTCGTTGAATACTCTCATTTCGGTGCAGGTATAAAGCAGGCACAAAAATAAATTTTTAAGCCGGTTATGAAAACCAGGGCGCCGCATTTACCGGAAAAGGGAAAACCAATTGGAAAACTCTTGTATCCGGCGAATTGTTTGTACTTTTGTACGGCGCAGCTTAATGACATTAAATCTAAATAAAAATAGCAGCCTGTCATAGATGAACATCGAAACCAGCAAGGTCGTAAAGGCGCTCGCAAAAGTCACCGACCCGAACAGTGGCCAGGATATCATCACCATGAGTATGGTGAGGGATTTGGAAATACAGGGCAATAACGTCAATTTTTCCATCGAACTGCCTTCGATGGAGGCCAAACATAAATCGGAGCTCAATTTCGCCTGTATCCAGGCGGTTCAGGAAGTGTACCCCGAGGCGAACGTCAATGTGCATATGATCTCCCGGGTACAGCAGGCGGAACCTGCGAGCAGCCCCCTGGGGCATGTGAAAAACATCCTCGCCGTGGCTTCCGGCAAAGGGTGAGTGGGTAAGTCGACCATTGCGGTCAACCTCGCGCTCGGGTTGAAAAAACTGGGCGCCAGCGCCGGCCTCATCGACGCGGACCTCTACGGCCCGTCCATACCGACCATGCTGGGGCTGCAGGGGCAGCGGCCCCGGGTGCAGGAAGTGTACGGGCAACCCAAGATCATTCCCATTGAAGCATACGGCATACCCGTGATGTCCATCGGCTTTATCATAGAACCGGAACAGGCCGTAGTGCTGCGCGGGCCGCGCCTGGGAGGCATCATCAAGCAATTCTTCGAAGATACCATCTGGCCGAAACTGGACTACCTGGTGGTCGACCTGCCGCCCGGCACGGGCGATATTCAGCTCACCCTGGTGCAGACCGTTCCGGTGACGGGCGCTATCATCGTCACCACGCCCCAGGAAGTGGCGGTTGCCGATGCCATCAAGGCCATGAACATGTTCCTGCTGCCATCTGTTCATGTTCCCATCCTGGGGGTAGTGGAAAATATGGCCTGGTTCACGCCGGCTGAACTGCCGGACAACAAGTATTACCTGTTCGGCCAGGGCGGGGGCGGCAAACTGGCAAAACTGAGCAATTCCGTGATGCTGGGCCAGGTGCCTATCGTGCAGAGCATCCGGGAGTCGGGAGATGAGGGCGCGCCTATCGTGCTGAAGTCGGTGCCTCAGGCCACGGACGCCTTCATGAAAGTGGCAGAAAATACCATGCGGCAGGTCGCTATCCGCAACGAAACGATAGGGCCGACGAATATCGTGAGGATCAATACATAGCCGATATGTCAAATAAAGAAAAACAAGGCCTTCTGGCGCGCATCGATCAGGCGTTGAACGACGTGCGCCCCCACCTGGCAGTAGATGGCGGCAACGTGGAAGTGGTAGATGTGACCGAAGAGAAGGTGGTCAAGATCAAATGGCTGGGCACCTGCGAGAACTGCAGCATGACCCTCATGACCATGAAAGCGGGCATCGAACAGGCCATTATGGGCAGGATACCCGAGATCAGGGGGGTAGAGGCAGTCAATGGGCTGGAGGTTGGGTGAGGGGGTGTTTGGGTAAAAGTACATGAATAAGAGTAGCGCCAAAATTTTGCGCCGTTGCGCCGTGCGAAAAACACGGCTGTGCGCCCCCTGTTCATCAGTCCTTCATTCCTTCCCTTTCACGGCAAGCGCCACCACTACCGACCGTCCTTCCACCTTCACTTTTTTCTGTTTTATCACCGGCGCACTGCTTATCGGGTAGAAATCTTTAGGGCCTGGCGCTGCCGTATCGACGATCCGTTTCCATTTCCACAACCGGTTTTGGGGCAGTTCAAATTCGAGGGGTTCCCAGTACATATTGGCCATGAGGTGCAGGCGTTTGTCGTATTGGCGGTTCTTCAGCGTAAAGGCGAGGGTATGGGAGTTGTGGCCGAAGTCGGGTTTGTGAAGTTCCACGCCGTGGAAAATGCAGGAGGAACCGCCCAGGTGTTCCGGCGCGTTCCAGTACCATTCTTCCTGAAAGAACCCCATCGATAAGTTGAAAGCAGTGAGCTGCTGGACGAAGCGCAGCAGGCCCCGGTTCTTTTCCACCAATTTCCAGTTGAACCAGCTGGTTTCATTATCCTGGCAATAGGCGTTGTTGTTGCCCAGCTGGGTGCGCCGCACCTCGTCGCCCATCAGCAGCATAGGCGTGCCCTGGCTGGCCATGAGCAGAGTGAGGAAATTTTTGATCTGCCGCTGTCGCAGCTTTTCTACCGCCGGGTCATCGGAAGGGCCTTCCACGCCGCAATTCCAGCTGAAGTTGAAGTTGTGGCCATCGCGGTTGCCTTCGCCGTTGGCAAAGTTGTGCTTTTCGTTATAGGATGTCAGGTCGTTGAGGGTAAAGCCATCGTGGCAGGTGACGAAGTTGATGCTGCGGTTGGGGTCGCGCAGGAGTTTCTGAAACAAATCCGGGCTGGCGTTGATGCGGTTGCTGACAGCATTCACCATCCCGCTGTCTCCCTTGACGAAGCGCCGGATGTCATCGCGGTACTTTCCGTTCCATTCCGCCCATTTATCTCCTACGAAGGAACCAACCTGGTATTGGTGGACGTCCCAGGCCTCGGCGATGATCTTGGTGG
>CAZAXA010000379.1:0-6365 GCA_964488965.1 uncultured Phaeodactylibacter sp. | reverse complement strand
CGATGATCTCGATGTATTTGTTGATCTGCCGGAACTTGGCCTGGCCGGCGGTCAGCACCCTACCCTCTGCGCTCGCGATCCCCATCGCATGAAGGTAGGGGTTCCCCTCTGCCTCGATAAGGTATTCTTTCCGGCGGTTGTGCTTCCTGGAAGGTTGCTCTTCCCGGCTGGGAGGGCGGAAAAAAATGCGGGCTTTCCGCTTTTTACTAAACTGTATGGAAACGTTCTCTTCCAGGGTAAACAGGTCTCCGTTCAGAAAATCCTGGCCCAGCCATAGCCCCACCATGGCCAGCCCTTCCGGAACGGGATGGTTCTTCACCTCATCGCGGGTGGCATAGCGCAGGGTGAAGGACAGCGCTTCCTCCCCCTTCAGTTCGATCAGCCGGCCGTAAACATTCCGCAGGCTCTTGTCCGCTCCCCCGGTTTTACTGAGGGTCAGTTTTACAAAATTCCCGGTTTCTATGCTCCGTTGTAAATGTTGTAAAAACTGATCGCTTATTTCATTCCTTTTTCCCATTCACTTCAGTATATTGGACTTGCCAATCATTCCATAACCCCACAAAGATAGCTACGGAATTGATCTGATCCCATTTTTGCAACAACAGGCCCTTTCATTGTATTTATACTTTCTATTCACTAAACAGTTCAAGGACAGAATGAAAAAACTACTTCCCAACTTCTTTTTATGCTTACTGATGGGGCTGGGCCTTAAGACACTGGCTCAGGAAACCTTCCCCTTTAATGGGGTTGAGGATCATCGGGAACGCTTTTATGCTCTTACGGGCGCCACTGTTTTTACCACCTACAACAAAAAGGTAGAAAATGCCACCCTCCTCATCCGGGAGGGGAAGGTGGTAAGCGTACTACCTGCCGGCCCGGCGCCGGCGGGGGCAGTCGAGGTCGACATCAAAGGCAAAACCGTTTATCCGGCTTTTATCGACCTGTATTCCGGCTATGGCATGCCGGAGCCGAAAGCGGAAGGCCAAAAGCCGGACAAACAGCCTCAGATGCTTTCCAATAAGGAGGGCGCCTATGCCTGGAATGAGGCCCTCAAACCGGAGTTTCGCGCCCATGAGCATTTTTCGCCAAACGAAAAGGCGGCAGAGGATTACCGGAAACAGGGCTTCGCCATGGTGGCCGCCCACCGGATGGACGGCATCTCCCGCGGCGCCTCCACCCTGGTGGCCCTTGGCGACGAACGCCCTCATGAGATGATCGCCAAAGAGATGGCCGCCCATCACCTTTCTTTCAGTAAAGGCACTTCTACCCAGAACTATCCCAACTCCCTGATGGGCATCATTGCCTTGCTGCGGCAGACATACTACGACGCGCAGTGGTACGGCGGTCAGCAGGAGGAAGTCAATATTTCTCTGGAGGCATGGAATGCTGTTCAGGATATACCTCAAATCTTCGAAGTGGGAGACCGCCTGGAGGCCCTGCGGGCCGCCCGATTGGGGAAGGAGTTCGGAAAAACCTACATCATCAAAGGCGAAGGCGATGAATATCAGCGGCTGGACGCTATCAAAGCTACCGGTTCTGCCTTCATCCTGCCCCTGAACTTCCCAAAGCCCTACGATGTAGAGGATCCCTATGACGCCCTGCAGGTCAACCTGGAGCAGATGAAACACTGGGAAATGGCGCCGGCCAATCCCGGAAGGCTCGCTGCCGCCGGCATTGAGATCGCCCTCAGCCCGGACGGCCTGGAAGACAAAAAGGATTTTCTGGGCAACCTGCGCAAAGCGGTGTCCTACGGCTTGTCGGAAGAGGCGGCGCTGAAGGCCCTTACCGCCACGCCCGCCCGCCTGATCGGCGCCGCCCAGCTGACGGGCAGCCTGGAAGCAGGCAAATGGGCCAACTTCATCATTACCGACGGCAACATCTTTGACAAAGACACCCGCATCCTGCACACCTGGGTCAAGGGTAAGGCCTATATAAATGAAACACTACCGGCGCCGGACTGGCGGGGCGCCTATGATCTCAGGATAGGCGGCAAGGCCTATAAGCTGGCCGTTAAAGGAGAAGCCGCCAAACCAAAGATGGAGATCGAAGTAAATGACACTACCTCCATCAAGGTACAATACGATGTGGAGGATGCGCTGATCACCTTATCCTTCCAGCCCGAAAAAGAAGGCCCGCAAATCCGGTTGTCCGGCCTGATGGAGGGCCCGAAATGGTCGGGCAAAGGGCAGGATGAGAACGGGCAATGGATAGAGTGGTCGGCGGAATATACCGGCGAAGCAGCCGCTGATGATGAGGAAGAGAAAGAAGAAGAGGAAGAACAAGCGGAGCCTGGCCCGGTTATTTATCCCTTTACGGCATACGGCTGGACGGAGCGCCCCCGCCGGCAGGCCGTTCTCATCAAAAATGCCACCGTGTGGACCAACGAAGCGGCAGGCATCCTGGAGAATACCGATGTGCTGATCCGCGACGGCAAGATCGCGCAGGTCGGGGCAGGCCTTAACATCCGTGGCGTTACGATCATCGATGCCGGCGGCAAACACCTGACGCCCGGCATTATCGACGAGCATACCCACATTGCTGCGAGCCGCAGCATCAACGAAGGCACTCAGGCCAGCTCGGCGGAGGTGCGCATCGGCGATGTGGTCAATTCCGAAGACATCAACATCTACCGGCAACTGTCGGGAGGCGTGACCACCGCCCAGATCCTCCACGGCTCTGCCAACCCCATCGGCGGCCAATCTGCCATCATCAAGCTGCGCTGGGGTTATACGCCCGAGGAAATGAAGTTTGAGGGGGCCGACGAGTTCATCAAATTCGCCCTGGGGGAAAACGTCAAGCAATCCAACTGGGGAGAGGACAATACCATTCGCTTTCCGCAGACCCGCATGGGCGTGGAGCAGGTTTATGCCGACCACTTCACCCGCGCCCGGGAGTACGGCAGGCTCAAAGCTTCCGGCAAACCTTACCGCAAAGACCTGGAGATGGAGGCCCTGCTGGAAATCCTCGAGGGCAGGCGCTTCATCACCTGCCATTCCTACCGGCAGAGCGAGATCAGTATGCTCATGAAAGTGGCCGAAAAGTTCGGCTTCCGGGTCAATACCTTTACCCACATCCTGGAGGGCTATAAGGTGGCTGATAAAATGGCCGCCCACGGCGTCGGGGGCTCCAGCTTTTCCGACTGGTGGGCTTACAAGTACGAGGTGATGGAGGCCATTCCTTATAATGGCGCCCTGATGCATGAACAGGGCGTCACCGTGGCCTTCAATTCAGATGATGCCGAGATGGCCCGCCGCCTCAACCAGGAGGCCGCCAAGGCTGTCCTCTTCGGCGGTGTTTCCGAGGAGGACGCCCTCAAGTTCGTCACCCTCAACCCGGCGAAACTGCTGCACATCGACGGCCGCGTCGGCAGCATCAAGGTGGGCAAGGACGCCGACCTCGTCATCTGGTCGGATCATCCCCTCTCGATGTACGCCGTGGCAGAAAGGACTTTTGTGGACGGCATTACCTTCTTCAGCCGGGAAGAAGACCAGAAACAGCGCCAGGCCATAGCGGCAGAACGCCAGCGGCTCATCCAGAAAATGCTGGCTGCCAAAGAGGGAGGCGAAAAAACGCAATCTGCCAACGGCAAACGGCAGTACGAGCATTACCACTGTGAGGATAATGAGGATGAGGCGAGGTAGGGGGGCTAAGGCAGGAATCTATATTCCTGTTTCTCCTGACTGAGGATGGCCTGAGACTTAAACCCTCGCTAATAATAAAAATTAAACATTACTACAGACATGAAGCCACAAACCATTTTATACCTCTTTATCTTTTCCCTGCTGACGGGCGCCTCCAATGCACAGACGCCCGCTCCGGCCCCTTCCCAGCGGCAGCCATTGCTCATCAGCGGGGGGACGGCCCATATCGGCAACGGGAAGGTCATTGAGAACAGCGTTATCATCATTGAAGAAGGCAGGATCACCTTTGCCGAATCGGCCGCCATCCTTCCCCGCCGCGACTTTACGGCTTTCCGCCGGATCGATGCCAAAGGCAAGCACATCTATCCGGGGCTCATCGCTCCGGCCACCAACCTGGGCCTGGTGGATATCGGCGCCGTACGCGCCACCCGGGATTATAATGAAGCAGGCGAGATCAACCCCAACGTGCGCAGCCTCATCGCCTACAATACGGACTCGCCGGTCATCCCGACGGTGCGCTCACAGGGCGTGCTGCTGGCGCAGGTGGCGCCGCAGGGCGGGCGCGTGCCGGGCATGTCGAGCGTTGTACAACTCGACGCCTGGAACTGGGAAGACGCCGCCTACAGCGCCGATGAAGGCATATTCCTGAACTGGCCGGGGTTGTTCTCCTACAGCCGTCGGGAACGGAGCTCCAGCAAAAATGAAGACTACGGCAAACAGGTAGAGGAACTGAAGCAATTTTTTGCGGAAGCACAGGCCTATGCCGGCCATCCGCAGCCCGCACGGCCCAATCTGCGCTTCGAGGCCATGAAACCACTCTTCAGCGGCGAGCGCCGCCTGTACATCGACGCCGGGGAAGCCAGGGAGATTACCCATGCCGTGCATTTCGCCAAATCCTTTGGCCTGTCGGCCGTAATCGTGGACGGCCGCGACGCCTGGATGGTGGCCGAACTGTTGGAGGAGAATAACATTCCGGTGATCCTCAGGGAAACCCACAGCCTGCCCGGCCGCATCGACTCCGATGTGGATCAGCCGTTTAAAACACCGGCAATGCTGCGGGATGCCGGCGTACTCTACTGCCTGAGCATAGATGGCTACTGGCAGCACCGCAACCTGGCCTTCCAGGCCGGGCAGGCCGCAGGCTACGGGCTGAGTAAGGAGGATGCCCTGGCCGCACTGACCTCAAATGCCGCCAGGATACTGGGCATCGATGCCCGCACGGGAACGCTGGAAGCCGACAAGGACGCCAACCTGATCATCTGTGAGGGCGACCTGCTGGATATCCGTACAAGCAAAGTAGAAATGGCCTTCATCCAGGGGCGGGAGATAAGCCTGAATAACGTGCAGAAGGAGCTGTACCAAAAATTTAAAGCGAAGTATGAGGAGTAGCCGTTAATGTTTTGCTAAATTTCAGCGGCAGGAGGCGAAAGCGCAATGGCGCTTTCGCCTCCTGCGTTACAAATCCGGCAGTCTGGCGTCATACACATCAGCAGGCCCTACTTTTATCGGCCGGCCTATACAACCTTTGACAGCTTAAACCCATTTTCAAATTAGATAAAGCAACTGATATGAAAAAAAATTTGCTGCTTTCCATATTGGCCGCCGGCACTTTTATCACTGCCTTTGCCCAGAATCAGGGAACGGTCAGCATCAACGGCCAGCGTTACCCCTATATTATAGATAGCTGCGGGGACACGCTGATCGTCGCTACGCTGGATGATGTATCCATCTCTACCATGCGGGAATTCGAAAACCGGGAAGACTACCTGCGCTACCGCCGTTACCGGCAGTATGCCGCCAAGGTCTACCCCTATGCCGTAGAGGCCATCAAAATCTTCCGGGAGGTGGAATACGCCACCCAGACCATGAAGGAGAAGCACCGCAGAAAGTACATCAAGCAGCTCCACAAAGACCTGAAGCGGGAGTTCACCGATCCGCTCAAAAACCTCACCAAGACGCAGGGAATGATCCTCATCAAAATGGTGGAACGAGAACTTGACACCCCGCTTTTCGAACTGATCAAGGAATTGCGCAACGGCCTGACCGCCACCTACTGGAATACCATGGGTTCCTTCTTCGGCCACGACCTCAAGGAAGGCTACGAGGAAGGCAAAGACCCCATTCTCGACGCCGTCCTGCAGGATATGGATGTCTCGTATGACCTGCCGGATGTGGATGGGGTGAAGTAGGGAGGTATATTGATATATTGTAACAATTTAACCATTCCTCCACCCTACCCCTTCGTCCAGCTCGTCCCCTCCTTGCTATCCTTCAGCACAATATCCAGTTCCTTCAGGGCATCGCGGATTTTGTCGGAGGTACCCCAGTCCTTATTGGCGCGGGCCTGCTGGCGGATATCGATGATGAGCTGCATCAGGCCGTCGGTGATGCCGTTGCCTTCGGCGCCGGCTTCCAGTTCGTCTTTCAGGCCAAAGATATCGAAGATGAAGTCGTGGAAGGTTTGCTTCAGGCGGTTGAAGGTTTCTTCCGGCACTTCGCCCATAGGCAGGCGGCCGTCCTTCAGGCTGTTGACCTTGGTGACGAGGTCGAACAACACCGCCAGGGCTTTGGGCGTGTTGAAGTCGTCGTTCATTTCTTCGTGAATCTGAGCGATCTGCTTTTTGATCTCTTCCCCCAGCGGCCCTTCCTGCCCTTTGCCGGTGTAGGCCATGCCCTGCAGCGCCTTGTTGGCTTCCATCAGGCGGCGGAAGCCCTTTTCGGCGG
>CAZAXA010000378.1:0-6382 GCA_964488965.1 uncultured Phaeodactylibacter sp. | reverse complement strand
GCAGGCGGCGGGCCAGCATGGTCTTGCCGGCGCCGGGCGGGCCGATGAGGATGACGTTGTGGCCGCCGGCTGCGGCTATCTCCAGCGCCCGCTTGATGTTCTGCTGGCCTTTCACATCGGAGAAGTCGACGTCGTAGGCGTTTTGGTTCTCGAAGAACTCATCGCGGGTGACCACCATTTTGGGTTCGATCTTCAGCTCGCCGCTGAGGAAGTCCACCGCCTCGCGCAGGCTGCTGACGCCGAAGACGTTGAGGTCGTTGACGATAGCCGCCTCCCGGGCGTTCTGTTTGGGCAGGATAAAGCCCTTGTAGCCTTCCTTGCGGGCCATGATGGCGATGGGCAGCGCGCCGCGGATGGGCCGCAGGCTGCCGTCGAGCGATAGCTCGCCCATCATGATGTACTGATCGAGTTCCTTGCCGTCAATCTGGTTGGCCGCAGCCATCACGGCCATGGCGATGGGCAGGTCGTAGGCCGAGCCCTCCTTTCGGATGTCGGCAGGGGCAAGGTTGACGACGGTCTTCACGCGCAACATGCGCAGGCCGATGTTCTGAATGGCGGCCTCGATGCGCTGAAAGCCTTCCTTGACGGCATTGTCCGGCAGGCCGACCAGGTAGTAAAACTGCTTGCCGGCGGCGACTAAGCCTCCGGTATTGACCTCAACAGTGATCTTTCGGGCGTCGACGCCGTGCACGGCGGCGGCGAAGGTTTTTACGAGCATTGGTTTGTGGTTGTGGCTGCCTCCTCCCGCCCCCCCCAAAGGAAGGGGGGCCCAGTTGAGAGGCCCGTTAAGAACAGGCGCGCCCCCATTCTACCTCTGAAAGGGTGAATAGATAATAGATAATATCGCATAAGGCGACGCTACTTTCTTGAAAAAGAAAAAATTTGCCGGTTGGTTTAACTTTCTATGCGCGGGCTGGTTCAGGGGAGCTAAATTACGGAATTTTTTATAAAGTTCCCTGGATCGTTGTATTTGCAGATGGTAAAGATGAAAACTTACTTAGCGCCTGAAATGAAGGAGGTTTAATAAAGTAGCCGGGCCTGATAAGACAAGGCCCGGCTATAACGTATATAATTAACTGTAAAAGCCTGATAATGCAAGTGAAGGACACCCGAGGCAGTTGCCCCGGGTGCAGGTGGATGGGAGTGTTACTTTTTTCGTTGTTCTCTGTTCGGGGGCAGGCCATGCGAATACCGGATTGCGGATAGCCGAAATCCGCCATTTCCCCTACTGCTTCGCCACGACCACCTTCTGCGCCGTCTTTTGCCCCTGGCTGACGATCGTCAGGTAGTATATGCCGTCCCGCAGCGGGGTGGCGTCGACCGGCAGGCTGTAGTCGCCGGCGGCTTTGGGGCCTTCTTCCACTACTTTGACCAGGGCGCCTTCCTTGTCGCGCAGCTCGATGCGCACGTTGCCTGCCTTGAGCAGGGTATATTCCAGCGTCACGAGGTTGGCGGCGGGGTTGGGGTAGGCCTTAACGTTGGCCGTAACGGCAGCTTCTGCCGGGGCTTCGGCAGCAATATTGGGGTCGAGCAGCAGGAAATGGCCCATCTTCATGCCCTTGCCGTAAGGATGCATGCCTTTGTGGGGATGACGGCCTTCGGGGTTCACAGGCTTATCTTCTTTACCCTTTTTTCCGCCTTCCTTTTTTCCCCGGCCTTCTTCCGGTTTGGGGGCATATTTCTCATGGATGGCGCGCATGTCCTGGCGCCATTGCTCCCGTTCTTCTTTCACTTCTTCCATGAGCGCTTCGATGTCTTCGCTGTACTTTTCTGACAGGGCTTTTAAAGCCTCGTGATCTTCATTATGGCTTTCGCGCAGGGCTTTGAAGTCCTCGCGGCTGTGTTCCGGGTTCTGCCGGAGTTGTTCCTTTTCCCGGCGGTTGGCCTCGAATATAGCGCGCAGTTCGGCGATCCTGGCCTTGTCTTCGGGGCTGATCTTATTCTCGATCCTGGCGCGCTGCCGGAGCATAACGGGCTGGATGTTTTTTTCGTGGTAGGCTTTCATTTCCTGGTGGAGGCCTTCCTTATCCACTTTATCCATGCGTTCTTTGTGGTTCGCCCGGCGCTCGGCTTGCATCGCCTCTATTTTTATTTTTATTTTGGCCAGTTGTTCTTCTGTGAGCACTTCGACGAGGCTGGTTTTGTAATCCCTGACCTGGTTGTGGAAGGCTTCCCGCTGGAATTGCCGGTATTGCTGACGGGCCTTTTCAAAATCGGCTTTCAATTCGTTGAGCCGGTTCATCTGTTCTTCCGTAAGCTGCAGTTCCTCCTGCATTTCCATCAAATCGTCAAAAAGGAACATCGGCCGGTGTTTATGGGATGGCGGATGATGTTCCGGGGGGCCTTGTTGAGCCATTAATGCGGAGCCTGATAAAACAAAGGCGATGGCAAGGAATATGGAAAAGAATTGCTTATGCATTGTCATGATCTTCTTTTTTAGTTGACAAAAATCAGATTAATAAAATCGGAATTCCTTTTGCGATTAGACAATGCCAATCGCGCTTTTTTTCCCCGGGCGCCTCATTTTTTGTCTTTTTTATCTTTTTTCCTGCTGTCTTTATCCTTCTTCTTCTTGTCCTTTTTTTTCTTTTCATATTCGTTAAAGCGGCGGGAAAAGTCGTCCAGCCTTTGAATTTGTTCCACGCTCAGGAGCGGCTTGATGTCCTTATGCATCGAATCGATCAGGATTCTGCGCCGGGTTCTCGCGGCGATGTGGTTTTCAGCGATCTGGCCGGCATAGCGCCGGACGATGGGGTGCAACCGGCTTTGCTGCTCAGCATCGGCCTCAATGACGCGATAGAGATGCTCTTCAAATCCCGATGCGAAGCGCATTTCAGCCACCCGGTGGATTTGCTGAACCGCCACGTAGCGGTGGGTGAAGAACCCGGCCACGAAACCGATCCCCACCAGGGAAAGCACTGCCGCAATTATTCTCAGGTTTCTCATGGCTTTGTGATTAATACTCCAGATAAGTATAGGCATCCTCGGGGGACAGGCTGCCCACTCCAATGATGGCGTCGGGGGACAGGCTGCCTTCGGCCAGGTAAATCCCGATCAGCGTGAGCAGCAGGATGATCAGGCAGGCGGCGGCAGTGCGGGGCAATAACGACAGGAGCGTGGCCGCCACCGGCGAAGCATTCAGCCTGCCCATTACTCCATCCACAAAGCCGGCGTTGGATTCTGCCTGAAGCCTTCCCAACATCTGCCGGAGCGTTTTCAGGCGCCCTTTCTCCCGGCGGAGTTCTTCGGAACCGGCCAGGGCAGCCTCGAGCCGGGCCTTTTCTTCGCCGGACAACTCCTGGTCGAAAGACCGGAGCAGCAGTTCATTTATGGTTTCCTTTTTCATATCTCTATAACCATTTTTCCAGAATCTCGCGCAGCTTCTGCTGGCCGCGGGCCAGGCGGGAAGCCACCGTCCCCTGGGGCAATGCCAGAATTTCCGCAGTTTCTTTAACGGAATAGCCGTCGATGAGCCGAAGTACCACCACCGCCCGAAAATCGGATTCAAGCAGCAGCAGCGCTTTGTGCAAAGTCTCCCGCATTTCCTTTCGGCCGGGATTCACGTTGTCGTCTTCTAAAACCTGGCTGTCTTCTTTTCGCAAAACGGATAACCACTGCCGCCGCCGCTGTCGCCGCTTCAGCTCGTTGATCGACAGGTTGATGGCGATGCGGCTGAGGTAAGTCCCTATCCCGGCCTCTCCCCTGAAGCCTTCCAGGGCTTTATAAAACCGGATGAAAACCTCCTGCGCCACATCATCAGCTTCCGCCGTATCGCCCAGCATGCCCCTTACGGTTGACTGCACCAGCCTTTCGTGCTCCTCCACCAACCGGCGGAAGGCGGCCTGGTCGCCGCGGCGGGCGCGTTCTACCACATCAAGGCTTTTCTGCATGAGCTTGGCTTCCAACAGTGGTTTTGTCGATTAGACAATGAAAATGGCAAATTTTTTCCCACGGGGCAGTTTTTTTTCAGGCGGCGCCCTTTTTGTGTCTCTCAAGACAACAATTCTGAGAAGCGCCTTTCTGCTATTTCCTGACAAATTGTCCTCAAAAAAATTTATTTTACCCGAATAAAGCAGGCAAAAGCATAGGGCTGCTTTATACAGGAATAACATATAAAAAATATGGCGATATGAAAACCGGGCGAAGAACATTCCTTAAGCAGGGGAGTATCGTGCTTGCAGGCGCCGCCATGGGCCTTCCGGCAATGGGCCGGAATGTGGCGGTTGAAGACATAATTAACCTCGGCGTTATCGGCACAGGCGACCGCGGCCTGGGCCTGATCAACCAGTTGCAGGCCTTTCCCCAGTTCAGGGTCGTCGCCTGTTCGGATATCCTGCCTTTCCGGCTGGAACCGGCAGTGGCTGTGGCCGGCAGCAAATGCAGTGCCTATGAAGATTATCGCCGATTGCTGGAGGATAAAAATGTGGATGCCGTGATCATAGCTACTCCGCTGTCCATGCACTATGAGATGGCGGAAGCGGCGCTCGATGCGGGCAAACACGTCTACTGTGAAAAGACCATGGTCTTTCGGGAAGAGGAGGTTTTCAACCTCATAAAAAAAGTAAGGGGTTCGAAACTCACTTTTCAGGTCGGCCATCAATACCGTAGCACTCCCCTGTACTATCAGGTAGCCGGGATGATCCGGGAGGGCTACATCGGAGAGGTGATCAATGTATATGTGCAATGGAACCGCAATGGAGACTGGCGGCGCCCGGCGCCTCATCCGAAGTACGAGCGCATCATCAACTGGCGGATGTACCGGGAGTACTCCGGCGGCCTGACGGCGGAACTGCATTCCCATCAGATCGACTTCATCAACTTCGTTTTCAACAGCTACCCCCGGAAAGTGGTCGGCCTGGGCGGCATCGACTACTGGAAAGACGGCAGGGAGACCTTCGATAATGTCAATACCATCTTCGAGTATCCCGGTGGCATGAAGGTGAACTGCATTGCGCTGACCTCCAACGCCAGAGAGGGATATATCATGAAGTTCAGGGGCAGCAAAGGCACCATAGAATTAAATATTGATGAAGGCTGGATTTATAGCGAGAAGGTAACGGAAAAGGAACTGGGCGAAGTAGACGGCGTAAGTGGCGCGACGATACAACTGCTGAAGGAAGGCCAGGGCATCCCAATAAAGGCGCCGGAAGAAGAGGAGGGCATAGATAATACCGGCTACGCGCTCCGGGCCTTTCACCGCAGCCTGGTTGATAATACGCTTCCCTATTCCAACGTCTATAACGGAGGCGCGACGGCCCTCTGCGTCCGCATGGCCATTGATACCATGCTGGAGGAAGCGCCCAAATACTGGAAACCGGAATACGATATTGTTAAAAACACATAATCATTTCTGACGTGGACCGAATTATTCCCAAGTCTTCAACCAACAGGAGGGAATTCCTGAAAACGGCCGCCGCCGGCGCCGCCGCCCTCACCCTGGGCCCTGTGGCCCTTTCGGCAAAAAGCTACAGAAGGATACCGGGCGCCAACGAACGGATACAGATCGCCATTCAAGGCTGTAACCGCCGTTTCGACGGGCTGTTGCCTTCTTTCCGGCAACTGAAGGACAACGTAAGCCTCGTTTATGTCTGCGATGTCGATGCCCGGCGGCAGGAAAAAGCTGTGGCTGCCGCGAAGGAAGCCATGGGCGAAGCTCCCCGGGCGGAAAAGGATTTTCGCAGGATTCTCCTTCAGAAGGAGGTCGACGCCGTTTTTCTGGCCACTCCCGACCACTGGCATGCGCCCGGCGCCTGGATGGCACTGGAAGCCGGCAAGCACGTTTATGTGGAAAAGCCGTGCGGCCACAACCCCCGGGAGGGAGAATTGCTGGCCGCTTTTCAGAAAAAGTACGGCAAAATGGTGCAGATGGGCAACCAGCAGCGCTCCGCGCCAAAGTCACGCGAAATTATCGCTGAGATACACAAGGGCGCGATCGGGGAGCCTTACATGGCAACGGCCCATTACTCCAATAGCCGGGGACGGGTGGATGACGCCCGCCAGACGCCCCCGCCGGAATGGCTGGACTGGGAACTGTTCCAGGGGCCGGCGCCGCGCCAGCCCTTCCTCGATATTCTGGCCGACTACAACTGGCACTGGTTCTGGGAATGGGGAACCGGCGAAACCGGCAATAATGCCACGCATGAGCTGGATATCGCCCGCTGGGCCCTGCAGGTAACCTATCCCGAGCTGGTTTACGTCGACGCCGGCAAATACCACTTTAAGGACGATCCCTGGACGATGTACGACACCATGCTGGCCACCTTCAAATTTCCCGGCGGTAAAACCATACAGTGGGATGGAAAAAGCCGCAATGCATTTGCTACTTACGGCAGGGAAAGAGGAACGATCATCTACGGTACGGAGGGCTGCGTTCATGTGGACC
>CAZAXA010000377.1:0-6393 GCA_964488965.1 uncultured Phaeodactylibacter sp. | reverse complement strand
CTGGGCCCCCGCCAGGGTGCGGCTTCCCGCCGTGCCCTGGCTTAACACCCGCCCGACACAACCCAGGAGGCGCAGGGACACGAGCGTAGCGACTGATGAAATAATGCGCCGCCTGGGGCCGCCAGGGTGCGGCTTCCCGCCGTGCCCTGGCTTGAACTGCCCGGGATATAAAAAGAAGAGGCCATCCTGAAGATACAGATTCAGGATGGCCCCTGTGTTCGGGCCGGGCCCGTTTAAAACCTTTGAGGTTTTCGAAACCTCAAAGGTTTATTTATCAGCAGGGTGAGGAGCGGCAGGGCGCTCCTCCTGCCCGGCGGTTGATCGTTATTGGTTGGGTTCTTGGGGAGCAACCAACAACCAATAACGATCAACAAAAAACCCTACGGCCGTACCGAACCCACCATGAACTTCTCGGTGAACTTGCCCTTGCCGTCCACGTCAACGGTCAGGAAGTACATGCCGGACTGCAGCTGGCTGGTGTTGAGGCGTTGAATAGGCTCTTCCACGATGTCGACGCGGCGCTCCAGCATCAACTGGCCGAGGCTGTTGTGGACGCGCAGTATGGCGCGGCCGCCCAGGAAGCCTTCCATCTTCACGTTCAGTTCATCCTGCGCCGGGTTGGGGAACAGGCTGATGCCGGCTCCGTTAGTTACCGGCGTAACGCCCGGTGTGCGCGGGAAGGGGTTATTGCAGTCGTATTCCAGGTTGAATGAACCGGAAGCGCTGCCAAAGCCATGTACCAGCACGTAGTAGCGCGTCTCCGGCACCGGCAAGACGGTAACGGAGGATTGTGTGCCGCAGAAATCATCATTGCTGGCCACACATACCAGTCCGCCGCAGCTTCCGGTGTACACCGAAATTTTGGTGTCGAAGCTGGAGCCGCAGGTATTGAGGTTGAGCAGGCGGGAACCACCTATGAAGGTGTACCAGACGCCGGGCGCCGTCACCGCCTCACCGTTACAAACCGGAGCGGCGTCGACAGTGGCAAACTGTGTGGAGCCGGAAACGGTCGTATTGCAGGAAAGCTCTATAGCGTCGGCGCAATCGTCATTATCCGGGGCGATCACTTCCTCCACACAAACCGTATGGTCGCCTTCCACGCCGGCATCCGACCAGACGAGCAGGAAATAGGTGGCGCCGGGCGTCAGGCCTCTGACGGTTTCCACATTGGGCGTAATGTCACAGAAGATGCTGCCGCCGCCGCAGGCAGTGTAAATGGCCGCCTCGTGGTTGCCGGAAAGTTCCGTTATCCGCAGGATGACGATACCGCTGGGAGGAGCGACAAAGCTGTACCATACGCCCAGGTTATTGGTGGTGGCGTCGCAGGTCTGCGGGCCGTCGTCGGAAGCGCCGACGGTGGAGCCCATTACTGCGGAGCTTCCACAGGCGCCCGGGGCGGCAAGCGCTATGGGCCTGGCGCCGGTGCAGGCATCGCCACTGAGCGGCGGCGGCGGCGGTGCACAGGAAATGGCCAGGGTATAAGCCCCGGAGTTGGTGCTGAAGCCGTCAACATAAATATAATAGACGGTTCCCGGGCTGGAGGTCCATGAAACTATGGATTGCAGGCCGCAGGCGTCGTCGTTGCCCGCCACACAGGCCAGGCCGGTACAGGAACCGGCATATACAGCGACCTGGGTATCGAAGCCGGAACCACAGGTCTCTGCGGTGATCTCATCGCCGGTGCCTGTGATGGTGTACCATACGCCGGGGCTGGCGCCGTCGCCCGCGCCGCCACAGGCCGAGGGGTTGCTGTCGCTGAAGCCGACGGTAGTGCCGTTTACCGTTTCGCCACAGGAGATGGTGAAAGCGGAAGTGCAGTCGTCGCCGGGAGGCGCCGGCGGCGGGTAAATACAGGAGCCGTCGTCGATCAAAGCGTCCGGGTCATAGTTCAGGGCATTGGGGTCGGTACATCCGGTGGGGATGGCCTCCACGTCACACTCCAGAGTAAGTTCAAAATCGCCCTGAGACAGGCCAAAGCCGTGAACCAGGATATAGTGCACTTCACCAAGGACAGGCGTGAAAGTCAGCTCGGTGGTACCGCCGCCACAGTCATAAATATCGAGGCTGGAGCCGATGCAGACCAATCTTTCGCAGGCGCCGTTGAACACGGAGATTTCCGTATCGAAGTTGGCGGCGTCACAGGTGCTCAGCCGGTAGAAGCGGGCTTCATCATCGGCCGTAAAGGTGTACCATACGCCGCCGGCAGTGATATCCGGCCCGCATTCGTCGATCCCGTCGAAGGTAGCGCCCAGGGTGGTCCCGCCGAGGGTCTCCCCGCATTCGATGGGGATGGCGTCTGCACAGTCATCATTGGCGGGCGCCGGCGGCTGGATCAGTTCCCAGGCCAGGGTGAAGTTGCCTGCGCTGGTGGTGGTGAAGCCCTCCTGCACCCAGTACACGCGCTGCGTGCCGGGCGTGTTGTTCGTCCAGCTGACTACCCGGTCGTCCGGGTCGTCGAAGCAGGCGATCTCATTATCGCCCGGGCAGTCGCCGCCCCAGGCCAGGCGGTTGCGGGAATCGTAGTCGTTGGTGGTCTGGCCGATCTCCAGGGTAACGCCCGGAGGCACGTCGATATAGTAGAAGAGGTCGCGGGATAAGACGAGGCAGCTCACATCTTCGTTATTGGTAGCGTTGCCCGTATTGCCCGTGATCGGGCTGGTTTCGGCGCCCAGGTCGATGGCGCCGGCGCAGTCGTTGTTGGGCGGCGGCTGCAGTTCCTGCACACAGATGGTGAAGGGGCCCTGGGTGGTCGTGCCCATGTCGCTCCAGACGAGCACGTAATAATCCGCGCCCGGGGTCAGGCCGCCGATCGTTTCATTGTCGGGAGTGCCGTCGCACCATATCGAGGTTCCGCCGCAGCCATTGTAAATGGCCGCCTCGGGGTCGCCGGGGCCCAGGTCAGTGACCAGGATATTTACCGCGCCGGATGCGGGGGCGGTGAAAGTGTACCATACGCCCATGTTGTTGGTGGTAGCGTCGCAGGTTTGGGCGCCGTCATCCGTAGCTCCTGTGGTAGAACCGGAAACCGCATTGGCCGGGCAACTGCCGAAAGCGCCCACGGTTAGCGGGATGGCGCCGGAGCAGGCGTCATTCACATAGGGTACAAACTCGGAGATGCAAAGGCCGAAGGGCGCCGTCTGGCCGGCATCGCCCCATACGTTGAGGAGGTAAGTCTGGCCGGGCGTCAGGCCGGGGACGATCACATCGTCGGGCGCGGTGCTGCACCACACCTGCGTACCGCCGCAGCCGTCGAGGATGGCGGCCTCCGGGTTGCCGGGGCCCAGGTCGATCACCTGGATATTGATGGCGCCGCTGGCCGGAGCTACAAAGCTGTACCAAACCCCGAAGTTGACGGAGGCGTCGCAGGAGAAGCCGCCGTCGTCAGCGGCGCCCAGGTTGGAGCCGGTGATGGCGTTGGCCGGGCAGCTGCCGGGGGCGCCAACGGCCACTGGGATGGCGTCGGCACAGTCGTCATTGGCGGGCGGCACGAATTCCTCCAGGCAGAGGTTGAAAGCGCCGACGAAGGAGGCGGCGTCGCCCCAGACAAGCAGGAAGTAGGTGGCGCCGGGCGTCAGGCCGTTGACCACTTCGGCATCGGGAGTGCCGTCGCACCAGACAGAAGTGCCGCCGCAGGCATCATAAATGGCCGCTTCCGGGTCGCCGGTACCCAGGTCGATCACCTGGATGAACAGAGAGCCGCTGGCCGGAGCGGTAAAGCTGTACCAGGTGCCCCAGTTGTTGGTAGTGGCGTCGCAGGTCTGGGGGCCGTCATCGGTAGCGCCAACGTTGGTCGTGCTGACAATGGTGCAGTTGCCGGGCGTCCCGACCGGGACGGGCTGAGCGTTGGCGCAGTTGTCATTGGCCGGTTGGGCCAGCAGGGCCCCCGCGCTGAAAAGGGCCAGGGCCAGGGTAAACATTCGCTTCATAAGAAGGGTACAACATCGGCTGGAAGCGTGTTGTGCATGTTGATAAATGTTCTTCATGTTTCTGAATTAGGTTAAAATTATCGACAATCAATTATTTACACGAATGACGAATTGTGAAGAGGCTTTGAATAGACGCAAGCCTTCCGGCAAAGGCATTCCTTTGCTGTCAGGGTCGTCTCGTCTTTTCTTACTTAGCTCGGCGTGGGAACCTTTAGGCGGGGGGGTAAAGCGGTAATTTTAAATTGCCATGATAAATATAGGAAAAATTTTTTTCTAACCAAAAAGCCGGCAGCATATTCAAATAATTAAGTGAGGGCTGGGTGCAATGGCTCTCAAATAATTTAGAAATTACCGCTTGAGGCCCCCTTCACACCTTCACCACCACCTTCCCCGTCGTCTTTCCGGATTGGAAGAGGAGGATGGCCTCTTTGAGCTGTTCGAGCGGAAAGGTATGCCCGACGCGGGGCCTGCCCAAATCCATGCCTTCCAGTTCGGCAAGCAGTTGATGCATGAGTTCCACCCTGTGGTAGAGCCAGATCAGGTTGAAGCCCAGGATGCCCTTATTGGATTCTATCATTTTCTGCGGGTCGATACGAGGGCGGGTGAGGTGGTGCCGGAGCAGCTTCATGTAGTTGGGGCGGTTGCCGACGGAAGCGTAGCGGGCGGAGCCGTAGACGACCATGCGCCCCTGCGGGGCGAGCAGATCGTAGCCCGCTTTCAGGACGGAGCCGCCGATGCACTCCATGACGAGGTGGAGTGCATTGCCTGCCAGTGCCTTTTCCAGTTCCTTTTTGAAATTTCCGGTGCGTACGATCCCTTTATCATACCCTTCCTCCCGCAGGAGGGCAAGTTTTGCCTCGCTGCCCACCGTGCCTATGGTAAAGGCGCCGTATTTTTTGGCGATGCGGTTGGCCCATATGCCCACCCCTCCCGCGGCGCTGTGGATGAGCGCCGTCTGGCCCGGCTGTATTTTCCCCAGTTCCTTCAATCCGTAATAAGCGGTGAGCGCCTGCACCGGATAGGCGGCCCCTTCCTCA
Source organism: uncultured Phaeodactylibacter sp. (assembly GCA_964488965.1). Taxonomy (GTDB): domain Bacteria; phylum Bacteroidota; class Bacteroidia; order Chitinophagales; family Saprospiraceae; genus JACJXW01. The sequence goes on along the minus strand of CAZAXA010000377.1, from coordinate 1,430 downwards.
AAGCTCCAGCCTTTGGGCAAGGGCAACACATAGCGGGCGTCGATGTTGAGGTGGGTGGCGCAGGCGCCAAAGCGGATGACGCCCATGATATCGTCGCCTTCCCGCAAGTGGACAACCCCCTCTCCCACCCTCGCCACCCGGCCGGCATATTCCAGGCCTGGCACGAAGGCGCCCGCCGGCGTGGCGCTGTACAGGCCCCAGATGGCAAAGATATCGGCGAAATTCAGCCCGATGGCCTTCACTTCGATGGCGGCTTCACCGGGAGCGGGAGCGGGAAGGGTTTCTTCTGCGAGTTTCAGCCTGGCGAGGCTGCCGGCCCGCAGGCGGTAGGCTTGGCGTTGCATGGCGAGGTATTTTCCGATCTAACATGGTCAAAGCATAGTAAGTTGCCTGTTCAATGCTGTAATTGCTTAAGAGCATCTAAATCTTTCCCCGGATCGCCTGCGCCTGCCGGTTCTCCGGGTTGAGCTTCAGCACCCGCTCGATCAGCTTCCGGGCCGTTTCCGCATCCTGTTGCAGCAGGCGCGCCGCCGCCTTGTTGAGCAGCGCCTGTTCGTAGTCCGGGTCCAGGGCGATGGCCTGATCGTAGAGGCTCTCCGCCTTCAGTACCTGCCCCTGCAGCACAAGGGCGTAGCCCAGGTTGGAAAGGGCCGCCGGCCGTTTGGGATTTTCCTTCAGCACCCACTCCAGGGTTTCGATAGCCAGAGGCAATTGCTGCAACTGAATGCAGGCGGCGCCCAGCTTTTCCCGGAAGTCCAGGTTATAGGGCATCAGTTCGGCAGCGCGCCGGTAGAAGGCCAGGGCAGAAGGGAAATCGCCCAGCTTGTAGAAAGCTTCGCCGCAGCGATAGGCCGTCCAGCCATCGGCCATAGACTGCGGCTGCCGGGAAGCGGCCAGCTCCGCAATGGCCTGGTAATCCTCGCGGGCGAAGTAGTAGTGGAGGAGAGTGGGCAGCTTTTCCTCCAGCGGCAGCGCGGACAGGCCGAGGTAGAATTCCGCGGAATCCAGCATGATGGCCGACTGCACATATTTATCGTACATGGCGATATACCCTTTGGCCATTTCCAGGGGCGAAGCCTGTTCTTTGGTCAGGATTTGCAGGCCCAGGAAGACCGGTTCGCCGCCGGGCGCTTCAGGCTGTTCCCTGCCTTTGATATTGCTGCGGCTGATGTAGTGGTCGGTGATGTTCACGTGGGGGATGTCAATGCTGCCGGAGCGGGGCATGTGGCAGCCGGAGCAGTCGTCGCCTTCGGCCTGGCGGGCGGCCATAGGGGCGCTGCAGGCCTGGGGGCGCCTGCCGCCGTGGCAGTTGATACAAGCCTGGTTATAATGATCCCTGCCGGTAACCTTTACGCTCTGGTGGGGATTGTGGCAGGTGATACAGGTCATCTCCGACTCCAGATAGCAGGGGCTGAGGCGCAGGCGGTCGG
>CAZAXA010000376.1:0-6400 GCA_964488965.1 uncultured Phaeodactylibacter sp. | reverse complement strand
TATAATGATTCTCCTCACTTTATGAGTTTATGCACGAGAAGCGGGAATATAAATTTCCGCATGCACGAGAAGCGGGAATATAAATTCCCGCGTAGTAGCGCAGGAATCTATATTCCTGCTTCTCTACCAAGAAGCTAAAACCTCAATTTGTGCCGTTGACACACTGGGGAATAATAAGCTTCGCTCCGCTCAGGCCGGGGCCCGAGTAGTTTGCTCTCAAAGATTGATCCATTGAATGAAATATGACTATGGTTTACAGGTTTTTCTGCGCCATTTGCATAGCGGTGTCCGCAACCAACTGTGGCGGATTGAACCGGCAGGCGCCAACGGCAGCTCCTGGCGAGCTGAAATTCACTGTAGAAGCAGCGCCGGAGTGGACGCAGCTCTTCTACCGCCAATCCGGCTGGTTCGGAGCGGATGGAATCTTTTCCTTTTCCCTGGACGGAGTAGAACAAGCCCGCAATGACCCGCAGCGGGAAGTGCTCCTGACGTTCAGCGACACTTTCATCGGCGAAGTGGAAGGCGGCAAGCCTGCGGAAGGGTACAAGATGGTCAACAATACGGTGGCCTATGTGAAAGGGCAATCTCCACACCCGGACAGCATCCGCTTTTTCTACAAACAGGATGAAAAGGGGGAGCCTCTAACTTTTTTCGTGCCGCAATCCGGGAACGCCAGGAAAGGCCGGTATTACTGGCTCGGCGACGGATTTGTCAACAAGGAAAAAGGCAATGCACTGTACCTGTTCGCCTACCACATTGAAACGACCGGCCCCAATGTCTTTGATTTCACCGAACCCGATGTTTCTCTGCTGGCCCTTCCCGTCGGCAGCCGCCCTCCCTTTGAGGGCCAGCGGCAGTTGGCCACGCCTTTACACATTAAAAATGAACGCCTTGGAGAGGGCAATATGGGCGCCGGCGTACTGGTTAACACGGAATGGGCGGGCGCCCCGCATCCCGACGGCTATGTTTACGTCTACGGCTGCATCGGCCAGGATAAGAACCTGGTCGTAGCGCGGGTAAAACCCGTGGATTTTGAAAACTTCAGCCGCTGGCGCTACTGGAACGGCGAAAAATGGGTAAAAGATGAGAACGACATGGCGCCGGTGACGAATGCCGTTTCCAATGAGCTGAGCGTAACGCCCCTCGACGACGGCCGCTACCTGCTGGTATTCCAGGTGATGGGCATTTCAGACAAGGTGGGGCTTCGCGTAGGCGCCAGCCCTGCGGGGCCCTTCGGCCCCATTCAGGAGATCTGGCGCACGCCGGAGATCGACGAAGGGCTGTTGCCGTACAATGCCAAGGCCCATCCCTGCCTTTCCAAACCCGGCGAACTGCTCATCAGTTACAACACCATCACTTTTGACTTCTGGAACGATATCAGGAAGGATGCCCATATCTACCGGCCGCGGTTCATTCGGCTGAAATGGGAATAGCAAAGTGCGAAGTCGGAAATCGGAAGGCGGAATAGCCCGAAGTGGACGCCTCTGCAGGCCTTTCCGGCTTCCGCCTTCCCATTTCCGGCTTACCCCATTACTTCGGCACTGCGCTCCAGGTAAACTTCCAGTCCCAGATAACGCAACCAAAGACCGTCAGGTCGACCGTTTGTTCGGAACTGATCTCCATGGCATTGAAATCGGTAATGCGGTACACTTCCACCTGGACATCATTCGGGTCGAATACATTCACGCTGGTGATGGTGAGTTCCGACTCATCCGCATTCATTTCCCAGGTGGTGGGCGGCTTAAGGCCGTCGAAATCACAGGTGCCGCCGCCCGTTCCGGTGATGGCCCCATAATCGATAGTCATGGAGCCGTCTTCATTGAAGATGTAGATATTGTCCTTTTCGCATTCCAGGATTTGCTCGGTCTCGGGCTCGGAATCCAGGCATTTGCCCATCTTGGATTTCCACTTCCAGTTGAAGTTGAGCAGCAGATACTTCAAAGACAGTTCCGTAGTGATGATGAAGTCAGCGTCGCCCGTCTGGCCTTTGTCGTCTTCTGCTTCGAAGTTGAAACGGATCGGCGTCTGCAGCCCTTCATCCGTCAGCGTGTAGTTGAGGGTAAAGGAGGAAGAAGTAACCTCCATAGTGCCGTTCGTCCCGTAGGAAGGATCCACATCGGTACCCAGGTATTTAGTGATCCTCAGTGCTTTCAGCCCTCCCGGGGCGGTCACGGTGGCGGTGGCCGTAGCCGTTTCGCCGATCTTGCCGGTGAAGGTGCTTGCCGACAGGGAAACAGAGGGAGCGGCTACCGGTTGTTCATCATCCTTTCCACAACTGCTGAACAAGAGCGTGCCTGCTGCCATAAGGCTTACTGTCAGGGTAAAGATTAAATTTTTGTACCTCATGATGCGATAAATTTGGTTATTAAATGGATGTGTTTTTTTCATAAAGCCTGTTGCCCGGGCCTTCCTTCAAATATTTTCAATGTATCGTTATTCACCGCCGCCACTATCCAGTACAGGCCCGCCCTTCGGCTCCTGGCCAAGGCGATGCCTTTCACTGCTCCTTCCACCCAAAAGCCGCTCTGCATGGGCCCGGCCAAAGAGAAACCGCCGCTGCCGTCTCCCAGCAGAAGTTGGCCGGCGAAAGCATCATAGCGGCCGGTATGGACCTCGGGCGAGTAGTCATTCCCGGCGAGCAGGGCGTCCAGGCGCCCATCCTGGTTGAGGTCTGCGCAGATAATGCCTGAAACGGGGGCAAACTGGGTGGCCACGGGAAGAGGGCGCAGCACATAGCGGCCGTCCCCCAGGTTTTCGATATAGGCGGACTGAAGGGTATTGCACTCCAGGATATAGGCTTTGTCCAGTTTTTCTTTGCCGAACAGTTGCTTCAGCGCCGCTTCGGCGTACAGGCCATACCTGGGGTATTTCTTTTCAAGGCCGGGAAGCTGGGAGAACAGCACATCGCGGGGATGGGCCGGCGATTCAACACCCTGAATGTAGTAAGACATAACGGCGTCGATGCTCCCGTTATTATCGAAATCGCCGGCATAAATGCGCAGGGGTTCTTCCGGAGTGGGCCGGTAGGGCGCATTAAGGCCCAGGTTGCCGGCCAGGAAATCGGTATCGCCGTCCTGGTCGAAATCCCCGCCGGCCAGGCCATGCCACCAGCCGTTGCTCCTTTCCAAACCGGTATTGGCCTGCCGGGCCAGGCGGCCGCCGCTATTCCTGAAGATGGCGACGGGCATCCACTCCCCTGCCAGCGCCAGGCCGGGGCCGCTCTCTTCGCCGAGGCTGGCCCAGACAGCGTCCGTCACCATGCCGATGCGCTCCAGGCCGGGCGCCAGCTTGGCAGTGACATCGAAGAACACGCCTCCATCATTCCGCAGCAGGTAAGAACGAGGGGGCATCGGATACTGGCCCGGCATCACCATCCCGCCAACGAAGAGGTCCAGGTCGCCGTCGCCTTCCAGGTCGGCGGCGGCGACACAGGAACTGCTGGTGGGCATAGCCGGCAGGGCGCCCCGGGCCAGCAACAGGCCGCCTTTGCCGTCATTGAGGTACAGGCGGTCCTGGTAATTTTTATCCCCGGCAGGGAATTCACTGCCCCCGCCGGCCACGTAAAGGTCATTGGCGCCATCGTTATTGGCGTCGAAGATGAGGGCATCGACGTCTTCGGCTTCGGCGCCTTCCACCAGATCCCTGTACTCAAAACTGCCGCCGGCCTTTTGGTAGAAAACCCGCCCGGCCTGCCCTTTGGCCCCTCCCACAAAAATGTCATCCAGCCCGTCGCCGTCGAGGTCGCCGACGGCCAGCCCCGGGCCGGAGCGGGAAAAGGCATGGGGCAGCAGGGGTTGCTGAAGAAAATCATTAAAGGGGGATTCCCGGTGGATAAACGACAGGCCACGCTGCCCGGTGATACCTTTCAGGAAAGGGCCGGCGGCAGCAACAGAACGCCCGGCTGAATTTTCCTCTGCATCTTCGTACTTCAGTTGTATTTTCCGGCCGGCAGCCACTGCCGTTAAAACCTGCCGCCGCCCTCCGGGCCATTCAATGATAAGGCTGTCGGCAAAAGCATGGGGCCCCATGCCGAAGTGCAGGGTGGTGGAAACCGTAGACTGGAACCCCCGGTAAGGGTATTGCTCCAGATATTGCTGCCCGCCCTGTACGAAAAGCCACAAGCGGGCCCCAACGCCCTTGGGATTGCCCGCCGGGCCGGCCAGGGTAATATTCAGAAAGTGAGCGCCGTCGCCCTTATTTTCCAGCAGGAAAGCCGGCTCGTTGATGTTGTTAACCACCAGGTCGAGGTCGCCGTCGCCGTCGAGGTCGCCATAGGCGGCGCCGTTGGAGAAAGACGGCGGCAGGGAAAGGCAGGGGGTAAAAGTGAGGTTGCCCTCATTGCGAAAGCAGTAATTAGGCAGTTTTACTCCCTCCAGTCGCCGGATTTCCTCCAATACTTTGCGGTCCGCTTCTTCCTGAGACTGGAACATGCCCAGGCTGGCGCTGAAGTCGATGAAGTCCTTGTTGGTGATATCCCGCAGGTAGCCGTTGGTGATGAAGAGGTCTTTCCAGCCGTCATCGTCGAAATCGGCAAACAGCCCGCTCCAGCTCCAGTCGGTCTGGTGAATGCCCGACAACTGCGCGATCTCACTGAAGGAAGGCTGGCCAAAGGCGCCCGGCAGGGGGGAAGGGCCATTGTTGAGTTGCAGGGTATTGCGCATGTACTGCGGGGCATAACCGTTGGCCAGCATCAGGTTCCATTTGTCGTAATTCATCGTGCCGGCCATGGTTTTTTTGCGCTTCCTGTCTTCCGGCAGCATATCCAGGACGAGAATATCCTGCCAGGCGTCGTTGTTAAAGTCGGCAATATCGCAGCCCATGCTGTTGTAACTCTGATGGCGCAGGTAATGGCCGGCCTGCTCCTCGAATGTTCCGTCCTGCCGGTTGATGTAGAGCAGGTCATTATAAATAAAATCATTGGCTACGTATATGTCGGGCCAGCCATCCCGGTTGATGTCGCTGATGGCGACGCCCAGGCCGTAACCTTCTACCCGAATGCCGGCCGTTCCGGATACGTCCGTAAACGGCTTTGGAGCGGCTCCGCCATCATTGCGGTACAGGCGGTCCGTGCTCGGCCCCTCGCCACGCACCTTCCGGGGAAGAGGGGTATTCAATGTACTGCGTTGGTTTGCATGGTTGAGCACATACAGGTCGAGGTCGCCGTCCAGGTCATAGTCAAAAAAGGCGGCATGGGTGGAGTAGCTGGTATCGGCAATGCCGAACTCAGCGGCGGCCTCGCGAAAACGGGGCGCCCCATCCGTGCCGGGGCCCCGGTTGAGGTAGAGCAGGTTGGCCCTTTCCGAAGGCTCGCTGTGCCCGGCGGCGCAGATGTAGATATCATCGAAACCATCGGCATTGACATCGGCAATGGCCACTCCGGCAGCCCAGGCCTTGGTCTCCACGCCCGCCTGACGGGTAATGTCTTCAAACCGCAGCCCCCCTTTGTTGAGATACAGCCGGCAGGAGGTTTCATTACCGGTAAAGAACAGGTCTTCCAGGCCGTCTTTGTTAAAATCGGCAATGCCAACGCCGCCGCCATTGTAGTAATAAACATAATTCATAATGTTGAGGCTATCGCCCTCGGAAAGGCGGTTGGTGAAACTTATGCCCGTCCGCTCCGAAGGCAAAAGCATGAACAGGGGAGGCTCGTTGTTCTCTAAAGTGCAGAAGGTAAGGGATATGCTCAACAGCGCTCCCCAGATAATATGCCTTGGCAATAAAAGCATAAAGCTCTCTTATTTCCGTTCATCCGACATGGAAGGCGGAGCATCCTCCGGCCGGGCGCCCCATTCTTTATTAGGCGCCGGGCCCATCTGCAGCACCAGCTTGCCGCCATCGGCCAGTTCCCGGAAGTAGAACCAGGGCTTGTCCAGTGGTTTTCCATCCAGCATGGCCGACTGGATATACCGGTTCTCTTTGGAGTTGTTGATCGTTTCGATAACGAAGGCGCCGCCGGAATAATACCGGGGGTCGAGTTGTATGGTGATCTTGTCAAAGATCGGGCTGCCGATCTCCAGCACCGGGTCCTGTTCGCAGCCGCCCTTCATCTCGAACAGGCCCATGGCGCTCATGACGTACCAGCCGCCCATCTGCCCCTGGTCTTCATCGCCCGGCCAGGCGTCTTTTACCGTGGCGCCGTAGTACACCTCCATGATCTCCCGCGCCCAGTATTGTGTCAGCCAGGGTTTTCCGGAATAATTGAACAGGTAGGCGGCCTGCATATTGGGCTGGTTGCCGTGATTGATGGGAAGGACGCCCATGGCCAGCAGGTTGTTCTCGTGGGTCCATTCGCTGTTGAAGCGCCACTCTCTGGACTTTTCGAAACCGGCCTGCAGGCGTTCATTGAATTCCTCACGCCCCATCAGCCCGATCAGGCCTCTGAGGTCGTGCGGGACGAACC
>CAZAXA010000375.1:0-6422 GCA_964488965.1 uncultured Phaeodactylibacter sp. | reverse complement strand
GGAGGTACAGCGGAAACAGCCAGGAAGCCTTGCCTACGTGGCCGGGGTTGGTGTTTTCCACCACCGAGACATGGAACTGGCGGGGCAACAACATTACCGCCGACATGGACAGCGCAGACAGCCAGAACCACTCCCAGCCGTTGATGCCTGCGGCCTCCAGAGCGTACAGGCGCGCCAGGCCCGGGTTTTCGAAGGCCTTCCGGAACAGGTCCCCAAAGCCGTCGTAAAGCCAGAAGGTCACGAAGGCGCCAACGGCCAGAAAGGCGAGCAGTTTGACCATCGACTCAAAGGCAATGGCGGCTACCAGGCCCCCGTGCCGTTCGTTGGGATCCAGGTTGCGGGTGCCGAAGAGAATGGAAAAAGCCGCCAGCGCAATGGCGATATATAAAGCTGAATCCAGATAGAAGGGGATTTCCGCATGGCGGTAGATGGCATTCCGGTTGGCCGCCAGCAGGTCGAAGCTGGTAGATATGGCCTTGAGCTGTATGGAAATGTAGGGAATAATACCGAAGACGGCAATAATGGCCGCAATGGCGCCCAGCCAGGTGCTTTTGCCGTAGCGGGAGGATATAAAATCGGCAATGGAAGTGATGCGCTGGGATTTGCTGATCAGAATGATCTTCTTCAGGACGACCCACCAAAGGGGCGCGATAATGGCCGGGCCGATATAGATCGGCAAAAACCCCACCCCGGTAGTGGCCGCCCGCCCCACGCTGCCGTAAAAGGTCCATGCCGTACAGTAAACGGCCAGCGACAGGGCGTATATGCCGGAGTTGTTGACCAGGCTGCGCCCCTGTTTCTCCCGCTGATCGCCATAATAGGCGATCAGGAACAGCAGCGCCACATAGGCAAAAGAGATCAGTATGATGACTCCGGCGGCCATTCAGGATTTGTCATTTGATCCTGCGATACGCATGGTCAGGAAGATCAGTATCCCCCAAACCAGGAACAGGTACAGGTACAGTAAGGGAATGCCTCCAATGGCTGCGCCCCGGCCGAACAGCCCCAGCAGGGGAAAATTGAACAGCAGTAAGGCCACAAAGAACAGCCCCGTCAGCTTGTATGCCCGGTCTTTACTCATGCATTCCTGTATTGCCGCCGCTAAAAAACAGGCCGGCCCTCCCGGGCTTCTTTGTAGACGTACACCTTTCCGCGGTTAATCCCGACGACCAGCCATGAAGGTTCCCCTTCGAAGTATTCCAGCGCCTCGGCCTGCCCGTTCAGCGCCAGGCCGCTCTTCGACGGAGGCAGCCATTCGAAGGCCCGCCTGCCCTTGTTCAGCAATACCACTCCCCGGCTGGCCGCAAAATAACCCGTCGATACGTCAAAAGAGTAGTCGTTGCCGGCCAGCAGCACATCGGCCTGTTTGTCCCCGTTGAAATCCCGAACCAGGATTTTCTTCACCGGAGCAGCCTGGACAGCGGAGGGAAGCCGCTCCCATTGGAAATGGCCTCCTTCATTCCATAAGACGTAACTGGAGGTGGTATTCACCCGGTATTTTTCCCCGTCTTTCAGGGTAGTCTTGTCCAGAATGCTGTCTATAGAACAAAAACTGAAACGGGTATAACTGGTAAATTTTTTCCGGAAAAACGGCGATTGAGCGGCCAACTCATCCAGGTAATTGACCGGGTATTCCTGCATCACTCCGTTGTTGTCTTTCCAGTAAGCGGTAGTGATGGGGTCTATGGCGTTATTGCCGTCGATATCCACCGCATACAGCCCCATGGGGTATTCCTCGCTCACCTGGAAGCGGTGGTTTTCGCCGAGATTGCCGATGATGTAATCGTCGTCGCCGTCCTGGTCGAGATCGCCGGCGGCTATGCAGGACCAGAAGCCGTGTTTGTTTTCGACAACATCCTGTTCCGTTTTTTTGAGGGCTTTGCCATTGTCATTCCTGAGGATGGCGACGGAATTCCACTCCCTCGTCACCAGCAGGTCTTTCCAGCCGTCGCCGTCATAATCGCTCCACACGGCATTGGTCACCATGCCCAGCGGGAAGCTCTGTATTTTTTCGGCTGAAAAACCTCCCTCGCCATTGATCAGCAGGTAGGAGGCCGGCGCCAGCGGGAAATTTCCTCTTTGAACCCTGGCCCCTACGAAGAGGTCGACGTCCCCGTCCTGGTCGAAGTCGCAGGGCCGCACTACGGAGGCGGAGAAGGGGGGCAGCGGCAATTCCACCCGGCTGAAGGCCCCGCCCTTGTTTTCGTACAGGAAATGCCGGTAGTCCTCCTCATTTTCATTGGCATAGCCCCCGGAAAGGGCTACCAGGTCGTTGTCGCCGTCTTTATCGGCATCCAGTATGGCGATATCCGACTCCAGGCATTCCTTTTGGCCGGTCAGGCCGGCGATATCGGATTTTTCGAAACGATCCCCTTTGTTCAGGAAAGCCGTAGCGGGCGCCTGTGCGGAGCCGCCGATGAAGAGGTCGTCCCTTCCGTCGCCGTCCAGGTCGCCTTTGGCCATGCAGGGGCCTACCTGGGAAAATTTATGCTGGATGATGCGCTGGTTCTGGAAGAAGTCGACATAGTCATCCTGTACATGCGTATAGTCAATGCCGCCGTCCTGCATCTGGAATAAGACGGGGGTTTCAGCCGGCGAAGCGGGCTTGCGGGCATAGGGCGCGGCGTCCGATTCCCGGAGTTGAAGCGTTTGATTGGCCGGCGCATCCTTCAGCAGGGTCATGCTCTGGCCGGTGGGCCATATCACCTTTATGGAGTCCGCCATTTCGTTATCGCCAAGCCCGAAATGAACGGCCGGGTCGACGGAGGAGATGTAGCCGCGGCTCAGGAAGTGCTCGTAATACAGCGCTTTCCCCTTACACCATAGCTCGATCTTCGCGCCGATTGCCATGGTGTTGGGCTTGTTGCCGGCCAGCGTTATTTTCAGGTAATTGCCGGGCTTGTTGAACGTTCCTATGGTATTGTTCCGGTAGACAAAGGCCGGGTCATTGATGTTGTTGGCGACATAGTCGAGGTCGCCGTCGTTGTCCAGGTCGGCAAAGGCGGCGCCGTTGGAGAAAGAAGGGATGCTCATGCCCCAGGCTTCGGTCCGGTCGGCGAACCTGGAATCCTCCACTTGTTCAAAGGCGTAGTTGGAGACTTTTACCACGGGGATGCGGGGCAGGAGCTCTGCGTCGCCCACCAGGTAGCCGTACATCTGGGCTTTGTAATTGGTAAAGTCCTTATCGGTGAGGTCTTTGGGGAAGCCGTTGGTGATCATCAGGTCCCGGTCGCCGTCGTTGTCATAGTCGGCAAACAGGGCCGACCAGCTCCATTCCGTCTGGTAAATTCCCTGCATCTGCCCCACTTCGCTGAAAGGAAGCATCTCGCCGTTCAGGAACCCATTATGCAGGTGCAGCATATTGCGCACATACTGCGGTTCGTAGCCGTATCTCTCATTGTACTGATAGATCACGTAGCTGTTGCCGTTGATGGTCTGCTTTTTGCGGAAATAATGCTCCGGCATCATATCCAGGGTCATGATGTCGAGGTTTCCGTCATTGTTGACGTCGGACATGTCGTTGCCCATGGAAAACCTGGAGTGGTAGGACATGTACTGCGGGGAAACGTTGCGGAAAGTGCCGTCGCCCTGGTTCATGTACAGGAGGTCATTGGCGATGTAGTCATTGGAAACATAGATGTCCGGATAGCCGTCCTTGTTGAGGTCGCCGACGGCCAGGCCCAGGCCGAAGCCTTCATAGACGATACCGGCCTGCCTGGTTATTTCCGTGAAGCTTCCGTCCCCGTTATTGCGGTAAAAATGATCGTTATTGGCCGAAGTGCCGTCGGTTATTTTTTCGTGGTAGTTGGTGGGCGACTCTTCGGTCACGGTATTGTTCAGGATATAGAGGTCGAGGTCGCCGTCCAGGTCGTAATCAAAAAAGGCGGCGTGCATGGAGTAGCCCATGTCCGCGATGCCGTATTGGGCGGCCATTTCCCGGAAGGAGGGCAGGCCGTCGGCTCCGGCCCCCTGGTTTACCCAGAGCTGGTTCTTGCGCAACAGGCTGTCTTCCCCCATGGTGGAGGTGAAATACAGGTCCAGCCAGCCATCTGAGTTGATATCGACAACCGCTACGCCGCTGATCCATTGCTTGTTGGTAATCCCTTCAAACCTGCCGGTTATGTCTTTGAACTTCATCCCCCCCTGGTTCAGGTAGGCCCGGCTGGAGACTTTGTTGCCGGTAAATACGAGGTCTGGCAGGCCATCGTTGTTCAGGTCGGCCACGCCAACGCCGCCGCCGTTGTACATGTATTCGTTGTGGAGGATATTGAACGAGTCTTTTTCGATGATCTCGTTGTTGAAATCGATCCCGGTGGCGGAAGCGTCCAGCCGTTCAAAGCGGGTAGCGGCATCCCGGCGCCCACAGGAGAACAGCAGCGCACATCCAAAGAACAGGGCTATGTTTCTCATAATGCGATTGAATTGATCTTGCCGAAATTTGGTAAAAAAATAGGAGTCCTTCTGCATTTTTGGGGTAAAAAAAGGGATAATCTTAGGGGTTTATTGTGGTGTTGTGGTGTTGTGGCCGAAAAACCAAAATACCGAAACGCCATAAAACCCCATATACCGGGAAGGAGCTATCCAACCCTTGAACAGCCTCTTTAGAAGATGGCATATTACGGAATTATCTGTTCTGCACCAGCCTTCCCCCCATCCGGTCGATCTCCGACTGCGGGATGGGGTAGAGGGCATCTTCCGGGCCGGCGGCAACGCCGGTATAGAGCACCGGAAGCTCTGTCCTTTCATAATCCAGTATCCGGTTCAGTTCACTCGTTACGATGCCCCAGCGCTGCAGGTCGAAGAAGCGGTGGCCTTCCATGCCGAGTTCCAGTTTGCGCTCCATGCGCAGGGCCCTGCGGGCATTTTCCTGGCTGTCGAAGGGGAAGCCGGAGGGGGGGTATTCGGAGATTTGGTAGTTGGCCGCATTAGAGCCATCGTCATTTTTGACAAAGCCTTCCGGATTGGCGGCCCGAGCCCGGACGCGGTTGATGTTGGCCCTTGCCCCGGCCAGTTCGCCCGTTTCGGCCTGGCACTCGGCCAGGAGGAGCAGCACGTCGGCATAGCGGATCAGGCGGTAGCCGTTGGCGGTAAATCCGCTGGTCCAGTTGCCCGCCTCGGTGAGGATGCCTTCCTGGGATTTTTTATAGGCATGCTTTTTCGGGCTGTAGGGCCCGGCGAAGGCCTGGTCGCGAATCCAGTCCCTGCCGGTATGAGGCCCCCAGTCCCAGTAGGGGATACCCCGGCGGCCCACCGTCCAGTCCAGCCGGGGGTCCAGCGGGCGGGGGTCGGGAAGGAAGGGGTCCTCCGGCGCCAGCCCCATATCATTTCTCACCGGCTGATCGTTATAGGTTTCATCCAGGGCGGGCAGGCCGCCGATGGTTTTGAAGGAATTCACCAGGTCGTGGCTCGGCTGAAAGAAACCACAGCATCCGGCCGGGGAGCCGTTGGGTTTGTAAGGGAAGTTCAGCACTTCGCCCCAGCCGCCGTTCCAGCCGCCAGAACCGTCGTTGACGGAGTACTGCACCGTATAGACGGCCTCCGGGCCGTTGCGGTTTTCCATATCGAAAATATCGCCGTAGCGGGCTTCCAGGCCTATGGCCGAGCCGTCGGGGGCCGAGCCGTTGGCCGCCGCCCATTCCAGATGTTCCAGGGCTTTGCCGTAATCTTTGTACATCTGCATGAGTCCTTTGGCCAGCAGCACCCGCGCCACCGTGCCGTTGAAGCGGCCTGCCTGTCCCATGTCGTTCGGCAGGGCAACGCCTGCTTCCAGGTCGGCAATAATTTTTCCCCGGATGTCTTCTTTATTGGTGACGGTGGACAGGTCGGTTCCCTCATCGATATAGCAGATTTTTTCCCACATCCGCCAGGCCTCGAAGTGGTAAAAGCCCCGCAGGCTGCGGGCCTGCCGCCGGAAAGCATCGGCTTCGTCAGATGTGACGGCCCCCCTTTCCTCCGCCAGGGCCAGGACTTTCAGCATTTCGTTGCAGCGGGAAATGCCTTCATAGACGGAGCCCCACTTCAGAGCCAGGTAGGAATTGGCCGCGGTTTCACTATACCTTTTGATCGGCCCGAGGTCCGACTTTTCACCTGCATCGGAGCCGGCATTGGCGTCCAGCCCACGGATGCTTCCGAATAACCAGTTGGAAGAAGAGGCCTCCCAGCCGAAACCCTGATCGGATACCCCGTCGATCATGGAATAAGCGCCGGTCAGCAGGTCGTTAACGCCCTCCCGGGTGGCCAGCACGGAGCTGTCCAGCACGCCTTTGGGGGTGGTTTCAAGGAATTCTTCCCTGCAGGAAGCAAGCAGGGCCAGGGCAGCGAACAGAATGACGATCCTCATGGAATGGTTTTTTTTGGTGTGGCGGTGTGGCGGTGTGGCGGTGTGGCGGTATGGCGGTATGGCGGTGTGGCGGTGTGGCGGT
>CAZAXA010000374.1:0-6437 GCA_964488965.1 uncultured Phaeodactylibacter sp. | reverse complement strand
AGAAGTAGGAAGCCACACTTTCAGCCATTACTACTGCTTGGAAGAAGGGCAGAATGAAATGGATTTCAATGCGGACTTGAAAGTGGCGCAGGCATTAGCTTATGAAAATTTTGGCATAAAATTGCACGCTTTGGTTTTTCCAAGAAATCAATACAAGATCAGCTATCTGAAAGTGGTAAAAGAGAATAGTTTTACAAGTGTCCGGACTAATCCCAACAGCTGGTTTTGGCGAAGCCAGGCTACCCATCACGAATCGAACGGAAAAAGATTTACCCGCTTGCTGGATCATTACCTGAAAATCGAACCGGATACCAGTTTTGCCATTGCCGAAGCCGATAATGAATTATCGGCTGTGCCTGCAAGTCGATTTTTTCGCCCATATATAGTAAAACTGGATGCTTATGGAGGACAACAATTGAAAGTGCGGCGAATTTGCAGCGAAATGAAACGGGCAGCACAAAGGGGCCGATGTTATCATTTGTGGTGGCATCCCCACAATATGGCATCTCATCCATCAAAAAATTTCAAAGCATTAGAACATATAATTGCCTGTTACCATCAGCTGCACCGTCAGTATGGGATGGAAACCGCTCATATGAGCGACCTGGTCAAACAACCTAAATCTGCTGATTAATCTATTGACATAACACCTGGAAAATGCGAAAACCCATCCTGCATACAATAATTAAACCTCAAGAAATGTCTTCCTACTCCGACGGTGTCCTCACAGGAATCTATCTTTTGATATTTAACTCATAACTATTTGCCAGCTCAGAATAATCGCCTTTCTTTTCAAAGCCTCCTCAATGTATTCAGTTTTCCGGGAGAGCTACAGTTATGGATGCTGTATCTCGCTCTTTTTCCCCTTTATTTTTTCCCTTCTGGACAGCCCCAAATCTCGGATTATTATATCGTTTTAGTTATAGGCGTGCTTATCCTGCAGGGCAAATTGCAGGTGCCAAAAGTATTTGTTCCTATAAATCGAACTTTTCTTTACCTGCTTAGCTACATCGCCATTGTCAATTTATCCCTCTTTGTAGTGAGGATTGGGCTAAAAAGCAGTGGACTCCCCTGGTATTTCATCACTTCCTTTTACCTCTACAACTACCTTGTGTTTCGCCTGGTCCTTACCCTTTATGCCCGGCATAAAAGCAATTTCATCCGGGCAACTACAGCTGGCTTTCTCTTCGGCGCACTAATGACTGTTCTGATCGACTCGGGCTCAATCAGCGGAGGGGCTATTCGCGGCTCTCTTTCTTTCCAGACCTCCAACCAGTTGGGCTATTACAGCCTGATCGTACTCTCTGTTTTCTTGTTGTTGCAAAAGGCCGTCCGAATTCCCGCCCTGGTTATTTATCTGGCGACGGGCCTGTGTTTCTATATGGCGGCCACCAGCATTTCCAACGCCGCCATTTTTTCGGTAGTGATCCTCTTCGGCATTTTCGTCCTGGAACGGGGGCTTCTGAACCCACGCACCATCTCCTTCCTGCTCGTGGTGGGCCTGGGCGGGTTGTTCCTCTTATTCAACACCGAATTCGGGCAATCCACGATCACCCGCTACCAGTACCGGGTGGACACCTCAGTACGGGAAGCGGCCGGCGTCAGCGAGATCGAATACCGGGGCTACGACCGCATATTCAACCACCCGGAGTACATGATCCTCGGCGCCGGCGAGGGCGCCTACAACCGCTTCGACACCTTCATCGAAGGCCATGAGATGCATTCCTCCTTCGGCACCATCCTGTTCTGCTACGGCATTCCCGGCCTTATCCTCTTTCTCCTCCTGATCTACCACTGCCTGAAGGGGCTGCGGCTGGGGGTGGTGGTGTACACCCTGCCCATTTTCGCCTATGGCGTCACCCACATGGGCCTGCGCTTCACTGTTTTCTGGATCGCGCTGGCGCTGTTCCCCATCCTGCGGCATTATTCCTGGGAGGTGTTTCAAAAGCAGAGGGCAGCACGGGAAAAGCAAGAGCAGGAGCCTGTTGCCAGCCCCATCCAGCCTTAACCCAGGTTCGACAGGCAGCTCCCACTTTCTAATAGCCTGGGGTTTTGGGGTATTTCGGTATTTCGGTATTTCGGTGTTTCGGTGTTTCGGTGTTATGGCCACAAAACCGAAACACCGCAAGACCATAAAACCTGACACAGTTGAATGAACAGTCCCAACACCGCAACACCCCAAACACCCCATCCCCATTCCCCTCCTCCTCCGCATCACCACCGTCCCCATCTCCCTCCGCCTCCTCATTCCCGGGCAGATGCGCTACATGCGCGAGCACGGCTTCGAGGTAGCTATGGCCAGCGCCGACGGCCCCGAGCGGGAGGCCGTGATGGAGGCCGAGGGCTGCCCGCATTATATCGTGCCTATGACCAGGGCCATCACGCCGCTCCAGGACCTGCGCTGCCTGTGGCGCCTCATCCGCCTGTTCCGCCGCCTGCGGCCGGACATTGTGCACAGCCACACTCCCAAGGCCGGCCTGCTCGCCATGATGGCCGCCCGCCTCACCGGCGTGCCCGTGCGCCTGCACACGGTGGCCGGCCTGCCGCTGATGACCGCCCATGGCTTCCGGCGCCGCCTGCTTAGCTGGATC
Organism: uncultured Phaeodactylibacter sp.; assembly: GCA_964488965.1. Classification (GTDB taxonomy): domain Bacteria; phylum Bacteroidota; class Bacteroidia; order Chitinophagales; family Saprospiraceae; genus JACJXW01. The sequence continues at coordinate 3,846 of CAZAXA010000374.1, read as the reverse complement.
GAGCGGCTTACCTATGCCTGCGCCGGGCAGGTGTGGCCCAACAGCCGGTCGCTGTACACGTACATCCGCGATGAAGGGCTGGCGCCGGAGCGCAAGCTGTCGGTCGTCGGCCACGGCTCTTCCAACGGGATAGACCTGGGCGTGTGGTCGCCCGAAGCCCTGCGGCCGGAACGGCTGGAGGCGGCAAAAAAGGAGATCAACTACGACCCTCAGGCCATCTACCTGCTCGCCATCGGGCGGGTGGTGCGCGACAAGGGCATCGCCGAGCTGCTCGCCGCCTTTCAGGCGCTGCTCCCCTCCTACCCTGCCCTGCGCCTGCTGCTGGCCGGCCCCATCGAGCGGGAGCGCCCCGAAGAGGCCCTGCCGCCCGATATGCTGGCCTTCATCGACGGCCATCCCGCCATCACCCACCTCCCCTGGGTGGAGGAGCCGCAGTACCTGATGGCCCTGGCCGGCGTCTTTGTCCACGCCTCCTACCGGGAGGGTTTCCCCAACGTGGTGCTGCAGGCCGGCGCTATGGGCTGCCCCATCGTCTGCTCGGACATCCCCGGCAATACCGACATCGTGACGGATGGGCAGACGGGCCTGCACTTCCGGGTGCGGGATGGGGAGCATCTGGAGCGGCAGCTCCGCTTTGCGCTGGAAAACAAGGAAGTGATGGCGGAAATGGCAGCGCGCTTGCGAGGGGAAGTGGAAGAGTTTTACAGTAGAGACGCAGTCTGGGAGGAGATTCATAGGAGGTATGTAGAATTGTTGCATCCCCAATAAGCTCCTTTGAGGCCCACGCCCAATGATCCGCCTTCCCTGGGAAACTGGGTCATACGAAAGCCCGGCAGACTCAATTTAAAAATTACGGATTTGTATTAACCCGATTATTCTGAGTTAATATTGTGTTTTAGCCCGATTATTCTGAATTATTCGTATATTTAAGCAAAATTACCAGAATGATCAGGCGAAGGATATACGAAGAGTTACAAAAACATCTGGGCAGAAAAGAAATCACCGTATTGATCGGGCCCAGGCAGGCAGGGAAGAGTACCTTGCTCAAACTGCTTCAAAAGGAGCTGCATCAGGAAAATGTACCTACCCTTTTTTTCAATCTCGATGTAGAAACGGACAATGCTGAATTTGAGAGCCAGGCCAAACTGATCAACAGGATCAAATTCGAGTTTGGCCAGAAAAAAGGAGTTGTATTTATCGATGAAATACAGCGCAAAACTGACGCCGGCCTTTTTTTGAAAGGGATTTATGATCTTGACATTGGCGTTAAAATCATCGTTTCCGGTTCAGGCTCTCTGGAACTCAAAGAGAAAATTGCAGAATCCCTGGCAGGCAGGAAAAGAGTGTTTGAACTGCTGCCGGTCGATTTTCTCGAATTTTTGGATTATAAAACAGAATACCGGTACACGGGCCGGCTTGCAGCCTTTCTCCAGGTAGAAACAGAAAAACGCGAATGGCTTCTGAATGAATACATGCTTTTTGGGGCCTATCCGGCAGTGATCACCGAAGAAAGCAAGCAGGAAAAAAGAGCCATGATAGCCGAGATCATTCAGAGCTATTTACAGCGGGATGTCAACTTGCTACTGCCCGTAAACCATATAAATGCATACATTAAGCTGGTAAACATACTGGCGCAACAAACCGCCAATCCTGTTAATTACCACCAGTTATCACAATATGTGAACATTTCAGCTAATACGGTAAAAGACTACCTGTGGTACTTGCAGAAAACCTTCATTATCCGGGAAAGCCTTCCTTTCTTTACCAACAAGCTCAAAGAAATTGTCAAAACCCCTTGTTCATATTTTGTTGACCTGGGGCTGTGTAATTATCTCCGCAATAATTTGTATGAGGACTACAATACCCCCGCTTTCGGGTTTGTCTTTCAAAACCTGGTATTCAATACGCTGTATTCCATATTTCTGAAAGACAATTGCAGCTTAAAGTTCTGGCGGACAAAAGACAGCGCAGAGGTGGATATCGTCATCGATTATCCCGGAAGAACAACGCCGGCAGAAGTTAAATATACGGCTTTAAAAAAGCCAACCATCAGCAGGTCCCTGAGAAGCTTTATCACTACCTACCAGCCGGAAATGGCATTTGTCATTACCAGAGAGGGCTCCTTTGAAACTAAACTGGGAAATACTAATATATTTTTCACTCCTTACTTTCAGTTGTTCAATATCAGGAAATATTTTGTAGGTGTCATTTAGTATAAAGTCAGCAGACAACGGAAAGTTGTCAGCTGACAGCAATGGACTTTGCGCCGTTGCGCCCTTGCCAGAAACACAGTTGTGTGAACAGCCCCTTGCGGTGATAGTACACAGCGATTCTCGCTTTAGGGTATAATGTGGAAAACATGCCTTTAGAGCCTGTCTCGTACCCAAAAGGCCGGGATAAGCGATATTGGTAGGAAATTTGGGTTCTGGTTGGCGCCCCGTGCCGTAGGTGCGGAATGTTCTCATCGTTTTTTGGTTCATATTCCGTACCTACGGCACGGAACCTCCTCCCCCGGCCATTTTCTACCGACATTTTGTGCCTAACGGCACTTTGGTCAAAGCCGAACAGTGTTCCAAAGCGAGAATCGCTGAGTAATAGCACCTATTTTAGGTACGATGATATTTCGGTATTATGGTCTTGCAGTTACCTGATGCAGGATGGCCGTTGAACCGGCAACGGCCTCCCGATACACCTCCGGCCACAACACCACAACACCACAACACAAAATTTATGATCCCCCTCTCCGTCCCCCACCTCGCCGGCAACGAATGGCAATACGTCAAAGAGTGCCTCGACACCGGCTGGGTCTCCTCCGCCGGCGCCTTCGTCGGCCGCTTTGAGGAGGCCGTGGCCGCCTTTACCGGCGCAAAGTATGCCGTGGCCTGCATGAACGGCACGGCGGGCCTGCACCTTTCGCTGCGCCTGCTGGGCGTGGAGGCGGGCGATTACGTCATCCTGCCCAACATCACCTTCGTGGCCAGCGCCAACGCCACCGCCTATACCGGCGCGCAGCCTCTGCTGATCGACGTGGACCCCGGAAGCTGGCAGATGGATTTAAATCTCCTGGAGGACTTCCTCGGCCTCAATACCGTCGTCAACGATAAGGACGAGCTCATCCTCAAGCGGGACGGGCGGCGGGTGCGGGCCATCATGCCGGTTCATGTCCTGGGCAATATGGCGGACATGGAGCGCCTGCTGTTCATCGCCCGCCGTTATCATCTGGAAGTGGTGGAGGATGCAACGGAATCGCTGGGCTCGTATTTCCGGGGGAAGCATTCCGGAACCTTCGGCAGGTTGGGCGTTTTCAGCTTCAACGGCAACAAGATCATCACTACCGGCGGCGGCGGCATGATCGTCACCGACGAGGAAGAGCTTGCCCGCCGCGCCCGCCACCTGTCTACCCAGGCCAAGGCCAGCCCCGAGGAGTACATCCACGACGAGACAGGCTACAACTACCGCCTGGTCAACATACTGGCTGCCATCGGCCTGGCGCAGATGGAACAGCTGCCGCAATTCCTGCAACGCAAGAAGGAGATCGACGCTTTCTACCGGCGGGAACTGGAAGGCCTCGGCGACATCCGATTCCAGCCCATCCCCCCCGGCATGGACCCCAACTGCTGGCTGTTCACTTTTCGCACCGAAAAGATGCGCGCCCTGCTGCAGCGCCTCAACGAGAACGGCATACAGTCCCGCCCCCTTTGGATGCCGATGAACCAGCTACCCATGTACAGCAAGGCCCTCTACATCCGGCGGGAAGATTATTCGGCGCGCCTCTACGAGAGCTGCCTGAGCATCCCCAGTTCCAGCAACCTGTCGGATGCGGAGGTGGAGGAGGTCGTAAAGACG
>CAZAXA010000373.1:0-6438 GCA_964488965.1 uncultured Phaeodactylibacter sp. | reverse complement strand
GTCATCGATATGATCCTCCTGAAAATGGCCCTTTGCGAACTGATGGATTTCCCTACCATCCCCACCAAAGTGACCCTCAATGAGTTCGTAGAAATCTCCAAACTCTACAGCACCGATAAGAGCAAAGACTTCATCAACGGCATCCTGGACCGGCTGATGAAACAGCTCAATAAAGAAGGGAAGATACAAAAGACGGGCAGAGGGCTTCAGGAATAGGCAAAATTGCCCCGCAAAGCGTACCACAGTGGCGATATCTGCGTCTAAATGGCGAAAGATCCAATTTATACCCCTATCTTTTAGCAGTTTTTTTATCTGAAAACGCTTTGCAATATGAAACGAATAACCACCTTCCTGGCCTTCCTGGCCCTGCTGCTTACCTCTTTCCCGGCCCTTGCACAGTATTCTGCCGCTAAAGATGGCCTTGGCCTGAGGTATATAGCTGTCAACCACCTTTTCCCCCTTACCGATGACTGGAATACCGACGACTTCGGAGGAGGGCTGGAAATGGAATACATCCGCCACCTGAGCCCAGCCCTCAACCTGGGTGTCCCCTTTAAGGTATATAAGGCTTTTCTGCCCGCCGATGAGCAGGGCAATTCCTCCCGGCCGGAAGGGGTGGCGAGCCTCGACCTGCTGCTTCAACTGAAATATTTCCGGGAATCCGGTTTTATTTATCCTTATCTGTTTGCCGGTTTTGGCGGCAACCTTGAAGCTCTGGAAGACCTCAATTTTGCAGTCCCCCTGGGCGTGGGGCTGAACTTCCGGCTTCAGCAACACACCTATCTCTCCCTGAAAGGAGAATACCGGCTCGGGCTGGAAGACCTCCGCGACAACCTGCAGTTGGGAGGGGGCCTGCTGCTGGTAATAGGAGAAGGAACGGCTGAAAAAGTGCCGGAGGTTAGCGACGCTGATGGCGACGGCGTGCCCGATGCCAATGACCTGTGCCCGACGGTGGCCGGCCTGCCGGCCCTCTATGGCTGCCCTGATAAGGATGGCGACGGCATTCCCGATGGTGAAGACGAGTGCCCTGAACTTGCCGGCCTGGCAACACTTAAAGGCTGCCCGGACCGCGACAATGACGGCATTGCCGACCATCGGGACGATTGTCCGGACGAAGCTGGCCTGGCCGGGCGCAACGGCTGCCCCATCCGCGATGCCGATGGCGACGGGGTTGAGGACGATGCCGACGCCTGCCCCAACCAACCCGGACCCCAGGGGCTGAGCGGATGCCCGGATAAAGATGGCGACGGCGTTATCGACAGGGAAGACCGCTGCCCCGACATTGCCGGCGCACTGAAAATGGCCGGCTGCCCCGATACCGATGGCGACGGGCTGGCCGACCCCGACGACCGCTGTCCCAATACTGCCGGCCCCCTGTCTAACCGCGGCTGCCCGGAAATTAAAGAGGAAGACAAAGAAGTACTCAACTTCGCCATGAAGAATGTGCAGTTCGAAACCGGCAAGGCCACGTTGCGGCAGGAATCTTATCAGATACTCGGCCAGGTGCTGGATGTCCTGAACCGCTATCCCGATTACACACTGCGCATCAGCGGGCACACGGATGATGTGGGCAGCGCCGCTTCCAACCAGGCCCTTTCGGAAAACCGCGCCAAAGCCTGTTATGATTACCTCGTCAGCCAGGGAGTCACCCCGGCCCGGATGAGCTATATCGGCTATGGAGAGGCCCGCCCCATTGCGAATAACAAATATGCTTCAGGAAGGGAACAAAACCGAAGGGTAGAATTTGATATCTATCTGGACTGATAAGGAGAACTTATTTTTTTATCACTACTTAGGTATATTTGCCCCATGAGCGAGAAAATTCTTATCCTGGATTTCGGTTCCCAGTACACCCAGCTCATTGCACGCAGGATACGGGAGCTTAATGTGTACAGCGAGATTGTCCCCTACAATAAAATCCCGGAATTAGACGACAGCATCAAGGCGGTCATCCTCTCCGGCAGCCCTTTTTCAGTGACGGATGAGATGGCCCTTCGCGCCGACCTGGATCGCCTGGTAGGCAAACGGCCCGTACTGGGCATTTGCTATGGCGCCCAGTATATTGCCCAGTACTACGGCGGAAAAGTGGAGCGCTCACTGAAGCGCGAATACGGCAAAGCGCGGCTGAGCCGCATCCTCAGGCCCGACCCTTTTCTCAGAGAGATACCGAAGGGCTCGCAGGTGTGGATGTCTCACGGCGACACGGTCATGGAAATCCCGGAGCAGTTTGAACTGCTGGCCGGAACGGAGAGCATCGATGTGGCCGCTTTCCGTTCCAGAGAAGGCGTTTTCGGGCAACCGGTCTACTGTATACAATTCCATCCCGAGGTATCCCATAGCCTGGATGGTATGATATTGCTCAGGAATTTCGTTAAAGATATTGCCGGGTGCCATAGCGAATGGACGCCGGCTTCCTTCGCAGAGCATACCATTGAAAGCCTTCGGGAGCAGGTTGGAAAGGAACATGTGCTCATGGGGCTCTCCGGAGGCGTAGATTCGACGGTGGCAGCCAGTTTGCTGCACCACGCCATCGGCGACAACCTGGTTTGTATATTTGTGGATAACGGCCTTTTGAGGAAGAATGAGTATGAGCAAGTCCTGGAGTCTTATCACGGCCTGGGGCTGAGGGTGGCGGGCGCAGACGCCCGGCGGCAATTCTACCGCGAGCTCAAAGGCATCAGCGGCCCGGAAGAGAAGCGCAAGGTGATAGGCCGGGTGTTCATCGAAGTATTCGAGGCCAAGGCCCTTCAGTTGGAGGAGGAAGACAAAGACATCCGGTGGCTGGGGCAGGGGACTATTTATCCCGACGTGATCGAATCGGTCTCTGTGCATGGGCCTTCAGTCACCATCAAGTCCCATCACAATGTCGGTGGGCTGCCGGAAGCGCTCAAGCTGAAGATCGTTGAACCCCTGCGCATGCTGTTCAAGGATGAGGTCCGGCTGGTCGGCAGGGAACTGGGCGTTCCGGAGGAAATCCTCGGGCGGCATCCCTTCCCCGGCCCCGGGCTGGGCATCCGGATACTGGGAGAGGTCACCCCGGAGAAAGTGGCCCTTCTTCAGGAAGCAGACGCCATATACATCAATAACCTCAAGAAGTACGGCCTGTATGATGAAGTTTGGCAGGCAGGCACTATCTTGTTACCGGTTCAGTCCGTAGGCGTAATGGGAGACGAACGCACCTACGAACAGGCCGTGGCGCTGAGGGCCGTGAATTCGATGGATGGGATGACGGCAGAATGGAGCCGCCTGCCCCACGACTTTCTGGCCACCGTGTCCAGCGAGATTATTAACAATGTTAAAGGAATAAACCGAGTCGTCTATGATATCAGCACCAAGCCACCAGCCACGATCGAATGGGAATGACCTGCTCGTCCTCTTCGCCCTGGCCTTGTTGCTTTCTTCCTGTACCCTCTTTCGCCCGGCCGGCGCCGGCGAGCAGAAGCCCCAAAGCCGGAAGGATGACAAGAAGACAGAGAAAGTAACCAGGAAAGAGGAAGAAGAACCGCTCCTCGACCCGGTGCCCGGCAAAAAGGTCTATGACCCGGAAACCGGAACCCTGGTCGTCGTAGACCAAACGCCGGTGGAAACTATGGATACGATCCGCTGGAAGGATGTCCCCTACGATTCCATTCCTCCGATCCGCTCACAGGTACTGGCGGGAGAAGAAGACAAGAGCGATGCTCCGGAACGGACCGGCCGCGGCGAGTATGGCACGGAATTTTACTCTTTTTACAAAATAGCCCTGATCCTGCCTTTCCTCACCGACGATTACAACTCCAGCAACAGCGAGATCAATGAAAGATCCAATTGGGCTCTGCAGTTCTATGGCGGCGCTCAGATGGCCTTTGAGAAGCTGGAAGACGAGGGGGTGCGGCTCAATATCGCCGTGATGGACAGCAAGGCCGACACCCGGCGGATGGACACCCTGCTGACCAGCCGCTCCGAGTTGCTGGATGCACACCTCATCATCGGCCCTTACCGGAAGGAAAATGTGGAAAAGGTTGCCAATTTTGCCCAGCGAACAGGCAAGGCCTACGTTTCGCCACATAGCGCCTCTTCAGGCATTGCCACCGGCAATCCCGATTACATACAGGTGAGCCCGACGCTGGAATCGCACTGCAAGGCCATCACGCGGCATGTACGGCAGCATTTCCGGCCGGGCCAGGTCGTATTGGTTGCCAGGGATAAGGATGCGGAAACAGCGCGTTTTCCTTACTTCCAGAATGAGAATTACCTCATCGAGGGCGTGCGCCATGATTCGGTAAAGTTTAAGGAATATGTGGTGGAAGAGCGGTCGGCCAGTTTTCAGAATATCAACCTGGCCCCCTTCCTTACCGCCATGGATACCGTGGCCTTCGTCCTGCCTTCCTGGTCCAATGAAACTTTTATCCTTTCTTTCCTTAGCCGCCTGAAGCTGGCCCGGCAACCCTACAATTACGTGGAGGTCTATGGCATGCCTCAGTGGATGAGCTACGAACGCATGGATTACGACCTGTACGAAGGCCTCAACGTTCACGTCAGCAGCGATACTTATATCGACCCTTATGATCAGGAGGTTCAGCTGTTCCGCCGCCGCTTTTTCGACCGCTATGGCATTCCTCCCCGGGATGAAGCTTTCCTGGGCTACGATGTGATGCTGTATTTCGGGCGGATGATCAAAAAGTATGGCACTAAATTCCAGTATTCGCTGGAAAAGGAGCCTCAGCAAATGTTGCACACCCGCTTCGATTTTGAAAGGGTCGTCCGCTCTGGCCGGGTTGCCGGCCAGGAAAGCAACCTCATCGACCGCTTCGAGAATAAGTACGTCAATATCCTCAAATTTGAGGATTATCAATTCCAAAGGGCCCGCTGATGACCCCGGAGCGCATACAAAGGCTGAAGGAAGTGGCTTTTCGGCGGCAGGCGGGCCTGACGGTTATCCTGGAAAATGTGCATGACCCCCACAATATCGGCGCGGTCATCCGTTCCTGTGATTCGGTTGGAATTCCCGAGATTTTCGTATTATATACGGAACCACAGCTGACGGAAGAGCGCATAATGGTCGGCAAGAAGTCCTCCGGCGGGGCCCGCAAATGGGTGGATGTCAATTATTATACGGACATGGAGGCCTGCTTTCGCCATGTGCGGGAAAAATATCCGCGGGTGCTGGCCACCCACCTGGGAGAGGAGGCGGAGCCTTTGTACCTGCTCAACCTGGCACAACCCGCCGCCCTGCTGTTCGGAAATGAGAAGGATGGCGTCTCCGAGGCCGCCCTGGCCTATGCCGATGGCAATTTCCTCATCCCCCAGATGGGGATGGCCAGGAGCCTCAACATTTCGGTGGCCTGCGCCGTGACTCTCTACGAAGCCCTCCGACAACGCCTGCAGGCCGGGATGTACGGAGAGCGCAACCCCACGCCTGCCGCTGAACAGCAAGCCCTGTTCGGGGATTATCTGGGCCGTTCGGATAAGAAGAATAAGAACCGGCAGGTGAAGCGGATCGACGATTAAACCATCCTCACCTTACAAATACTGATTGATAATATTCTCAAACAGTTCCTGCCTGCCGGACCGCAGCGGCGGTTCGCCATGCTGCCCGGCGATGGCAGCCAGTTGTTCCAGGCTGAGCCTGCCGGCTTCGAACTCCTTCCCGGGGCCGCTGTCGAAAGACGCATAGCGCTCTGCCCGCATCTGCCGGTAGGGCGATCGTTCCAGGATAGCGTGTGCGGCCAGCAGGGCGCGGGCAAAGGCGTCCATGCCGCCGATATGGGCATGGAAGAGGTCGTCCAGCCCGGTGGAGTTGCGGCGGGTTTTGGCATCGAAATTGACGCCTCCTCCCTGCAGGCCGCCGGCTTCCAGGATCACCAGCATGGCCTCCGTCAGCTCGTAAATATTGACGGGAAACTGGTCGGTATCCCATCCGTTCTGATAGTCGCCGCGGTTGGCGTCGATGCTGCCCAGCATCCCTGCATCGGCGGCCACCTGCAGCTCGTGCTGGAAGGTGTGCAGGGCCAATGTGGCGTGGTTGACTTCGATGTTGAGCTTGAAATCATCGCTCAGGCCGTGCTCCTGCAGGAATCCGACGACGGTAGCGGCATCGTAGTCGTACTGGTGTTTGGAGGGTTCCGCGGGCTTGGGTTCGATGAAAAAGGCGCCCTGAAAACCCTGGCTCCGCGCGTAATCCTTCGCCAGGTGGAGGAAGCGGGCCAGGTGTTCCTTTTCTTTTTTCATATTGGTATTCAGCAGGGAGAGGTAGCCTTCCCGGCCGCCCCAGAAGACGTAGTTTTCCCCGCCCAGCTTGATGGTGGCGTCCAGGGCGTTGCGCACCTGGGCGGCGGCATGGGCCAGCACGGCAAAGTCCGGATTGGTGGCGGCGCCGTTCATATACCTGGGGTGGCTGAACAGGTTGGCCGTGCCCCAGAGCAGCCGGACGCCGGAAGCCTGCTGCTTTTCCTGCGC
>CAZAXA010000372.1:0-6489 GCA_964488965.1 uncultured Phaeodactylibacter sp. | reverse complement strand
CGGAACCATTGAGAGTTTTTTTCATACTAATCTGTGTTTCTGTTGCCGGGCGAGCTACCCGGCAACCTTTTCTGAAAAATCTGCTCTCTGCCTTTTCATCAAATTTTTCCCGCTGAGCTCACTCTGGCTGCGCTCATTATTTAAAATCTGCAGAAAACCTCCGTCCGCATTCGCCCCATGGCCGGGCCGGATGCGCAGGCCCGTATTGTGCTTACGCATGATCTATACGATTTTTTAACCAAACTGATGATTTATGATGAAGAGGCTTTTACTGCTTGTGCCGATGTTACTGCTGAGCTTCGCCCTGCTTATGGCGCAGCGCACCATCACCGGCGCGGTATCCGACAACAAAGGCATGCCGTTGATCGGCGCCAATGTCCTGATCAAGGGCACTTCTACCGGAACGATAACCGACGTCGACGGCCATTATTCGATAAGGCTGCCGGAAGACAGGAACGCCTTGGTTTTCAGTTACACCGGCTACACCTCCCGGGAGGTGGAGATTGGCGTATCTAACGTAGTGGATGTAACCTTATCTGAGGGCATATTGCTCGAGACGGCTGTGGTGACGGCCCTGGGCATCGAAAGGGAGGAAAAATCCCTGGGGTACGCCGTGCAGTCGCTGCAGGGCGACCAGATACAGCAGGTGGCGGAGCCCGACCCGCTGCGGGCGCTGCAGGGAAAGGTGGCGGGCGTCAATATTCTGGGCAGCAGCGGCGCGCCGGGCAGCGCAACGCGCATTACCATCCGCGGCAATTCCTCGCTGCTGGGCAACAACCAGCCCCTGATCGTGGTGGACGGCATTCCATACGATAATTCGGAGTACCGCACCAACCTGGGCCTGAACAACGGAGGGGCCTACGCCAACCGCATGGCCGATATCGACCCCAACAACATAGAGTCGATCAATGTGCTGCGGGGCGCCGCCGCCGCCGCCCTGTGGGGGTCGAGAGCGGCCAATGGGGTGATCATGATCACCACCAGGACGGGCTCCCGGCAGAAGAAAGGGCTGGGCATCACCGTTTCTTCGACCCTTGCTTTCGAAGAGATCGCCAACCTGCCGGAATATCAGAATTCCTATGGTACCGGCACCAATTTCAACTACCAGCAGGTGAACGGCTCCTGGGGCGCGCCTTTTGTAGGCGTCAAACCCTACGCCACCCTCGCCGAGATACCGCACTGGTACCAGGGCAGGCCCGGCTTTGAGCACCTGGATGGCGTGAACGTACCGTATCGCGCTTATCCGGATAATGTGGAAAAGCTGTTCCGTACCGGAGTCACTTCCGACAATGCCGTGACGATCACCAGCGGCGGCGACCGCGCCAGCGTGGGGGCTACCGTTTCCTACCTGAACAACGAAGGCTATGTGCCGAATACGCGGTTTACCCGCGCCGCCTTCAGCGTAGGAGGCGCCGCCCAGCTTTCCGAAAGGCTCTCCCTGTCGGCCAACCTGAATTATACCCGAACCGACCAGGACGGCGTCATTTCCGGAGTCGGAGCGTTGGGGGGCAACAACCCTTCGGCCTTCGCCCGCTCGCTGTACCTGGGCAGGAACTGGGACATCCACGGGCAGCCTTTTCAGAATCCGATCGATATGGGTAGTGAGTTCATGGTCAGCCGGGGTACGGCCGACAACCCCTTATGGTCGTATCGCAACGCCGGGTTCCGTTCGGATGTCGACCGCATCACGACGGTGCTGAACACCAGATACAGCATCCTGGAAGGCCTGGCCATCAACTACCGCATTGGCCTGAACGCCTACTCCCAGCGCAACTCTGAATTTATCCGCCCCGGCTCTACCGGCCCCTCCTCCAATCCGGGGGCCGGGCAGATAACCGACCACGATATCGCCTATCAGGAGATCGAGAGCAATCTCTTCCTGGAGTATGAAACCAACCTGAGCCCCCTGCTCACCATGAACGCCATCGTGGGCCATAACCTCAACCAGACTACAGTCGACCAGCAGGCCTTCCAGGGGCTGAACTACGTCATTTTCAATATCGACGACCTGGACAATACCAATAACGTCGTTCCTTATCTTCTTCCGGACGGAAGCCCCGGCTACCAGCGCAGCCGCCTCTACGGCCTGTACAGCGAGCTGCGCTTCGGCCTCAACAGCTGGGCCTATCTGAACCTCTCCGGGCGCAACGACTGGTCTTCCACCCTGCCTGCCGACAACCGCAGTTATTTCTATCCTTCCGCTTCGGTTTCCTTCAGCATCCTGGATGCGCTGGCCATCAGCCCGAGGAATATCGACTTCCTGAAGCTGCGCGCCGGATGGGCGCAAGTGGGCAACGATACCGGCCCTTACCTGCTGAACAAGGTCTATAATGTGAACAGCGTGCTGGTGACCAACCCGGCGCCAACGGCCTCCCTGCCCTTTACTCCGGCCGGAGGGACGACCACGCCGGCGTTGACCCTTACCGATATCGAACGCAATCCCGACCTCAGGCCCGAACGCACCAATGAGTTGGAGGCCGGCCTGGACCTCCGCCTGTTCGGCGGCAGGGTGACGCTGGATGCAACCTATTACGATAAGCGTTCCAAAGACCAGATCGCCACGGTTTCTGTTCCCAATACCAGTGGTTTTGAGCAATACCTGACCAATTTTGGAGAAATCTCCAACAAGGGCGTGGAGGTGGCCCTGGGCATTACCCCCTTCCGCAATGAAGAAGGCTTTACCTGGAATGCCTTCACCACCTTCACCCGCAACCGCAACGTCGTCGAGAAGCTGACCCAGGGGGTGACGGAAATTCAGGTGGAGCAGGGCTCTTCTTTTGCAGGCAGCGTCATCACCGTCCACCGGCCGGGCGAGGAGTTCGGCCTGCTGCTCGGTTCGGTCAACCTGCGGGACGACGAGGGCAACCTGCTGATCGACCGCAGCAACGGCCAACTGATCCGCGCGCCGCAGCCCGGCATCATCGGCAACCCCAATCCCGACTTCCGGCTGGGCTTTATCAATACCTTCTCCTGGAAAGGCTTCTCCCTGCGGGCGGTGCTGGACTGGCAGCAGGGCGGCAGCCTGTATTCCAATACGGTCCTTTCCCTGCTGGGCCGGGGCGTGACCAAAGATACGGAAGACAGGGAGGTCATGAAGGTCATCCCCGGTGTTTACGGCGACCCCAACACCTTGCAGCCGGTGCTCAATGAGGCAGGAGAAAAAATCCCCAACCAGACCATGGTGGAGGTCAATACCCTCTTCTTTGGGGAGACCTTTGCCATCAACGGCGCCGACGAATGGGCCGTTTTTGACGCTTCTTACCTCAAGCTGAGGGAATTGGCGCTGTCCTATTCCCTGCCTCGCCGGTTGCTGGAACGCACGCCCTTCACTGGCGCGACCCTCTCCCTCACCGGCAGGAATCTGTGGTTTACGGCGCCCGGCTTCCCGGAGCACACCAATTTCGACCCGGAGGTGAACCAGTTCGGTTCTTCCAACAAGCAAGGTATCGAATACAGCGCCACTCCCACCGTCCGCCGCTATGGAGTGAGCCTGAAAGTGCAGTTTTAACTAAAAAAAAGACCAACCATGAATAAATTAATTCTTAGCATACTGTCCCTGTCCCTGCTGGCGCTGGTTTCCTGCAGCGACTTTCTGGACATCAACGAGGATCCCAACAACCCGCGGGAGGCTACGCTCTCCTTCGTGCTGCCTTCGGCGCAGCTCAATATGGCCGGCGCCCTGGGAGCCGCCACCGGAGGGCTGGGCAACTTCACTTCCCTGTACATGCACCATACGGTGCAACGAGGCGCCACCCAGAACGACTACGCCTTTAAGGGGGATGATTTCGGGGTTGGCACTCCCTGGCGGGTGCTGAACACTTTTGCCCTGAATGACCTGGAGCAGATGCTGGCGCAGGCCGAAACCCTGCAGGCCGGGCCCTACCTGGGAATCGGCAAGATCATGAAGGCCTACATTTATTCCATTATAGTGGACATGTGGGGCGATGTGCCCTTTTTCGAGGCCCAGAAAGGAGCGGAAGCATTATTCCCGGCTTTCGATGATGATCGGGAGGTCTACAATGCTCTGTTTGCCCTTATTGATGAAGGCATAGCCGGCCTGGCGGAGGAATCCCCTTTCACTCCGGGCAGCGACGACCTGATTTATGGCGGCGACCTGGACAGGTGGCGGAAATTCGCCAAGACGCTGAAGCTGAAGATGTACACCCAGGTGCGCCTGGTAGAGGATGTTTCCGCCGAGGTGGCCAAGCTCATCAGTGATGACGACCTCATCGGGCCGGGGGACGATTTCCAGTTTCAGTACGGCGCCTCCAGCGCTCCGGACAACCGCAATCCGGCCTACGCCCAGGAATATGCCCAGGGCGGCGCTTTCAACTACATCAGCCCCTACTTCTTCGAGGTCATGAAAGGGATCAACACCTTTTATGATGAAAATATCTATGAGGGTATCGAAGACCCCAGGATTCCCTACTATTTCTACAACCAACTGCCGGAAGGCGCCACCGATGCCGACGCGGAGAACCCCTGTTCCTACTGCCCTTCGCGCTCAGGCGCCTCCTTCCTGTCTATCTGGATGTTCTCCTTCAACATCGACCCGAATGAAGGCTTCGACCAGTCGTCCTCGGCAACGGTCATGGGCCTGTATCCCATCGGCGGCCGCTACGATGACGGCCAGGGCGGCGCGGTAAATTTCAACGGCGCCGGCAATACCCCTCAGCGCCTGCTGACTTACTATGCCCGCAGATACCTGGAAGCGGAACTGGCCCTCACCGGCGTCACGGACGGCGATGCGCGCGCCCTCTTCGAAGAGGCCATGCTGGCTTCCTTCGGCAAGGTTAATGAAATTGCCGCTGCCGCCGGCGCTCCTGCTATTGCGGATGAGGACATCGAGGCATACGTCACAGCCGTGCTCGAACGCTACGATGCCGCCGGCGAGGAAGGCAAGCTGGAGCACATCATGACCCAGAAGTGGATCGCTACCTATGGCTTCGGCGTGGACGCCTATACCGACTACCGCCGCACCGGCTACCCCAGGCTGCACGACCCCAACACGGATAACCTCAACGTGACGGCATCGAACCGCCTTTACCCCCTTGCCTTTCCTTACCCGCAAAGCGAACTGACCCGGAACCCCAATGCTCCCGAACAACGCAATATCACTTCGGATGGAGTGTTTTGGGATGAGTAGGACGGCGGATGCATACAAGAACACAGAATCCTTTCAACATCAAAAAGCAAAAAAGATCATGAAGACATCAAAATATCTGATCCTGTTTTTTCTTTCGGGCTTCCTGGCCTTTCTGCACTCCTGTGTGGAGAGTGACAGCCCTTATCCGGAATTTCTGGATGCCGTGAATATGCGCATTGTGGTGGACCCCAATTTTTCTACTATCAATAAGGAAGACCCTGCTTCGGCCAAAGTGCTCCTTGACCTCTTTTCTGAAAATGCCGGGGATATAGAGCGGGTGGACCTTTCCGTTGACTTTTTTGATTTCAGCGAAGGCGCCACATCAGAGCAGGCTTTCCTGAAATCGATCGATCCCGGCAGCTTTCAGGACGGCGTACTTCGGGGCGTGGAGATCACTTTCGATGAGATCAAGAACGCGCTGGGCCTTGAGGTGGCCGACTTCGACGGCCTTGACCAGGTAGCCATTTACAACACCACGACTCTGAAGGACGGCCGGGTGTATCCCTCCGTCATTGAGATCAACGACGAGGTGTCGGTCAATAATGTGACCCCCAACATTCAGAATTCGTCGGCGACGACCAGTTTTACCAGCCGGATCGTCGTCTTTGTGCAGTGCCCTCTGCCGGAGGGTTTTGCCACCGGCAGGTACATACTGGAGCAGGTTTCCGGCCCGGCGGACCCCTTCTTTGGCAATGACTATCGCTGGACACCCGGCGAGGTGACGCTGAATGCTACCGGCCCTATTCAACGCAGCTTTTCCGGTAAGTACTTCACTTTCGATCAGGATTTCAGCTTCGTAGTTACCTGTGGCATCCTGGTAGTCCCCCGCACCGATTCCGGGCTGAGTTGCGGAGGCCCCAGCCTGGTCTTTGAGCAGGATGGCATCAATGAATATGCGGACGATAAAGAGTTCACCATTACCCTGCTCGACAATGTCGATGGCGCCTGCGGGCTGCCTGTGGGTGAACCTATCGTGCTTAAGCTGACAAAGGCCTAGCGCCGGGGTTATACAAGAAGGTATGGTACGCTGATTCATTATGATCCATTATGATTTTTTAGGATCGTAAGGCCTGGAAAGCTGGAAAGGGTGATCTTAAGAATCTTAACTGATCTTAATGGATCAGTGTACTATCACCGCAGGAGCTTTTTCACAACCCCGCAGTTTCCTTTATAAAAAACTACCCATTTGTGTAGGTCATTTGTGCAAAAACTACTCCTATCTTCGTAATTCAGGCAGTAATTGAATGATTATCCGGACAACGCTATTAACATTCTGAAAACAACCGCCTGGCCACTGAACGTTTGTTTTACAACACTTTGCCCGGGACGGGCACATTGGTTGT
>CAZAXA010000371.1:3209-6502 GCA_964488965.1 uncultured Phaeodactylibacter sp. | reverse complement strand
GTTGTTCGTAACCGTCTGGGCGATAAAGGTAACTACCGATCCCGGCATGAAATAGTACTGGAAGACCTCCTTGGCCTCGTCCGGGGCCGGCACATCCTCCCAGCATTGGAAGCCAAGAGTTTCCCCCGGCGGGCAGACTGCCAGATTGGGGTCTACATACGCCAGGAAATAAGGAACGGAGCAGGTGACAGTATTCCCACACCAGTCGGATATTTCGTAGTTGTTGTATATGGTAACATTCCGGCAGGGCCCGCCGCTGCTGGTCCTTGGCAGAATGGATACCCGTATATCCGAGCAGTTATCCGAATAGAACTGCCTGATGTAGTTCGTATCCGGGCGAGGTATCTGGGCGTAAGTCTGCACGACGCCTCCCTGCGGGCACGCGCCGGATGGAGGCGTGTCGTCTTCCCCGCTGTACCTTATGGAACAATTCTTCTGGTTACCGCAATTATCCCTCACCACATAGTGATAGGTGATCTGGAAGGCGCATCCGTTAATGACGGGGACAGTGTCCGTAGGCGTTGCCGTCACGGGCTGCCCATCGGCTCCGGTAAAGAAGGAAGCCAAATAGGCGGCGTTGAATTCGGGCAGGCCTCCGTCGCATTCCAGCCCGCTTTGCCAGGGCGGGCAGTTGCCGGTGATCGCGCCGCCGCCGCTGCCGCCGGAATGGACGACCGTACAGTTGGTGGAAAGCCCGCAGTTGTCAGTGATCCGGTAGCTGTGCCGGACTTCAAAGCTCGAGCAGCCTCCTCCCTGTTGGGTCGTGGTACCCGTGTGTGTTACGGTTATTCCGCCACAGTTATCGGAATAGGCCGCCTGTATGGCCGCTATATTAGGCCCTGGCGCCTGGCTGGGAGACGAAAGGCCGCTGAGGCCCTGCGGACAGGCGCCCACAGGGGGCCGCGTATCGACGATGGAGAAGGTAGCGGCAGTGGAGGCCGTATTGCCACACAGGTCGGTAGCCGTAAAGGTGACGGTAGCGCTTCCCGTGGCGCCGCAGCCATCCGTAAGGCCAGTGAAGTTGTGAGACCAGAATACCTGCCCGCAGTTATCGGTAGCGGTTGCCCCGCCGTGGGCCGCCAGCCATTTGTTCAGCATAGTGGTATTGCCGTGGCCGTCACATTCTGCAATGGCGTTCTTGGCGGGGAGGATTTTGGGAGGTATTGCGTCTCCTTTGGTGCTGAATACGGCCGAGCAGTAGGCCTGCTGCTGGCATTTATCCACAGCGAGAAGGGCGATGGATACGGAACCTCCGCAGGCGGGGGGCGCCGATACGTTGCTCAGCGAGGATACCTGTTGGCCATTGACATAATAGAAGACGGCCCTGCCGCAACCGCCGCTGGCGCCGAACTGGGCTTTCCAGCTGTTAAAGGCTGTATTGATCGCCGACTGGGAACTGCAGGCGGCCATCGTTTTGTTCTGCGGGCAGCTCACTGCCAGGGGCTGAGGTTTGGAGACCGTAAAGGTCGCGCTGCAGTTAGCTGATTGCCCGCACTTATCCCAGGCATAATAATTGACCGTTACGCTGCCGCCGCAGGCGCTGGGGGCAGTATAATTCTGCAGGCTGCTGCTTTGGGCATAACAGCCTCCCGATCTGGAGAACTGGCCCAGCCAGGCGGCAAAAGCGCTGTTGATCTGCGCCTGGGTAGAACAACCGCTGAGCACGACATCCTGAGGGCAGCTGACGGTGAGTAAAGCCGGCTTGCTAACGGTGAAGGTGGCCGAACAATTATCCCAGTTGCCGCATTTGTCCCAGGCATAGTAGTTGATCGTTACGCTGCCGCCACAACCACTGGGGGCAGTATAGTTCTGCAGGCTGCTGCTTTGCGGAGAGCAGCCTCCTGAAACGGTGAACTGGTTGCGCCAGGTATTAAAGGCGGCGTTGATCTGGGCCTGGGAAGAACAGCCGTTGACTGTCAAATTACCCGGGCAGTGGACCGTAAGTTCCGCGGGTTCCGCTACGGTAAAGGTGGCTGAACACTGGTCGGATTGCCCGCACCGGTCCCAGGCATAGTATTTTACCGTCACACTGCCGCCGCAGTAGCTGGGGGCTTCATAGCTCTGCAGGTTGCTGCTTTCCGCAAAACACCCCCCGGAGGTGGAGAACTGGCCGATCCAGGCCGCAAAGGCGCTGTTCACCTGAGCCTGGGAGAAACAACTGCCGATGGATACGCTGTTGGGGCAACTTACCTCAAGAGGCGCCGGCCCTGCTACACTGAAGGTGGCGGTACAGCTGGCCTCCCGGCCGCAGATGTCCTTGGCCTTGTAGATTACTGTTACCCTGCCGCCGCAGAAGGCAGGGGGGGAGTACTGGCTCAAATCCGTGCTTTGCGGGTCGCATCCGCCGGTAGTAGTGAACTGCCCGACCCAGTTGTTGAACGCCTGGTTTACTTCGGCCTGGCTGAGGCAGGAACCCAGGTTTACGTTCAGCGGGCAACTGACTGCCAGGCCGGTAGCCACTGTAAAGGTGGCTGAGCAGTCATCAGTTTGTCCGCAATCGTCCGTCGCCTCATATCTGACGGTTACTGTCCCGCCGCAGAAGCTGGGCGCCACATACTGGCTAAGGTCCGAACCCTGTGCATTGCAACCGCCGCTGGCAGAGAACTGGGCGATCCAGGCCCCAAAGGCATTATTTACCTCATTTTGGGTCAGGCAGTTGCTGAGCATCACATTGGAGGGGCAGTTAGCCGCAAGCGGGGCGGGCTGCTTTACAGTGAAGGTGCAGGTGACGGGCTGGGACTGTCCGCATTGGTCAATGGCGATCACGGATACGGAAACTACCTGCTTATCTGAAACACAATCCTGCGGTTTGGGCAGGGTCGCCGGAGTCTGCGAATAAACGATCTGAGGGTTACACCCTCCGGAAGCCGTCATGTTGAGCAGGCCGGTGATCCAGCTGTTCCAGGCTATGTCGATCTCTTCCTGGGTAGAACATCCATCCAGCATAGGATCGCCCGGGCAGGCGCTTACAGTAAGGCCGGTGGAGAGTATATAAGTATAGGTGATCGTGCAGGCGCCCGTGTTGCCACAGGCATCCTTAATGCTGACTTCCCATACGTCGGTCGTTGTACATCCTACCGTATTGCTGCTCGTTTTAACCGCTGTCGGTGTGTTGCCTCCCAGATTGCAATTGTCACTGGGCGCGCCTGCATCGGCAATTGCCCTGTTCCCGGCCGGAGGAACACCGACACAGCCCAGGTCAATTGTCCCGGCACTGCCATTAGTACAGTTCGCAAAAGTGGGCGCCACATTGTCGTTGACGGTGATCGTCACGGTGTAGGGCGCTGAAACAT
>CAZAXA010000371.1:0-3109 GCA_964488965.1 uncultured Phaeodactylibacter sp. | reverse complement strand
AGGGCGCCGGGGGCCTGGTTCCAGGTGGGCGCCACGTTGTCGTTGACGGTGATGGTCACGGTGTAGGGCGCCGAGATATTCCCCCCACAGTCATCAGTAGCGATATAAGTAATCACTCTGGTGTACTGGTCATCGCAGCCCGCCGCCGTGGGCGTGGTGACATCGCTTTGGATACTGACGGTAACCAAATTTCCGGGGCAGTTGTCGGTGGCTGTAGGCGGGCCGGGGACGACGACGTCCGCCGCACATACTTCAGAAACGTCGAGGGCGCCAGGGGGCTGGTTCCAGGTGGGAGGAGTGTTATCGGTGGTCCAGGTAAATATTTGCGTACAATCATCGAACAGGCCCTCGCAGTCATTAGTAGCACGATAGGTGCGAATGAGGGTATAGTGGCAGCCGTCGGTGGTAGTGGGATTCCCATCGCCTTCAAAAGTGACGGTAGCGGTACAGTCCGGATCCGTTATAACGGTTACCAGTGTGACGTCGGGTTGGTATTGCTCGCCGGCTCCGAGGGCAATTGGCCTACCGTTGGCGTCGAGCGCCGGATTGCACCCCAGGTCAACCGGCCCCGGGCAGGTTGGTATCGGAGCGTTGTCGCAGGTGCAGCAGTTCTGAGCAGGGAGGATATTAACGTTGCAGGTTACCGTACAACCCAGAGCGTCGGTAATGGCGACAGTGTGGGGCCCGGGCGACAGCATAGTAGCTGTCTGGGCAGTTTCTCCATTATCCCAGAGGTATTGGTAGGGGGGAGACCCTCCGAAGGGAGAGGCAGTGGCCTGTCCGTCGCTTCCGTTTCCGGTGCAGGAGATGGGAACGTCCGAGATCGTTCCGCATTGCAAGGGGGAAGGCAAGGGGCCTCCCGTGAAAGTGAGCACACAGTCGTCGGCGTTGCCGTTGCTGGCGGGGTTGTCAGGGAAGGGGGACGGGTGGAGGCAGTTATCGTCCGGCGTCACCACTGGAGTGATCGGCGGCGAATTTGGGTCTTTGGTAGTTTCGAAAATGATGATGTCGTAACTGTCACCCGCACTGTAGTTGAACTGGAACGTGCCTGAGGTAACGGGGTTGGGTTCTGCCGGGTTGGTCAGGCAGATGGGGCCGGAGAAGACGCCCTGGTTTTGTTCGTAAGCGATGAATTCTCCGTTGATGCCGTTGATGGGGATTTCCAGGGTGTACGCGCTGCCATCGCCAATGCAGACTGTGTCTACCTGGCCTTCAATGGAACAAACCAGAATATCGGCATCGCCGCAGCCATACCGCGCCTTGAAGTTGTTCAACCTCAGGTCGCCGTCGGCATTCTGGTCCCAGATAGCGATGTAGTAGTTGGTGGTCTTGGTAAAATTGGGTACCGGAAGCGTATTAAAGGAACTGGAGCTTTCCGTTCCACAAGCCCGCAGGGTCAGGCCTCCGCAATCTCCGCTGAGGGGGCCGCCGGTAGGGTTGGCCGTGCTGACCCCATTGGTGACGACATCGGAGGAATAAAGCGCCCAGCCGATGAGGTCGCCGCTGTTGTCATTGATCTGGATCTCAAAGCTGCCGGCGCTGGGCCGTACGTCGAAGTTCAGCCAGATGATGGGCTGCCCGTTGGTGGGGGGCAATACGGTGACCGGGTCGCCGGAACTGGGATCCACACAGGGCACTCCGGTAGGGTCGATCGGGAACAGAGAAGAATTATACACGCAGTTGTAAAAAGGATCGATATTGGACTGCGTCTCCGCAGAACTCCCGCAACGGATGATGCCGTTGGGGGCCGGCGCGTTGGGGGCGTCGTTGATCGACCCGTTTGGATTCCAGCTGGCCCCTTCCTCCCAGCGGCCGGTGCACTCGCAGGGAGTATCGTTTTGAGCATAGGCAGGAAGTTGCCATCCGAAAAGCGCAGTGATGAGCAGTAAAGCAGAAAACCATACCTTCAGATATTGGCGGGTTTTGTAAGGCGGTTGTTGGCTCAGATTGTACGCGTTCCTCATTGCACGAAATTATTTGGGATGAAAAAATGATAGCCTCATAGTTGCATAATGCCTGGATGCCGCCTCCGGCCTGCGGAGACGCCATAGGCATACGGGCGCATTGCGCCATTTGGCCTTTAGGCCGATATGCGTTCAGGAAACACAACCTTTGGGAGGGAGCCTTCGGGAGCAGTATCGCTATAGCAAAACAGCCTTCAGGTAATACAATTTACCTGTAGTGTACAGTGGGGGCTATAGCGTTGTTCTGCTGAATAATTCGGGGAATGGCAGTTTGATCAGTGTCTGTATGTTTGTTTGCCCCTCCGGTTTTGCCTTTGATGCTTATGTATTGTGGATGGGTAAAAGGGAAACCGGCTATAAAGGAAGGAAAATTTTATGAAGTACGCAAATCCTTGTCTTTATAATTGATAAAAAAAGAGATATTTTCTTAGTTTGAATTTATGTTTTTCCACATCTTAGAGCAAGTGAACGAAACGAACCTGTGCCGGGCGGATGAAAGCCCCGGAAGAGGCAGGTTTACGCTTATATCCTTTGAAAGGCGCCGATACCAGCGGGCATTTTCCGGATTGTGTATAGGTATGATCGCATTTCTACGTATTCAGGCGTTTATTTCAAAACTTCAGCCATGCAGCCAAAAACGATCTTCATTATTGCTCTTACCCTCCTCACCACAACCCTTATGGCACAACATAGACGAATACGCGAATGGGGCGTCGAACCCGGCATCCTCGCTCCCGGCCCCCTGAACGCCATCACTGACGTGGCAGGCGTGAAGGTAGGCCACTATACCCTCATCGCCGGCGACAGCGTCCGCACCGGCGTCACCGCCATCCTGCCCCACGAGGGCAACATTTTCCAGCAGAAAGTGCCCGCCGCCATCTACATCGGCAACGGCTTCGGCAAGCTCATGGGCTACAGCCAGGTGGAAGAGCTGGGCAATATCGAGACGCCCGTCGTCCTCACCAATACCCTCAGCGTGCCTGTTGCCGCCGACGCGCTGATCGACTATACCCTCGCGCAGCCGGAGAACGCCGAAGTGCGCTCGGCCAATCCCGTTGTCGGAGAGACCAATGACGGCCGGCTGAACGACATCCGCGGCAGGCACATCAGGAAGGAACACGTGCTGCAGGCCATCGCTTCGGCCG
>CAZAXA010000370.1:0-6503 GCA_964488965.1 uncultured Phaeodactylibacter sp. | reverse complement strand
AGGCCGCCGAAAAACAAGAAAAGCGTAAAGAGACTTAGTGCCTCCGGCACTAGTTATACTCGAAATATTGCCAATTCCATTATCTATTGATATCCATGATTGAAGAAAGTGTGAAGAGATAGTGTGGATTAAACCAAACCAGAAATCGTTCACAATTTTTTTATACATAGCTGGAAACATAACATTCTCCGGAAAAGAAATGAATGCTAGCAATAATGTATTTATGAGCGCGTAATTGACAAAGCCTTGCACCAAGACCTCGACAGCCTACGTGTGGAAGCATGGGATTTGGGCCTCGACAGCACTGACTACATTGCCCAAACCACAGTTGTAGTAGAATGTTTATAGCCTCGAAATGCTTGCGGCTATTCAATTCCTTTAGGACTGACATGGTATGTCTCTCTGTTTTTAGATTCAATCTCTTGCGAACGAGGAGGCAAGCCCCACATGTCACCCCAATGGGGTTTATTCAATGAGAGCTGAAATCAGGCTATAAATATTTCACAATTATTGGTTTTCCAGCATTAGCGAAGAAGAGCTAGAGAGGTGAATGGAAGTAGTCTTTCCAATATTATAAAAAATGTTAACCCATGGCAAAGAAAAAACCCGCAGGCAAATCGTACCGGATCACCGGACAGGTAATCGACAAAACTTCTCACCAGGGCCTCCCCGGCCTGCGCGTGGAAGCCTGGGATAAGGGCCGCCAGTATAACGACCTGGTAGGCAGCGCCGTCACCGACGAAAAAGGCGGGTTCCAAATGGAATTTACCGAAGAATACTTCCGGGAATGCTTCCGCGACCGCCGTCCGGACCTTTACTTCCGGGTGTTTCATAATAAACAGCTCATCGGCAGTACGGAAAATACGGTGCTTTGGAACATCAAGTCCGGCCCTGCCGCCCTGCTGATGGAGGTGGATCTCCCCGCAGAAGCAGAGCCGCCAAAACCCGGCTCATTTGTAGTCAAGGGCCTGGCGCGCTACCCCCATGGAGCGCTTCTGGTGGGCGCTGTGGTGAAGGCATTCGATAAAGACCTTCGCAGCGAAGAGCTGCTCGGCGAAACGCTTACGGATAAAAGCGGCCATTATGAGATTGCCTACAGCGCCGAGAAATTCCGCCGCGCCGAAAAAGCGAGCGCCGACCTTATCGTGCGCGCCTACGACAAACAAGGTAAAGAGCTGGCGGCTTCCGGCATTCTCTTCAACGCCCCCGCCGTCGCGGAGGTGGACCTGGTCGTTGGCAACCAGGCCTATCGCGGGCCGTCGGAATACGAGTTATTGCTGAAGGCCATCGCGCCCTTGTTGCAGGGGCTTTCGCCTGCGGATCTCATCGAAGATGAAACGCACCAGGATATTAGTTTTTTGGCCGGCGAAACCGGGCACGAGCGGCAGCATATCGAATTGCTGGCCGAAGCTGCGCGCCTCGCGAGGCCCTGCGGCATTCCTGTTGAGGCGTTTTATGGCTGGTTCCGCGAAGGATTGCCGCACGGCCTGGAGGCGCTCGAACGCACCGGCCGCAGCCTGCTTGAATCGGCTCTGGAACGCGCCGTTACCAACAACATCATACCGGAATACCTGCTCGACAAACGAGTTCAGTTTATTGAGCGGCTACAGGCGTACGCGGCCGAGCGGGTTTTCAAAGATCAGGATGGCGTTAAACCTTCCTTGGGCCAGTTGCTGGAAACCACTGAGCTACCCCAGCCAAGCTTGCAGCGCTTTCTGGAGAAGTCCATAACGCATGAAGGCTCGGCAGAGGAGTTATGGGAGGCCCTTCGGCAGGACGAGCAGTTTGGCGCCGAGGGCGTCGAGCAGCTTCAATTCACGCTCCAACTCGGATTGTTGACCGGCAATCAAATACCGCTCGTGCGGTGGGCGCAATCTGAGCGCAAGGCCGGGCGCATCAACCAGTTTCGCGATCTCGCGCAGCTCAGCCAAGGCGATTGGGAACGCGCGATCAGCGACGCTAAGGCGGACGCCGACCCTAAGCAAATCGCAAGCACGCTTGAGGAGCTTTTCCCCGGGGACGTGGCCCGACACAAACTGGCCCGGCACGAAGGCTATAAGAACCATACCGGCTTGCTACACTTTCTCCAGACTAACGGCAGCAACTTCGACCTCGTCAAGGACAACATCGGCCTCTTCGAGAAGAAGAACGGGGAAAAAACATTCGAAGGCGTCCAGGACAAGGAAGCAGTGAAGCGGGAGATCAAACGCCTGCACCGAGCCCTGCGAATCGCGCCGAAGCAGGAGCGCTTCGAGACGGCCGTTAAGCTGCTCGAGAAAGGCTTCGACTCCGCAGCCCGCGTGGCGCGGATGGGCAAGGGCGCCTTCGCGCGCAAGCATGGCGAGGCGCTGGGCGGCAAGGAGCGGGCCCTCGAGATTCATCGCCGCGCTTCGCACCGGGCGGCCATGGCCCTGTCGATCTACGGCCAGTACGGCGCCGCGTTCCGTTCGGTGCGGGTGATCGGCGACTGGATTAGGGATGTGGACGACATACCAAACTGGAATAAGCTGTTCGGGCCGCCGGCGCAATGCGAGTGCGAACACTGCCGCTCGATGTTCGGGCCGGCAGCCTATCTGTTCGATCTGCTGGATTGGCTTAAAGGCAGCGTGGACGCACAAGCACCTTACACGGACGGCCTTGACGTGCTGTTTCACGTGCACCGTGACGATAGCACAGTGGCCGGCCGCCGCGCCGACATCGGCGATATTGAGCTGTCATGCGAGAATAGCCATACGCCTGTGCCGTATGTGGATCTGGTGCTCGAAGTATTGGAGAATGCGGTGGCGCCCTTTATCCCGTTCGGCTTCTTCATCACCGAGGCAGATGTGGATGTGTTGAACGCCGAGCGTATTCCCGGCCAGGTCCGCACCATGTTCGGTCCGGGTGTGCTTTCCGAGAGGGCCACGATCAGCGTGAGGGTACCCGGCAAACAGTGGTTCCTTTACGACGGTGGCAGAGGATACCGTATTTCAAAGGCCCCGAATGACCCTCCGCGTGTATCCGTTCACCTCAGCCAGCAGACGCGTGCTACGGCCGACGAGTTGGGCGCTGAGCCGGAGTACGTGAACCAGCAGGCCTACACGCAACTGGCTACAGCCAAATATCCGTGGAACCTGCCGTTCGATCTGGCAACAGAAACCGCTCGTGTCTTTCTCCAGCATCTCGGCCTGCCGCGTTACCGCCTGATGGAGGCATTCCATGCCAACCCAGAGCCGTCTGCCGTGCTGACAGACCAAGCCATCGTCGGCGAATGCTTGGGGCTCACGCCAACCGAGTGGAGCGCCATTGCTACAAGCCCCTCCACGGAAGCGGAGCGCGCCACCTTCTGGGGCTTGCTGGTAACCGTGCCCTCTTCGAATCCGATCTCCGACCCATTTGATCCAAATGAAGCGGCGGCAAGCGGCGACTGGTACGTGGTACTCAGCCGGGTTTCGATCTTCTTGCAACGATCCGGCCTTACGTACAAGGAACTGCTCGAGCTGCTGGACACCCGTTTCGTCAACGGCGGCCGCCACCTGCAGATTGCCCCACGGCCAGCACCGCGGCCCGGCGACGAGATCGACCCGCTGACCTGTAACGTAAGTAAACTCGAAATCCGCGGCCTCAACAGTGACAGCCTCGAGAAGATCCATCGTTTCATCCGATTGCAACGAAAGCTCGGCTGGGCGATCCGCGACCTCGATCGCGCCATCATGGCGTTCACGCCGCCCGCCGCCCCTGCGCCGGTTCTTGACGAGGAGTTTCTCGTTCAGATCTCCCATGTTTCCCGCCTGCACGAGCGGCTGGGGGTCCCGCTTATCCGGCTGCTCAACTGGTGGGCGCCGAAGCTCGACACGGCAATCTACGAGGTGGAGCAGGAGAAAGGCATCAAGCCGTTTTACGAGCAACTGTTTCTGAACCGTTCGGCGCTGAATCCGGAGGACGAGGCGTTTTTGCTCAACGAGCACAGAACAGAGCTTCGCATAACCGGCAACGCGATCATGCCGGTCGCCGGCGCCGTGCGGGCCGCACTGCAACTTTCCGAGTCTGATTTCGCCCTGCTGATGATCGATGCCACCGTGCCGGACCCGGCGGATGTGCGTGTTCCGGATGAACTCACGCTTAAGAACCTCACCAAGCTCTTCCGTACCGTCTCGCTCTGCAAGGCCCTCCGGCTGTCGATCAAGGATTTCACTTCGGCCAGGGTACTGGCCGGTATCGACCCTTTCACTCAAACGCAAAACGCACTGCTATTCGTGGATGCCGTTGAAACGATCCGTGCCTCGGGCTTTTCCATTGAGCAACTCGACTACCTGCTGCGCCACAACACGGACGGACTCACGGGATTCGCTCCGACGGACCAGGCCATTGCAGAAACGTTGACCGAGATTCGCGATGAGCTGAATAGAATCTCGCAAGAGCCTGTACCCATTGGGAATACCGCGGAAGACGTTCGCCAGGCCTTGCTGGATCGCATCGGCGATGACACCATAGTGAATCAGGTGCTGGCGGTAATTCAAAACGGCAATGTTCGAGAGACTGATGATGAGGTGAATACAGGCAACAGCGCAATCGCTGCCGCGTTCTCCCCATTCCTGAGCACTGCAGTCACTGAAATACAGGCCGCTCTTGTCGGCGCGGTGGGATCGCCGCCACCGCTGGAAGCACTTCCTGCCCGCTTCGGCTATGTATTTTTGTTGCTGCGTCTTTACGATCGCCTCGGCGACCTGTCTTCGGCGAGCCAGGCAATGGCATTATTGCGAAACGGCGGTGTCCGGCCCGATGAAGCAGCGGTAAGTGCAGACAACGCAGTCATTGACCGCGCCTTTGCTTCTTTCCTCAGCACTACGGCTCTTGCTGCAGCGAAAATAGCGCTCGTCGGCTCGGCCGGAACTCCAGGAGCTCCGCCGTCGCTAACCGAGCCGGCTGGGCGCTTCGCCTACGTTCTTGAGCGGCTGGCGCACCGCCTTCTTGGCGAAGGCCTCATCATCCAGAAGTTGGCGGAAGCCCTTCAGCTCGAAGTTCGAGCCATGGAACTTTTTCTGCGCACAACTCCCGCCGCCGGCGTTCCGGCCATCGTGGTATTCGCCGAGGGCCTTCCGCCCAGGAGGCCGGTTGATCGGACGTCAGCTTCCCTGGCATTCGAAGCGTTCATTCAACTCCATAAAGCAAGCGCTATTGCCTCCCGGTTGAGCCTGACTGCGGACGAGATAGGCTGGCTTGTAGCGCACCAGGCCGATGGCCGATGGCTCAACTTCACCACCCTGCCGGCAAGCCCGGACAGCGCCTACACTCGGGCGCGCTTCGATGCCTGGGTGCGGCTATCGGCCCTGGCCGGGTTGCTTGTCCGCCTTGCCCGCCTCCGCAGCCCCTTGTCATGGGAAGAGTGGGATGGGTTGCGGGCGGCCTTCGGCCCGGCGGCTGCGGCCGTGCCTCCCCCCGGCCCGGCGCTCTTTGCACTTTTCGATTTAGCCGGACAAACGCCTGTCAGCGCCACCGACGCCAAACGATTGTTCCTGGAAGCCCTCGGCGGCCGGGCTGGATGGCGGCCGGAGGATATTGAATTCCTGGCAGGCACGGTGTTTAGGCTCTTCTCGGCCGGCGACCCCGACGATCTCCGGATCGCTGCTTTCAGGCTCCCGGGCACTGCTACCTCACGACTCTTAGAGCGGCTGGACGCCGCTTGCCATTTCCTGAATCGCATCGGCAGCACAGCGCGGGCCGTCAACGACTGGACGGCTCCGAGCCTTACTGCGGTATCTGCCCGAAGCGTGATGCAAGCCGTACGGGCCAAGTACAACGAAGAGCGCTGGCCCGCAGTCGCCAAGCCGATCCGCGACGGGCTCCGAGAGAAACAGCGCGCGGCTCTGGTGTCTTACCTCGTCGCCCGAGAAGGGCTGCGCGACGCTTACGGCCTATACCAGTTCCTGCTCATCGACCCGGAGATGGATCCCTGTATGATGACCTCGCGCATCAGGCAGGCGATCAGCGCGGTGCAGCTCTTTGTGCAGCGTGCCCTCATGGGGCTCGAACCCGGCATGAGCATGGATGAGGACGACAAACTGGAGTGGGAATGGCGCAAGAATTATCGGGTTTGGGAGGCGAACCGCAAGGTCTTCCTGTATCCGGAGAACTGGATCTACCCCGAGCTGCGCGACGACAAATCACAATTCTTCAAGGAGCTGGAGAGTGAGTTGCTGCAGGATGAGATCACCGACAAGAGCGCTGAGCGGATGTACTTGAACTACTTGGATAAGCTGAGTGAGGTAGCGAGGCTCGATATCGCGGGGTTGTACTATGAGGAGGATGGCAGTACGGGTCGAGCGGACGAAACGACCGAGATTCTACATGTCTTCGGGCGGACACCGAACACGCCGCACCGCTATTACTACCGCCGTTGGATCAGCCGATCATACTGGACGCCATGGGAGCGCGTCGAGTTGGACATTGAGGGAGATCATCTGATACCACTAGTGCCGGAGGCACTAAATAATTTTACATTTCTTTCGTTAGTTCTTTGACAT
>CAZAXA010000369.1:0-6528 GCA_964488965.1 uncultured Phaeodactylibacter sp. | reverse complement strand
CCAGGCGCCGCCCGCCCGCCCCCGGGTAGGCCTCGTCCTCAGCGGAGGCGCCGCCAAAGGCATGGCCCATGTGGGCGTACTGAAGGTATTGGAGGAGGCCGGCATCCGGCCCGACGTCATTACCGGCGCCAGCATGGGCAGCATCATCGGGGGGCTGTACGCCATCGGCTACCGGGCGGATACGCTGGAACGGCTGCTGCTGGAGCAGGACTGGGGGCGGGTGCTGAGCGACCGCATTCCCTTGTCGGAGGTCATCTTTGAAGAGAAGAGCTACTTCGGCAACGCCCTCGTTGAGCTGCCTTACGAGCATGGAAAGGTACAAACTCCCGGCGGGCTCATCTACGGGCAGCAGATCGCCGCCCTGCTCTCCCGGCTGACGCTTCCCGCCTATCAGGTGGAAGACTTTCGCAAGCTGCCCATTCCCTTCCGCTGTGTGGGGGTCGATATACTTTCCGGCGAGGCCTACGCCTTCGATGGGGGCTACCTGCCACGCGCCATGCGCGCCAGCATGGCCATTCCGAGCGTATTCACGCCCATACGACTGCAGGAGATGCTGCTCATCGACGGCGGCCTGGTGCGCAACTTCCCGGTGGGCGAGGCCAAAGAATGGGGGGCCGGCATCATCATCGGCGTTTACACCGGAAGGCAGCGGGCAGAGATGGAAGAGATAAAAGGCTTTTCCGATATCCTGCTACAGTCCGCCTTCCTGATGAGCATCAAGGATGCCGAAGAGCAGCGGCAGATGGTGGACATTTATATCGAGCCGGAACTGCACCGCTACGGGGCGCAGGATTTCAAATCTGCCGACAGCATCGTGATCCGCGGCGAGCGGGCCGCCCGCGCCCAGTTCGGCCGCCTGAAGGCCCTGGCGGATTCCCTCGACGCCCTGGGGCCGCCTTATCCACGCCAGCCTCTGCCACCCGCCGGAGAATTGTGCTTCGGCCGCATCGAGGTGGAGGGCGAGGAGCAATTCAGCGAAGCCGAAATCCTCGGCCGCTTCGGCATCGAGGAGGGGCGCACAGTGAGCATCGAAGAACTCGAACAGGCCATCACCCGCCTCTATGGCGCCAACTATTTCGAGCGGGCCTGCTACCGGCTCCGGCAAGAGGGCGATGAGGCTGTGCTGACTCTGGAGGTGATAGAAAAAGCGCCTGTCCTGCTGCGGGCGGCCATCAATTTTGACAATTATCTCGGCGCGGGCTTTCTCTTTAATGCCAGCAGCCGCAATGCCGGCCTGCCCGCTTCCCGGCTGATGCTCACCGGCGCCCTCGCCGAAAACTACCGCTTCCACCTCAATTACCTGAAGTACCTCGGCAAAGCCCAGCGCCTGGGCGCCCTCGCCGCCATCGGGCTGACGCGGGATGAGATTCCCGTCTTTCAGGACGGCCTGCAGAATGAAGAGTTCCGCCTCTTCGAGCTGCTCCTCGGGCTGCAGTTGCAATGGCGCATCGGCAGAAATGCCCTCATCGGGCTGGGCCTGCAGCGGGAACATCTCTATTTCCGCCCTACCGTTAGCGGCGACCCCCTCTTTCGGCGGCTCGACTATACCAACTACAATGCTTACGCCTTCTGGCAGCTCAATACGCTGGACCGCAATATCCTGCCGACAAAAGGCGCCCGGTTGTCCCTGGAATTCAAGGGCCTGAACAATGCCAGCTACAGCGCCAGGCAGCTCAGCGCCCACGCTCCCGTGCCGCTGGATTCCCTCTTCGCTTTCAACCCCTACGCCAAGCTGACTTTCCAGTCCAAAAGCTACCTGCCGCTGCACAAACGGGCGTCCTTCACTTTCAGCCCCTTCGCCGGCTTCGTCTTCAACCCCGGCAATACCTTCGGCGATTTTTATCTGGTGGGCGCACCGGAAGCCCTCACCCGGCGCTCTATCCCCTTCTACGGCCTGAACGCCAACCAACTGGTCGCCCAGGTGGCCGTGGGCGGCGGCCTCGGCTACCAGCACTTCTTCCGCGACAATATGATGTTCTCCATCGATGCCAACGCCGGCCTCTTTGCCCGGCCCGAACGGTTCTCCGGCAACTTCCCGGACCCCAGGCAGTTCATCGCCGGACTGGGCTTTACCCTGGGCTACAGCTCTTTCCTGGGGCCGGTGAAATTCACCCTGATGTATCCCCTCGGCACAGACGGCGCCCTGCCCCGCAATGTGCGCTTCTTCCTGATGATCGGGCAGCGGTTTTGAGGGGAAAAGGCGCCAGGTTTGAGAACCTTAAGCCCGCCCCCGGCAGGATAGGTTCTTAAACCTGAAAGGCGGCCAGGTCTGAGAACCTTAAGCCCGCCCCCGGCAGGACAGGTTAGGCGGCCATAGCTTTAAGAAACTATCGGCGGGAGGCTGTAAAAAGTTTCTCAAAGCATGGCTTTCTCCCTTCATCGAAAATCTGCCTCCTTTCATCGAACCGTTTGGCATTCATGCAACGATCATCGCTTTTTGGAGTCTCTTTGCTTATGGCCGGTTTCACCCGAAGGCCGTAAAAATTTCTATTTCTTCACTATTAAATCCGACTGTTATGTCTGTTCTCAAACAATTAGGAGTCATCCTTTTAATGGCTGCGATGAGCCTGCCCGTATGGGCCAGTTCCACGTTCAGCGCCGATCCCGCCGAAGTCGTCTTCCGGAGCCAGGTGACGGGGGAAAAATCGGTCAAAATCCAGTTGTACAACCTGGCAAAGGAAAAGACCACGCTACAGGTACAGAACCTCGAGGGCAAGGTCCTTTTCGAGCAGCAAATCCGCAACCACAACGGCTACAGCCTGTTGCTTAACCTGGGCCAGCTCCCCGAGGGCAACTACATCATACAGGTCAGCCAGGAAGATGGCGCCAAGGCCCAGGTTGTCCGCGTAAACGAGGATGGCCTGCTGTTGTCAAAGGTCGTGGATGAAAAATGATATCAAATCCTGTTGGTTACTGGCTATTGGAACCCAATAACCCAATAACCAGTAACCAATAACCCTTTTTCTCCCTACACCCGTTCTATCACCGCCGCATAGCCCTGCCCGACCCCGATGCACATCGTTACCAGAGCATAGCGCTTGTTCTGTTTGTTCAGTTCCAGGGCGGCCGTATAGAGGATGCGGGCGCCGGTCATGCCCAGGGGGTGGCCGAGGGCTATGGCGCCGCCATTGGGGTTGATGCGCGGGTCGTCATCGGCCAGGCTCCATTGCCGGGTGCAGGCCAGCACCTGCGCGGCGAAGGCTTCGTTGATCTCGATGACGTCCATATCCTTCATTTTCAGGCCTGCCTTTTCCAGCGCCCGGCTGGAGGCGTTGACCGGGCCGATGCCCATGATGCGGGGCTCTACGCCCACGACGGCGGAAGTGATGATGCGGGCCAGAGGCTTCAGCCCGTACTTCCCGGCCGCTGTTTCCGAGGCCAGGAGCATGGCCGCCGCCCCGTCGTTCAGGCCGGAGGCGTTGCCGGCCGTTACCGTCCCTCCTTTTTCCAGAGGCTTAAATGCCGGGTTCAGCCTGGCGAGCCCATCCAGGCTGGTATCCGGGCGGATGAACTCGTCCTGGCCGAATACCTCAGGTTCGCCTTTGCGGCGCGGGATTTTCACCGGCACGATCTCTTCGGCGAGGCGGCCGGACTGCTGCGCCCGGCTGGCCTTCATCTGCGACCACCAGGCGAAGCGGTCCTGATCTTCCCGGCTGATGCGGTACAGCGCTGCCAGGTTCTCTGCGGTTTGCCCCATGCTGTCGACACCGAATACGGCCTCCATCTTTTTATTGACGAAACGCCAGCCGAAGCTGCTGTCGTACATCTCCGCATCGCGGCCAAAGGCCGACGACACCTTGGAGATCACCCATGGGCCGCGGGTCATGTGCTCTACGCCGCCGGCGATGAACAGCTCGCCGTCGCCGGCACGGATAGCGCGATGCGCATGGATGGCGGCCGACATGCCGGAGGCGCACAGGCGGTTGACCGTTTCGCCCGGTACCGTGAAGGGCAGGCCGGCCAGCAGCAGGGCCATGCGGGCAACGTTGCGGTTGTCTTCCCCGGCCTGGTTGGCGCATCCCAGGATGACATCGTCGTAGGCATCGGGCGGGATATATCCATGGCGGGCAACCAATGCCCGGAGGACATGGGCGGCAAGGTCGTCGGTGCGGACAGGGGAGAGGGCGCCCGTAAATTTTCCGATAGGGGTTCTGACGGCGTCGATGATGTAGGTTTCTTTCATATCCGGCTTTTATCAGGCGTTGCGAAGGTATAACTTTGTTTTCAAACATGGGGGCCAGGGCTGAGGTTTTGAGCGTCGGCAAGTAATTAATAGCTTGTTTGCGTTTTATCCTTCGCCTGTTACCGTGTACTCTTTATCTTTGGCAAAATCGACACGCTTCTGGCCACCTCTTTCAACGAGAAGGCCTTTCGGCTGTTTCTATTCAAAAGATTATTCATCATGCATACACGCTTTTCTATTTTTGCTCTTGCTTTTGCCCTCTTCGCCACTGCCTGCGGAAGCGGCAGCCAAAACAGAGGAGAGGAGGAAAAATTTACGCAGGAACAGATGGCCGCACAGCAGCAGGCCTTCGATAAGATGATGGCCGTACATGATGTGGCCATGGAGAAGATCATCGAGATGAACCGCGTGGCCCGGAGCCTCAAGCCTTACCTGAATTCGCTGGAGGACAAGCGGCTGCTTGAAGAAACCAACCT
Organism: uncultured Phaeodactylibacter sp.; assembly: GCA_964488965.1. GTDB lineage: Bacteria > Bacteroidota > Bacteroidia > Chitinophagales > Saprospiraceae > JACJXW01. The sequence continues at coordinate 1,869 of CAZAXA010000369.1, read as the reverse complement.
GGCCATCAACCGCCTGGAAGCCGCCGATGAGGCCATGATGCAATGGATGGCCGACAGCCCCAAACTGGGCAGGCTGCGCGACACCCTGCAGCACGACCAGCTCGTCGCCCTGCTGAGCAGCGAAGAGCTCAAGATCAGCAAGATCGGCGAGGAAATGGCGAGCAGCCTCGAACAGGGCAAGGCCGTGCTGGCCAAAATTGAAGGAGCGCTTAAAGAAGACTAGGCATGAAGTACTGGATCATCGCAGCGGCGGCGCTCACCGTGCTGGCCTGCCGGCAGGAGGAAAAACAGAAGGCCCTGCCCATCATCGGCAACCACGATATTCAGGGGAAGGACACCATCTACCATCAAATCCCCGATTTTGCCTTTATCGACCAGGACAGCCAGGTGGTCACCAATGCCACTTTCGAAGGCAGGATTTATATCGCGGATTTCTTCTTCACTTCCTGCCCGACGATCTGCCCCAAGGTCAAAAAGCAGATGCTGCGCATCTATGAGAAGTATCAGGACGAACCCCGGCTGATGTTTCTCTCCCATTCCATCGACCCCAAACGGGATACCGTGGGCAGGTTGAAAACCTATTCGGAAAACCTGGGCGTCGATACGGGGCGCTGGCGCTTCGTCACCGGCGATAAAGACGAGATTTACGAGATCGCCGACGACTATATGAGCATCGCCGTGGAAGACCCCGGCGCCCCCGGCGGCTTCGACCATAGCGGCTGGCTGCTGCTCATCGACAAGGGCCGCCACATCCGCTCTTACTGCAACGGCACCGAACCGGAAAAGGTGGACCAGTTCATGAAGGATATTGACTGGCTGCTGGGGCATATGTGAGACGGCAACCGATAGTAACTGTTCTGGTGTTTCGGTATTTCGGTGTTACGGTGTTACGGTGTTTCGGTATTTCGGTGTTACGGTGTTCGCAAATACCTGAAAACCAAAGCCCGTTTTTCAAAAAGGGCTACCCGTCTAAGGTTGGACAACAGTGTTTTGTTTTTACGAGAAACGGGAATATAGATTCCCGTGCTTTACCTCCTTATAAAAGCGCAGGAATCTATATTCCTGCTTCTCTGTCCAACCTTAGATGGATAGCCTCAAAAAGCACATTTTATTGAAAAGCCCCGGCCATAATACCACAGTGCCGAAATACCGCAGCATCTGGGCCGTATTCTTTCAAAATTTTCAAAATTTTCCCCCGCATTTATGTAATCCCCTTTCCCTGCCGCATCCTACCCATAAAAACCACCATCATGAAACATTTCCTATTCCTATTCGGCTTTGCGGCGCTGCTCACCGCCACCCAAAGCAGCTTTACCACCTCGGAACCTTACGCCATCAGCGGTATCGTGGTAGATGCGGGTTCCAACGAACCTCTGATCGGCGCCAGTATCCTGGAGCAGGGGACGCAGAACGGCGCCGTCACCGATCGCGACGGGAAGTTTACCCTCCAGCTGCAGAAACGCTGCGCTACCCTCGAAGTATCCTACACCGGCTACGAGAAAGAAACGGTGAAAAAAGCCTGTGCCGGCGATGATATCCGGGTGAAGATGAAAGCGGGCGAGGCGGCATTGGACGAAGTTGTGGTCATTGGCTATGAAGCCAAAAAAGCAAAACGTAGCAGCTATGCTTCCGGCCGGTCAGCGGCAGAAATGGCTCCGGTTATGCAGGGCGTCGTGCCTTCCTACTACGGCGACGTACAGGAGAACTGGAACACCGAAGACTACAGCGTCATCACCGAGAACCGCTTCTACGAGGCTACCAAAGAGCCTCTTTCCACCTTCTCCATCGATGTCGACGCCGCCTCCTACAGCAATATGCGGCGCTTCCTGAAGAACGGCCAGCAGCCGCCCAAAGACGCCATCCGCATCG
>CAZAXA010000368.1:0-6537 GCA_964488965.1 uncultured Phaeodactylibacter sp. | reverse complement strand
GGAGCAGCCTCATCAGTGTATCAGTGTATCGGTGTATCAGTGTATCAGTGTATCGGTGTATCGGTGTATCGGTGTAGTATTGGTAGATGCGATTTTAAAAAAGTGGTCTAAACCTTATGGAATTTCAGGATTTCTGCGACTAATACTATAGAAGCTTAAAATTCAATGATCATGGAAAAACTAACTCGTTTTGAAGACCTTCATTGTTGGCAGGCCGCCAGGATCTTAGTCAGGACTATCTTTATTTACAGCAAATCCGGTGATTTGGAAAAAGAGTGGGATACACGTTCTCAATTCAGAAGGGCTGCTCTTTCTACAATGAATAATATTGCTGAAGGTTTCAGCCGGTTTAGCAACAAGGAAAAAACCAGATATCTGGAAATTTCTTATAGCTCTGGAAACGAAGTCAAAAGCATGCTCTACCTCTTCGAGGACTTAGGCTTACTTCCCGATGATAAGATTCGGGAGCTTCATCAACTCACAGATGATACTATCAAGCTCACCCTCGGGCTGATCCGATATTTACGGCGTAAAGGAGAGTAAATCTGTTTGTGTTGCAGTGTTTTATGGAGCCCCCCCCTGATACACAGCAACCCTGATATACTGATATACTACAACTCTGATACACTACAACACTAATCCCCTCTACCCCGTCCTCAGCAACCGCCGGTTGATGCTGTACACCAATGCCAGGATGGTGAAAGCAAAGGCCACCAGCACCAGCGCATACTGGTTGGCCAGGCCGTAGTTGAGGGCCTCCACCTCGTCGTAGATGGCGATGGAAGCTACCCGGGTCTGCCCGGGGATGTTGCCGCCGATCATCAGGATGACGCCGAACTCGCCCACGGTATGGGCAAAGGCCAGCACGATGCCGGTAAGCAGGGAGGGCTTGATATTGGGGAGTTCTACCCGCAGCAGGGTCTGCAGCCGCGATTTGCCCAGGGTGAAGGAGGCCTCGGCCAGGTTGCGCGGCAGGTTCTCAAACCCCGACTGTATGGGCTGCACCATGAAGGGCAGGCTGTAAAAGACGGAGCCTACCACCAGGCCGGCAAAAGTGAAGACCAGCTGCAGGCCGAAGGCCCGGCTCAGCCAGGCCCCCAGTTGCCCCTCCGGACTAAAGGCGGCCAGCAGGTAAAAACCCAGTACGGTGGGCGGCAATACCAGCGGCATGCTGATCAGGGCTTCCAGGAAGGGCTTCCAGCGGCTTCGGCTCTGCGCCAGCAGATAGGCAAGGGGGATGCCGATGAAAATGAGCAGGGCAGTAGTGGCCGCCGCCAGTTTGAAGGTCAGCCAGAGGGTTTGCCAGAATTCCGCCGCCATCTTATCTTATGGTTGCTGGTTGATCAGGGCCTTGACGTCCTCCATCTCATCCGGGCTGTTCACATTGCGCAGGGCCTCCGGCCGCCCGGCATCCAGCAGTTCCACATCGGAATTGATGAGCGCCTTGCGGGGGCAGGAATATCCCTGTGCCAGGAATTGCAGCAGGATGGGATAGGCGCGGGGCTCCCAGATAGTAATAAGCGGTTCCGGGAATTCACTGGCCGGGCTGTTGAAGGCGGTGGCCGCCTTCGAAGGGTTGCGAAAGCCCACCAGTTGAGAGATGGTATGTTCGTCGAGCAGAGGCAGGTCGCAGGCGACGGTTAGCCAGGCGGCATCGGGCCGGGTGCGGAAGGCGGAAAGAATGCCGCCAAAGGCCCCCAGGCCGGTAAAGGTGTCCGGCAAAGGATGGCTGGCCTTTTCTGCCTGGTCAGGACGACAGGAGATGAAAACCTCCCTGCAGAAGTGGGCCAGCAACCCGGCAAGGTGCTCCCGCTGCGGTTTGCCGTGGTAGTCGATCAGGCCCTTGTCCTGGCCCATACGCTCACTCTTGCCGCCGGCCAGCACCAGCCCGTAAAGAGGCGCTTTGGCGGCAGCGAGTTCTTTTTCGACCAGTATGGTGACGCCCGCCTCATCCTTGAGCTTCATCTGCGGAATGTTGCTGAAGCCTTCCAGCGCTTCCCTCAGCCAGGGATATACTTCACTCACGCCTTCGGCCAGCAGGATGAGGCGCACATCGGTAAGCTGATCCAGCCGGCGCCGCAGAGAATCTTCCTTTTGGGGGTCGATCACGACGATCTGCTTCTGCGCGGGAAAGTGGTTGCCGTTGACGATCACCACATCCTGCTCATTGAAATACATCCGGTAGTGGTAGCTGTCCAGCCTGCCCCGGAAGTCGAGGCGGTGATAAGCGACCTTATCGGTGTATTCCATTTTTGCGCCGTGGGCCATGGCGCTCCTGGCGCCGGCCGCCCCCTCTGCGGCGGCGGCGTGGTCGGCATCGGCATAACCGGCCCGGTACCGTTCGCTCAGGCGGTCGATGATGCCGTAGGCCAGCTTTTTGATATTGCCACAGGGCGTGCCCAGTATGGCCCATTCCTGGCGGTGAAAATGGCCCAGGGCCGGGCGGCTGAGTTTGGCATGTTTCTGGTGCTTCTTATCTTCTGATGGCATGATCTTTCTTTTTATTCCTCCCGCCGGAAATCCCGCTTTCCCCCCGTTTTTTCCATAAGCCTGGTTTCCCGGATCACAATATCGTGCGACAGAGCCTTGCACATATCGTACACCGTCAGCGCAGCTATTGCAGCCCCGGTCAGGGCCTCCATTTCCACTCCCGTTCTGGCGGTGATGCGGGCGATACAGTCAATCACCACTTCTCTTTTCTCATTAACATGAATCTCGACCTGGCAGTTGTCCAGCCCCAGAGGGTGGCAGAGGGGGATCAGCTCTCCCGTCTTTTTTGACGCCATAATGCCGGCCAGGATGGCCGTCTGAAAGACCGGCCCCTTTGGGGTATGGATTTCCTCCCGTTCCAGTTTGTCCATGATCTCATCGCCGAGCACGACGATGCTTCGGGCGCGCGCCATGCGTTGCGTTGCGGCCTTGCCCCCCACGTCTACCATAGCGGGGTTGCCGGCGCTGTCGAGGTGAGTGAATTTCTGGCTCATAAGCCTGTGCAGGTTTGAAGTTCAGGGTTCAACCGTTCGGACTTCGGGGTTCCGAGGTTCAAGGTACGAATATGACGGCAGGCGAACAAGTGGCGGAAAGAACCCCGCCTGGCAAATCAAAAATTTTACCCGGCTCACAGAGATTTATCCGGCTGATTAGACGGACGGGCAAAGATCAATAAGATCAGCGATAAAAAATAAGCGGAAATACCTTTCCCTTTTTGAATTTATCCTTCTCCCTTGGCAATTCCAGGAAAGCATCGGCATCGGCCAGGTTGGCCAGGTCGCCCGAGCCGTTGCCTTCTTCCGGCACGGCCATCAGGCGGCCGGTATCGGCATCGAAATAGGTGCGCACCTGCAGGAAATAAGTCAGGTCGGGCCTGAACTTGAAGTCCCTGGCCAGCACGGCATAGGCATAGTCCATCGGTTCCAGCCCGAGGCATTTTCTGAGCCAGGGGCGCACGTAACGCATAGCGCACATAAAGGCCGAGACCGGGTTGCCGGGCAGGGCAAAGACCATCGTCCCGTTGGGCGCTTCGCCAAACCAGAAGGGCTTGCCGGGCCTTTGCTTCACCTTGTGGAAAAGCTTCTTTACCTCCAGCGCATTGAGCGCCGAAGGGATATAATCGAACCTGCCCCTGGAAACGCCGCCGCTCAGCAGGAGGACATCGTAGCGCTCCAGGCAGCCGGCCAGTTTCTCCCGGGTCACATCCATATCGTCGGTGATGTGGTAGGGGTCGGGGCGGATACCCCAGCGGTGAAGGGCAGAAGCAATGGTGTACACGTTGGAAGAGCGGATCTGATGCAGTTCCGGCACTTCGTCCACATCCACCAGTTCATCCCCGGTAGAGATAATAGCCACGGAAGGGAGCCTGGCCACCAGCAGCCGGGAAAGGCCGACGGTTGCCGCTACCCCTATTTCTGCGGGCGATAATATGGCCCCCGCTCTGACGATCACATCGCCCTCTTTGCGGTCCATGGCCCGGCGGTGTGCGTTCTGGCCTTGCTTCAGGTCGTTGGGCCGGATTTTGGCCACGCCGTTCTCAATTTCCACATCCTCATAGCGGACGACCGTATCCGTATTTTCCGGCATGATGGCCCCGGTCATGACCTCCAGGCAGCCCTCGGGGTTGAGCAGCGTCCGCTGAGGAGTGCCCGCCGCCTGCATCCCTTCAACGGCGAACCGGCGCAGTCCGTTGGCATAGGCGTTATACCGGATCGCAATGCCGTCCATCGTCACCCGGGTGAAAGGCGGAAAATCGCGGTCGGCGACAATATCCTGCCTGAGTATCCGGCCTGCCGCTTCCGGCAGAGCAACATACTCCTGGCCGTAGGCCTTGCTGTGTTCCAGGACGATCCTTGTGGCTTCCTCGATAGGGATCATATAGCGTTTTGCTTTACTGGGATTGAGGCTTTGCATTCTCCTTATCCACCGATGGTGGACATGGATTCCTGAATTGGCAAGCCGAATTTACGGTTTTTTTCGGCTTCCCAACCGTCTTTGGCCCGATTTCCGAGCGCCTGCAGGAAAGTTTCGCGCAGCTGCCCGTCGGTGGCGCCGGCGCGCATGAGGTTTCGGATGTTGAAAACACCGTCGTCGTACAGGCAGGTCTTGAGCATGCCCTTTGGGGTGATGCGGATGCGGTTGCAGGCGCCGCAGAAGGTGCGGCTGTAGGCGGCGATGATGCCCACCGTGCCCTGATGGCCGGGAATTTTATAGTTGGAGGAGGTGGAATGGGGCGGGTCGGGCAGCTTGTCGATATCCGGGTACCGGCCTTTGATGTGGGCCAGGATTTTGCGGTGGTTCCATTCCAGGGCAGGATAGTTGCTGCCCTCGCCGTTGAAAGGCATCTCTTCGATAAAGCGGACGCTGACGGGATACTGCTTCGTCAGTTCCACCATGGGCAGGATGTCGTCCGTATTTTTGCCCTCCATCACTACGGCGTTGATCTTGGTAGGTATCCCGTGCTCCAGCAGGGCGTGGAAGGTTTCCATCACCCCGGGCAGTTCATCGCGGCGGGTGATCCGGTGAAAGCGCTCCCGGTCCAGCGTATCCATGCTGAGGTTGACCGAACTGATGCCCAGCTGCTTCAGCTCCGGGATGAGCGGCGCCGTGAGGGTGCCGTTGGTAGTGATGTTCACCTGCCGAAGCCCTTCGATGCGGCACAGGGCGCGCAGGAAGTCCATCATATCGCGCCGTACGAAGGGCTCGCCGCCCGTTATCCGCAGCTTTTCGATGCCCATATCCACCAGCAGGCGCATCAGGCGGAGCATCTCCTCATAGGCCAGCAGGTCTTCCCTGGGCACATATTTTATACCCTCCTCCGGCATGCAGTAGAAGCAGCGCAGGTTGCAGCGGTCGGTCACCGCCAGCCGCAGGTAGTTGATCAGGCGGCCGTGGTTGTCGTAAAGTTTATGGTTTGGCATAGACCTCTTTGCTCAGTTAGGATTTTTTGAAGTGGGATTTCGGGGCGTTGAAGAGGCTAAAATATGAAAGTTTGTTCATACTACAACCAGGCAACCGCTTATTATTGGCGGCAGGTTTGTTTTGGTTGTTCTGAAAGCCTGGGGAGGCTTCGTGCAATTCATAACCAGCCAGAGAGAGAATGGTTCGGACAATTCATTGCGCATATGCGCCAAAAGCATATTCAAGGTAAAAAGATTTCGGCGGCGGCACAAGTTCCCTGGCCGTTCAAAAAGGGCGCCTCTTTTTACTTTCCGCCACCAACCCCACCAACTCCCTTACCACGTCCTCCAGGCTGTAGCAATTGGCCAGCGAAATATCCACTGCCTTGCCGTCTTCGCGGAGGACGCCGCTTTTAGCATCCCGCATATTATTAATGGTGATGCCGACATCCTCCGGAAGGCCGATTGCATCCAGGATGCGGTAAAGGGCCAGGGTTTCCTGCTCATTTTCCTTTTCAACGAATAAAGAGATCATATCATCTCAGGATTTTATTCCCCGGCGGGAGGGGCATTTCCAGTACCGGGAGATTATTGTTCTTAAGGATATCCTGCCGCTCTTTACTGTATTGGAACAACAGGAGTTTTACATACTCGGCGACCATCACCTCAAAGAGGTTTCCCCGAAATTCGGCCGCATATACCAAGCCTGGTTCCGGTAGTTCATGACCGTATCGCGATTCACGGCTGCCACAAGTTTGGCCAATTTTAAAGGTCTGCCCCTCATTCAGGATGACCTTCGGCCGGGATACACACGTATAACAGGTATAAGGAGCTGGCGCCAATGCATAGAGCCTATACTGATGGCAGTCCCCGAATTTGCTTGCCGCCGCGTCCACAATCGCCTGATAATCTTCCATCGAAAGATCGTAGTTTTTCACGTCAATATCCAATTCAATGGCCAGGTTTTTCAAAGCGTAGGCGATGGCCTCTTCATAAATGGCCGGAGGGGCGTCGATGCCGACGGACTGTTCCAGGTGTGCCGGCAGGGGCAATGGCTGGTTGTTTTGGGCGGTGAGGTAAAGGTACAGGCCGGTTAGCAAGAGCACCAAAATGGCCAGCGGGAGTAAGAACCCGCCGGTTTGCTTCA
>CAZAXA010000367.1:0-6537 GCA_964488965.1 uncultured Phaeodactylibacter sp. | reverse complement strand
TCAACCTGCCTCAGTCCGCTGAATGGGAACACATCCAGGCCAAACCTCACGTTAAATTTATAGTTCGCGCGGCATAGAATGTGAATTTTCCGTAAGCGCGAACTTAATAGTGGCCGGCTTAGAAGCTACTTCTGTTTTTAACATTCTAAGCCGCGTCATCTATACCTTGCCACTAAGAGCATGTTTAGAGGTGGTGCTTTGGAAGCGAAAAAGGCAGCCCAAATAACCTGCCCCGCACACGCAGTGTCGGGGGCCACCTCCAGACATGCTCTAAAACTCATTGCCATGAAAGCCCCTCTCTCTTTGGCCCTGAGCTTTCTGCTGGCCTGTTCGCTCACTGGCCAGGACAGTTGCCGCTATGAAGTTCAGGTAAGCCAGGACATCCCCTATGCCGCCAATCTCACCGTCCTTACCGGGACACCGGTGGAAGAAGAATTGCTCATGGATGTTTATGAACCGGTGGATCTGGCGGGCAACCTTCGCCCGGTGGCCATCTGCCTGCATAGCGGCTATTTCCTTCCCGGCTATTTCAATGGCCAACCGTTTGGGAACAGGCGGGATTCGGCGGTTGCCGAGAGCTGCCGGCGGTTCGCCGAGCAAGGCTACCTGGCCATTGCTCCCACCCACCGCCTGGGCTGGCTGCCATTGGCGGATGATTACGAAACGCGTTTTGCCACCTATCTGCAAGCCCAGTACCGGGCGGTTCAGGACATTCGCTCCTGTATCCGTTTTTTGCGAAAAACCGCAGCGGAACAAGGCAACCCCTACCGGCTGGACCCCGAACGGCTCATCGTCCTGGGTTTCGGCTCGGGCGCCATTACGGCATTGAATACCGCCTACCTCCGGCGTTATGAGGAATTGCTGCTGCCGCAGTTCATTAACCCTGAAGTGCTTGTCCCTTTTATCGACACTACGGTTCTGGGCAATCCGTATGGCGCCACCTCCCACCCCCTTTGCCTGGCCAACCACCCCGGCTATTCCTCCGATATCAGCATGGTGGTGAATGTGGGAGGCGCCATCGGCGACAGCAGCTGGATCGGCAATGAGCCTCCCGGCAGTTACGAACCGCCTTTGGTGAGCTTTCATGTGATCACTGACCCGTACATCCCCTTTACCAATTGTTTTCCCATCCTACAGCATCCCTGGGTGTACATCCACAATGTGTTTGGCAGCCGGCTGGCGCAGGAACGCGCAAACCTCCAGGGCCTCAACGAAGTGCTGGCAGACGCCCTGAATGACACCAGCAGCCTGGCCCGGCGCCTCAACCAATACGCAGCAAGCCTGGCTGATGAAGCTTTTCTTTACCCTGGCTGCCAGAGCAGCACTTACGCAACGGCCCACCTCTACCCTTTCGTTCCGCCAAATGAAGAGGGCCAAAGCTGGTTGCGCCCGGAAAGCAACCCCTGGGATTGGTGGAGCAAGCCTCAGCTGGATTTAGCAACAGCAATGGCCAATGCCATGTACGGAACCAGCTTTGATCCGGATGAACTGCACAGCCGGGGCCTGCTGGCCAATCCCGACATGTCGCCGGAGAAGGGCAGAGCCTATCTCGATACCATTTTTGCGTTCCTTGGGCCGCGGCTGGAAACCCTCGGAGAGAATGGCAACGCCCCCTGCCTGACCTCCGGCACGGAAAATTTCCCACAGGCGCAGCAGGCCCTCTCCGCCTATCCCAACCCCGCCGCAGATTTTGCAATGATACAAGCCGAAGGGGCGGTTGTCATCCGGGAAATCCGGGCCTATGACCTGCTGGGAAGGCAGGCGCTGGCTGAAAAAAATATCGACGCCCGGGCTTACCGCCTGCAGAGAACAAGCCTGGCAAAGGGCATATACCTGATACGGGCCAGGCTGGATGAAGGATGGGGAGTGGTGAAAGTGGTATTCTATTGAGCGCTTTTTTGGAGGCGCCGGTTGATCTCGGCGATGACGTTCTGCACCCTGGTGAGTTGGAAAGGGTATTCCAGGATATCCTTGAACAGATACTGCTCCCTGAGTTCCGGATAAGGCTCCATGAGCTTTTCCATCAGCTTTTCATCTACAATCTGCGGCAATCCCGTTTCCATGTCAATGATGATGCCCGCTTTGCCGGAGAACTGCCCCATCTCTGCCTCCTGAAGCCCTGAGCCCGGTTTAATGGTTATATCATCAATCAAAAAAAGGTAGCGGCCCTGTTCGAGGGCCCTGGTGTAGTAATTTCCTCCTCCCGGGTAATTGCCGGCCCAGATGAACAGTTTGTCCTCCTTCTTCAGGGCGTAGTGGGGGAATTCCTGGCCTTGTTTATTGCCCCGGCCCTGGTTCAGCCCGTAGCGGAAAAGGCCGCCTTTGCGCCTGATGTTCCCGGCAACCGGGAAGAGGCCCCCCTTCCAAAGGGCGAGGAAGTTGACGGCTGCCAGTAAGCCAGCCCTCCGGCCCCCTTCCTCACTGTTTGCCAGGACGGAAGGCCCGGGCCTGGCGTTCCGGCCCCGCTGCCCGGCATATTGTTGCAGGCAACGGAAGAGCGCCGTTTCCAGGCGGGGAGTATGGCCGCCGGCCACGGTAAGCTCTTTTCCCGACAATTCGATACTGATGACGTTTTCTTCCTCATCCGTTCCTGCGAAAGCCATTTCCATCCGAAGGAAGCCCTGGCCGGTATTCAAGCCCTGTTTTTCCCAAAAGTAAAGTTCTCTCAGCTTTGCCACTACCGGCTCTGCGCCTTCCGCCGGAATGACCCAGCTGTTCATCTGTTTCAGTACGGCGTCAAAAAAGCCGGACTCCGGCAACAGGGGGCGTTTGAGGTCTTTCCGGGGGCCGCGGTTCACGATGCCCAGGTTGGCGCGGAACGCCCGCTGGTCTTCGATGGACTTAACGTAAAAATCTGCACTGATCGATGCCGTAGCCTGCCCGGAAATACCGATCACCCGGTAATCGTTCTGCCCCTGAGCAGCATGGCCGTGCGGTAGAAGCAATAGTATTATTCCAGCAATTCTCATGGTACAGCTTATGGGAGTTTTTCCTGAGAACTAAAACTAAGGAAAAAACTGCCAAATCAGATCACCCTCACGGAAGGAAAGAAAATTTTGTCCCTCATCAAACATTCAGGAGGAAGGCCAGGGTATCCACCCCATCGGCGTAATCCCATAACTCAGGCTGCTGGGCTTTCCCAAAAGGCAATACAGCTTGCTTCAGCAGGCCTTTCCGGGCAACGATGCACTGTATCTCCTCCTTCCGGTTTTCAATTTCCCGTTCCAGGCCTTCCGGTTTGTCATAATATTCATAATGCAGGGAGGCGATACGGGATTGCAGGCCGGCATCTTCCCGCAAAAGGATACAGCCGTTGGCCTTAAATGCCCCCTTATTGAGCGTATGAAGGGCGTAGTTGTAGTCGAAGTTGTTCTTGTACTTGTTGTGCAGGACGACCTGCCGGTACTCATGCAGGGCTTCCAGCAAAGGCTCGAAATCATAACCTGCGGGCACATAAACCTTTGACACATTGCGGCAACCCAGGCCAAAATACAGGAAGACATCCTTGCCCAGTTCGAACAGTTCTTCTCTTGTCTCTTCTCCGCTGAGCACGGCGACGCCATTCCGGTTGCGGCGGATGATATGCGGGTATTTGCCGAAGTAGGCTTCGAAGTAGCGGGCGGAATTGTTGCTGCCGGTGGCAATGACGGCCTCGAAACCCTGCAGTTGGGATACAATACTGAAATAGCCCTCTGCCCTTTTGTCGGAACGCACCATAAGCTGTATCAGATAAGGCAGGAGGTACGGGTCCTTGTCCGACAGTTTAATGAGCGCCCGATGCCCGGCAATAAAGACACACAACAGGTCGTGAAAGCCCACCAGAGGGATGTTGCCCGCCATGACGATGCCAACGGTTTTGGGCGCGGCCGTCTCAGATATCTGATAGCGCCGCAGCCAGGCTTCCAGCTTTTCGGCCTTCAGCATATTCCCTGCTATGGCCGCTACAGCTTCCTTCTGGTTCCCGATGGTGAACCAGGCATTGTGAAAGCTGGCGCGGTGCATGAGGGCATGCAGGTACTCGTCTTCTTGCCGAAGGTGATCGCCCAGCCGGATCAACAGGTTGACGCGTTCTTGTAGTGTCATTTCGCGGTATTTCGGTGTTGAGGTGTTGAGGTGTTGAAGTGTTGAAGTACGGTTTAATGATCTTCCAGCAAACGCCTTATTCCTTCCACTCCCAACTGGCGCATTTTTTCCACATTGCGTTCCGGTATTTTTTCGGAATCCGGATACTGCTCCAGGGCCTGTTCTATACTTTCCTCCCGCAACAGGTGCAACATGGGATAGGGAGAGCGATTGGTATAGTTCTCCGGCGCCTCCGGCTCTGTCCCTTCGAACTGGTAGTCCGGGTGAAAGGAAGCTACCTGCACAATACCTTCCAGGCCGTTCTCGCGGATCAGCCGCTCGGCCTCTTCCAGGAAGTCGAGGTAATCCAGGAAATCCGGCAGGGCATCAGGGAGGATCAGCAGGGTGGTTTCCACTTCGGCTGCCGGGCTACGGCTGAGCAGGCGGGCCTCCTGCACCATCATCCTGGCCAGCGCCACGATGTCCGCTCCTTCGTACAGCACATAACGAACCCGCCCCGTGGAGAAGGGTTGCCGGGCAAAAGGGCAGAGGTTGAGCCCTACCACGATCTTTTCCACCCAATGTTTAGTCGCTTCAATCTGTTTATGCATACAAACATTCATTTTCTCATTCCCTCCTAATCCAGATCCCCCGTCGCCGACCTCCGTCCGGCCACATAGCGCCGCCACCGCTCCAGCGCCTCCTGGAAATCCACGGGCAGGTCCGCCTCGAAGTACATTTCCTTGCCGGTCCGGGGGTGTATAAAACCCAGGGAGCGGGCGTGCAGGGCATGGCGGGGCATGATGGAAAAGGTATTCTCCACGAACATTTTATACTTGCTGAAAATGGTGCCTTTCACGATGCGGTCGCCGCCGTAGCGCTCATCGTTGAACAGCGGGTGGCCGAGCGATTCCATATGCACCCGGATCTGGTGGGTACGGCCGGTTTCCAGCTTGCATTCGATAAGGCTAACGTAGTACAGGCGCTCCAGGATTTTATAATGGGTTACGGCCCACTTCCCACCCTCTCCATCGGGGAAGGTGGTGAACTTCTGCCGAAATCGCGGGTGCCGGCCCACATTGGCGCGGACGGCGCCCTCTTCTTCTTCCGGCTCCCCCCAGATCAGGGCGTTATAGGTGCGCTCGATGGTATGGTAGTAAAATTGCTTGGCCAGGTGGGTCATGGCATATTCCGACTTGGCAACCACCAGCAGGCCCGAGGTATTTTTATCAATGCGGTGAACCAGCCCCAGCCGGTCCTGGTAGTTACCGTCCATCACCGGCAGGCCCTGATTGCCGAAATGATAGGCCAGGGCATTGACCAGGGTTCCCCGGTGATGGCCTATGCCGGGGTGTACTACCATGCCGGCCGGTTTGTACACGATCAGCAGGTCATCATCTTCAAAACGGACATCGAGGGGGATATTCTGGGGCATCACGCGGCTGCCTTCCCCCGGCGGGCGGGGAATGATAATGGAAATCTCATCACCCGGCTTGACCTTGTAGTTGGGCTTGACCTCCTGCCCGTCTACCATAATAGAGCCGGATTTGATGGCATTCTGTATGCGGCTGCGGGAGGCTCGTTCCAGGCGGTCCATCAGGAACTTGTCGATCCTTATCAGGCTCTGCTTCCTGTCAACTTTGATGATCTGGTAATCGTAATATTCGTCTGTATAATTATCTTGCATGTTTTCAGCTGGGTTTCCTGCCCGGGAAACGGGAATATCTTTCTCATCTCATCGGCCGGGGCATCAATAGCACATAAAATTAAGCAACAATGAAAAAACAAATTGGTTTCGGCTCCCTTTGCGCCCGGGGCCCGGAAGAGCGCCGCACCACGCGGCCCCATCAGCTTCCCATTTATGCTACTTCTTCCTTTGCCTTCGACTCTATCGAACAGGGCATGGATATCTTTCTGGGCAAGCAGCCCGGGCATGTTTACAGCCGCTTCGGCAACCCCACTACTGATGCAGTGGCGGAAAAAGCCGCCCGCCTGGAAGCGCACGGCACGGAGCTCGAAGCAGCAGGCCTGCTTACCAGTTCCGGCATGGCCGCCATCACTACCCTGCTGCTTGGCCTGCTTAAAAGCGGCGACGCCATCCTCACTCAGGGCAATTTGTATGGCGGCACGACCGCCCTCTTTCGCGACGTGCTGCAGCCGCTGCAAATCCGCTGCCATGTGGCGAACCTTGGCCAGCCTGAAGAAGTGGAGCGGCGCCTGAAGGAAAACGGGAACATCCGGCTGATCTATTATGAAACCCCTGCCAACCCTACTCTCGACTGCTGCGATATGGCCATCCTCGCCCAACTGGCCCGCAAATATAACTGTATAGTTGTTGCCGACAATACTTTTGCCACGCCTTACCTGCAGCAGCCCCTGCGGTTCGGCGCCGATTTCGTAGTGCATTCCACCACCAAATACCTCAACGGTCACAGCAATTCCACCGCCGGGGCTATTATCGGCAAAGATAAGGGA
>CAZAXA010000366.1:0-6539 GCA_964488965.1 uncultured Phaeodactylibacter sp. | reverse complement strand
GTGGACGCATTGTCGCCCTACGGCATTACCCACCTCGACATTCCGATCACGCCGTTTAAGGTGTGGAAGGCGTTGCGGGAGAAGGGGGTGAATTAGAAAGCGGCCGTTTTCCTCCCCCTAACCCCCTCCAGAGGGGGATAGTGCCAGCGAAATGGCTGCCGTTTCGAAACAAAACCTCCCCCGCTGGCGGGGGTTGGGGGGTGGAAACCCAGGGATCAAACCTGCCGGTCTGAGTAAATAATGTTAATCAGGCAGCTTCGTTTTTTCAGGAAAACCGGAGCGGTTTCAAATACTTAAACAATGAAAGCCACAATAGAAAAGAACTTTCAGGTAGACGAACCCATCGACAAAGTATGGGAATACCTCAGCGACCCGGCGAAGATCGTCACCTGCGTGCCGGGCGCCAGCCTTACCGAAGCGATCGATGAGGACAACTACAAGGGAGAGGTCAGCCTGAAGTTCGGCCCGGTAAAGGCCACCTACAACGGGCAGATCACCTTTCAGGAGAGAGATAAAGAAAACTACAGGATGCAACTGCTGGGCAAAGGGCTGGATTCCAAGGGCAAGGGCAGCGCCGATATGCTGATGAACGGCGTACTGGCCGAGAAAGACGGCCAGACCGATGTGACCTGCTCCATGGAAGTGTCCATCACCGGTATGCTGGCGCAGTTCGGCTCCCGCCTCATCCACGACGTTTCCGGCTCGGTATTCGACCAGTTCGTCGCCAACTTCAAGGCCAAACTGGCCGGGGAAGAGGTGGACAATACCCTCAAGGCCGGCTCGGTGGTGGGCTCGGTGGTGAAGGGGATTTTTGGGAAGAAAGATGCTTGAGGGGGTTAGGTTTTAGGTTTTTGGGTTTGGGGGTTTAGGGTGTGATCAAAAATCAAAGATTACAATTTGTGGAAGAACTGATCAAAGACACGGCAACGATCGCCCGGGGCTTTAGCGAACGGGGTTATGTAGCGGATGAAGAGCTGGCCACCATCCTCTTTCTCATGCTGCGCCTGGGCAAACCGCTCCTGCTGGAGGGCCATCCCGGCGTAGGCAAGACTGAGGTGGCCAATGTACTGGCCTCTTACCTGAACACCGACATCATCCGCCTGCAGTGCTACGAAGGGCTGGATGTCAATTCCGCCGTTTACGAGTGGAACTATCAGAAGCAGCTGCTTTCCATCAAAATCCAGGAATCCGGCGATAGGACGGAAGCAGAAAAGGAGGCGCACATTTTCGGCGAGGAATTCCTGCTGAAGCGCCCCCTGCTGCAGTCCATCACCCATGCAGAACGGGCCCCCGTCCTGCTGATCGATGAGATCGACCGGGCGGACGAGGAGTTCGAGGCCTTCCTGCTGGAACTGCTGTCGGCATTTCAGATCAGCATTCCGGAGATGGGCACCATCAGGGCCACGCACCGCCCTCTGGCCATCCTGACCTCCAACCGTACGCGGGAACTGAGCGACGCCCTCAAGCGGCGCTGCCTTTACCACTGGGTGAACTTCCCGGACGAAGAGAAGGAGAAGCGCATCGTACAGAAACACCTGCCGGATATCGAAGAGCAATTGCTGAACCGGGTCGTCCGGGTGGTGCAGGCCATCCGGCAGCAGAAGCTGGAAAAGACGCCCGGCATCGCCGAGACGCTGGACTGGGCGCGGGGCCTGCAGGCCCTGGGATACAAGGCGCTCACTGAAGAGGCCATGGCCCGAAGCCTGGGCTGCCTGCTGAAGTCGGCCAGGGATATCGAGCGGGTGAAGGAGGAAGGGGTGTTAGTTGATTAGTTGATTGCGGCCAACAGGCAACCGGCAGCTATATGTCAGAAAATCCGCATTTCTCATCCTACAACAGCATCACCGAAGCCGTCATCGGCTTTGCGCAACTGGCGCGGCAGGAAGGCTGGACGGCAGGCGTGCAGGAGACCCGGGAGGCGTTGCTGGCGGCTGCCCTTGGTATGCTGGACGAGCAGGACGCCTTCAGATACGCCCTGAAGGCCATCTTTTGCACCAGCAAAGAAGAGAGCGAGCGTTTTGATGAACTTTTCACCGGCTTCTGGGGCAGGCGGAGGGGCGCCGTCAAAAGCCGGACGACGTACAGGAACCAGTCGAACATACAGCGGCGATCGCCGGGTTCGCTGGTGTGGATGGGGCAGGGGAAGAGCGGAGAAGAAGAAGGCAGGGAAGAAGGTAAGAACGTATCGGGCGCCAACAAGATGGAGCGCCTGCGGCAGACGGATTTTTCGAAGGTCAAAGAGATGGACAGCGAGCTGCTGGAGGAACTGGCCCTGCAGCTATGGAAACAGATGAGCCTGCGGCTGAAACGCAGGCTGAAGGCCTCGGCCAGGCGGGGGCGGATCGACCTGCGGCAGACCATCCGCGCCAGCATCGGCTACGGAGGCGACCCGCTGGACCTGCGCCGCAGGAAACGGATACCGCGCCGGCAACGGCTGGCTATCCTGCTGGATGTGAGCGGGTCGATGGACAAGTACAGCTTTTTCCTGCTGCGTTTCATCTGGGCCCTGCGCGCCCATTTCGAGCAGGTAGAAGCTTTCCTGTTCAGCACGAACCTGGTGCGCATCACCGATTATCTGGACTCCAAAGACCTGGGCCGCACCCTGGAGTCGCTAACCGCCAGGGCCCACAACTGGTCGAGCGGCACCAGGATCGGAGAATGCCTTCAGCAGTTCAACGAGCAGTATGCCCGGCAGGCCTTGTCCGGCAGTTCTACCGTGATCATCCTGAGCGACGGGCTGGATACCGGCGAGCCGGAACTGCTGGCCGCCGAGCTGGCCCGGGCCAGGCAGCGCGCCCGCCGGCTGATCTGGCTCAACCCGTTGAAGGGCATGAAGGGCTATGAACCCATCGCCAGAGGTATGAGCGCCGCCCTGCCGGAGATCGACGTTTTCAATTCGGCCCATAACCTGAACAGCTTGCTGGAGCTGGAAAAATATTTAATCCATGTTTAATCAATTTCTGGAAAAGGCCTGGCGCCTTATGCAAGATAAAGAACCGTTTGCCATCGCCTTTGTGGTCAACCGGCAGCTGCCTTCTTCGGGCAAGCCGGGCGACAAGGCCGTCATCGAGAAGGATGGCGCCATTACCGGCTGGATCGGCGGCGGCTGCACGCGGGGCATCGTCATCAGGGAAGCTTCCGCCGCCCTCAGGGACGGCAAGCCCCGGATGGTGCGCATCAGCCCCGAAGGCCCCGGCGGGTCCCGCGAGGGAGTGGTCGATTACCATATGTCCTGCCACAGCGGCGGCACGGTGGAAGTGTACATCGAGCCCGTCCTGCCCCGCCCGCATCTTCTGATCCTGGGCAAATCGCACGTGGCCATGGCCTTGTCGCGCCTGGGCAAGGCCATGGATTATCCGGTCACCGTGGTGGCCAGAGGCGTGGACAAAGCCGCTTTTCCGGATGCGGAGCAGGTGATGGATGCGGCTACCATCGACCCCGCCTGGCTTTCTCCCAATACCTACATAGTGGTGTGTACGCAGGGCGAGAACGATGAAGACGCCCTTCAGCAGGCTTTGGGATCGGGCATGCCCTATGTATCCTTCGTGGCCAGCCGCACCAAGGCCAACGCCGTCTTTCAGGCGTTGCGGCAGCGTGGCCTGACGTTCGGCCAACTGAAGCGGGTAAAAACTCCGGCCGGGCTGGATATTAACGCCAAGCTGCCCGAAGAGGTGGCCGTCAGCATACTGGCGGAAGTGGTCGCTTTCATGCGCAGCGAGGCGAAGCCTGAGGTTGTTCAAACGAACAGTGCCAGTGCGGAAGAGAACGACAAGATTTTCATCAACCCGGTCTGTAATGTGCCGGTGGAAAAGGCTACGGCCAGGCACGTGCTTGAATATGAGGGCATGAATTACTATTTTTGCTGCGACGGGTGTAAGGCTGCTTTTGAAAAGGAGCCTGAAAAGTATGCTCTGAAGCCGGAAGAAGCGCAATAGCATTCCGAAAAAGATACTCGGCCGTGCGCTCCATAAGGTATCATGGTGTTTCGGTGTTTCGGTTGCCTGCTGCGGGCCCTTTGCCAAACCTGGCATGGGCTCCAGGCCGCCTGGCCTTAATGCCGGAAAACCTCAAAACCGGAATACCGGAGACAGGTATCCCGATTGCCTCCCTGGCCAGCATTTTTAAACGCGCATATCTGCCCATAGATGAGCCGGAACACAAAGCAGCGAATACTGGATGCCGCCCTCCGGTTGTTCAACGAGGAAGGCTATGTGAATGTCCGCCTGGCCCAGATCGCCGAGCAGGCCGATATGAGCGTGGGCAATATGGCTTATCACTATCCGCATAAGGCTGAAATCCTGGAAAGCATATATGAGGAGTTGCTGGCAGAGCAGCGGCAGTTGCTGGCGGAGATCAACCTGGCGCCTTTGTTCGAGAATTTCGATTATTTCCTGCGAGCCACTTATAAGCTGCATAAAAAATATATATTTTTTTATCTGGATACGCTGGAGTTGATCCGCATTTCGGAAGAGTTGAAAAAAGCACATCAGGAGCACGTCCGCTGGCAGCGCATGCAGTTGGAGCTGCTGTTGCAGTTCAACCGGGCCCGCGGTGTGATCGACTGGAAGGCCAATTCGGAGAACCCGCAGCGGCTGGCGCGGCACCTGAGGCATGTGATGGACAGCTGGCACAGCCTTCAGCTCATCGAAGGAGAGCCGGCCGATGATTTTGAGGTTTACCGCTCCTGTTGCTGGTCGGCCCTTCAGCCTTACTTTACGGATATGGGGTGGAGGGAATACGGGAACTTGCGCGAAACCTGGCAGATTAAAGATAAAAACGAACAAAAGAAGTGTTAGCGATGGAAAAAGCGGCAGCCTTGGGCACAGCCCAGGCTGAAAAAGACTTGCTGGCTAGGGTCTACCTCAACCGCAAGGGCGTCGTTACCCGGGCGGCCTTCAGTTCTCCCGCTTATCAGGGCGATAAAGGCATCCTTACCGGGCAGCCGGCCCGCGCCGCGCTGGCCATCCCATCCCGCATCTTCGGTTTTTGCGGCGGCTCTCATCAGCTGGCGGCGGCCATGGCGCTGGAGCACGCCTGGGGGGCGGAACTGCCGCCCAACGCGCTGGCGCTTCGTTCGGTGGCTCAGGCTGCGGAGATTCTTCAGAACACCAGCCGCTGGTTTTACACCACCTTTGCGCCCGGCCTGGCGAACCCCGCCTTTTCCGGCAAGCCGCTCTTTGCCGAAGTCAGCCGCCGATTCACTGCTTTCAGAGGCGATTCCTTCCGGCCCGGCATTATGGCGGGCACTCACCCCATAGCCCTCTACGCCCTGTTTGCCGGGCAATGGCCCCATTCCAATTTCATCGTTCCCGGTGGGGTGGCCACTGTTGTTCAGCCCGGAGAGCTGACGCGGGCCTTTTCCCTGCTCGGCCAATACTGCCGGGAGTGGCTGGAGCCGGCCTGGCTGGGCTGCTCCCTGGAGCGCTATCTGGAGATTCCCGGCTGGGACGGCCTGATGGCGTGGCTCCATGAAAAGGAAGAACATTTCAACAGTGATTTTGGCCTTTTCATTCGCGTTGCCCTGGAATACGGCCTGGATGTATTGGGCAAAGTGTCGCCTCAATTGCTTTCTTACGGCGCTTTTTACAACAAAAATGGATACTTTGTAGTTACACCGGAGAACTATTTGAAAACGGTGCAGTTTCCCGGAGCTTATTTCGATGGCAAAGAGCTGCTGCCCTTTGGCCACGAGTGGCTGGCGGAAAGCCTGAAAAAGAACAGGGAAGCACACCGCCTGGGATACAGGGAAGAGGCCGTTGAAGTCGGGCCCATAGCCCGCATGCTCATACTGGACAAAGATGCGCAGCAGCAGAATGGAAAACGGCCCCACTTGTTTTCAAGCGTATATGAACAGAAAAAGGCGTCCGTTTTTACCCGCGTGTGGGCCCGCATGCACGAAGCCTGTGTGCTGGTAAATAGGATGCGGGCCTGGTTGTCCCAACTGGAACCTGGCGCGCCCTGCCGGATGGATGTTAAAGAAAAAGACGGCTGGGGCATGGGCCTCACCGAAGCGCCCCGCGGCGCCCTCGCTCATTATGTAAAGCTTGAAGGCGGAAAGATCAGGGATTACGCTATCCTTCAGCCTACCATGCTCAACCTGCAATCGGGGGAAGCGGCGGGCAAAACCTCCCCAATGGCCGGCGCGCTGATAAACACAGAAATCAAAGACCCGGGCAACCCTATAGAAGTGGGCCTGGTCGCCCGCTCTTTCGACGCCTGCCTCGTGTGCCATGTAGAGCTGTTCAAACACAGGTCGGAAAAGGAGATCGGGAAAGCAACCGTCTAACCATAATACCATGTGCCTAGCCATACCAGGAAAAATCAGATCCATCGAGCACACCGACGGCCTCATAAGGGGTTTAAGGAGCTTTTGGCGCCCTGGAAGCCACTTTTACATATTAAATTCTACATTTTCCTGTTTTTCGGTTAATAAAACCGCCGCCCCTCCCTCGCCATCCTCCGCAACAAGGGGCTGCACCTATACCGGTCCTCCAGATACTCCGCATGCAGGCGGTCCAGTGTGATCACACAGTGGTTGA
>CAZAXA010000365.1:0-6543 GCA_964488965.1 uncultured Phaeodactylibacter sp. | reverse complement strand
GCTCCCTTCGGAACCTTATACCGCCCCGCCACCAGTTCCTCCTTCTCCGGCACGTCCACCACGGCGGGCTCGAAGACCGCCCCGTCGTAGTTCCAGTCGATCATCACCGACTCGGTGAGCTCGCGCCAGTCGCCCACATTTTCCTTGATCAGGGAGAGCTTCTGCAGGAGGTTCATGGGGTAGAACTGACGGATGATCAGTTCCCCATCCTCCACGGCCACCTCCGCCTCGCTGTCGCGCTTGAACTCCAGGCGGCTCTGGCCGCGCAGGATGTCCACCACCTCGATGTCGAGCTTGTAGGGTACTTCCTTCTGCAGGGTGGCGGCCAGGTCCGGCTCGTGGCCCATGCAGACGAGCAGCAGGTGCTCCACCGGCTTGCCGGGCGCCTGCTGGTGGAGCTTGTCAAATGCCTTGTAGTCGAAACCGGTGATCAGCGGGTTGAGGTCGGCGCGGGTGGCGATGCGGTTGATGGGCATGATCCTGACCATCCTGCCGTCCTTCTCGCCGTCGTAGATGCTGCCGGCGGGCAGGGGCTGTATCTCCAGCGCCTTCATCAGGATGTCTTTGGCCTCCACCGGGTTGCGGAAGACGTCGTAGTGGTTGACGTTGTAGACTTCGAAACCGGTGTAGTATTGGTTGATGGGTTGATCGATTGATTCGTCGTCGGTCTTCAGGTCCAACTGCCCGGCTTTCTCCTTTTGCTGCGCCTCAATTTCTTTTGCCACGCCGATCAGCCGCCTGGTGGTGGCCTGTATGGCGCCCAGGTTGATGTCGGCGCCGATGAAACGGCGGCCCAGCTTCATGGCCACCGCCTGGGTGGTGCCGGAGCCCATGAAGCAGTCGAAAATGAGGTCGCCGGGGTTGGAGGAGGCAAGGATGATGCGTTCGAGGAGGGCTTCGGGTTTTTGGGTAGGGTAATTAGTCTTTTCGCTTGACCATCCACTAACAAAACTGATGTCGGTCCAAATCGATTGAAGTGGCCTTCCAGACATTTCATCAAGGTATCTCTTATACCTTGGCATCCCTCCTGAATCAGGCCAATGAATTTTTCCTTCTTTATCTAACTCATCCAATTTTTCTACAGCATATTTCCAATGATTGCCATTTTTTCCTGGATCAAAACCACGCCAAGGCTTTCCTGAAGAACCGTTTCTTAACCCTGCCGCGGTTAGATTATCAGAAGCATATCTCCTTCCCGTTTCATCATCAATATACCTGTAGAATCGATCCATATATTCTTGTTCATAGGCTGTAAACTGTTTATTCCATGTGAACTCATTACCTTTTGTATAAAAGAAAATCGAATCGTGTATATGATTATATGTATTGCTATCACTCCTCGCATAATTCCTTTGCCAAACAATTTCATTTCTACAGTTATCGCTTCCAAATACTTCATCCAAAAGACATCTGAGATAATGGCCTTTATTTATGTCACAATGAAGATACAACGCTGCGGTATCTGACATTAGCTCTCTGATGATTATCAACCTTTCATACATGTATTGAAGGTAATCGTCGTTTGTCCAAATGTCTGAATATTGCTTTTCTTCAAATGCGTTATGGTCATTGGTCAATGATTTCCCTTTCAAACTCACTTTTTTCTTATAATCCGCCTTACTATCAAACGGCGGGTCGATATACACCAGATCCACCTGCCCCCGGAATTCTTTCAGCAGGTGGCTCATCACCTGCAGGTTATCGCCCCAGAAGATCTTATTGATCCAGCCGTTGGTTTCGGCGCCGTGCACCTCTTTAAGCTGGGCGGGGTAGTACTGCGTGCCGGTGAAGGGGCGTTTGCCCTTCCAGTGCAGCATGGGGTAGCCTTTGATGGGCTCGAAGGTGTATTGTTCGACGGAGGGGAGGTCTTGTTGGAGGTTGAGGGAAGTTTGTGGCATAGATCAAGTTTTCTTTGTTTGATAACTCGTGCGCCAATGGGAAACTGGCGCCCGAGACGGTACGCCGGGTTGTCGGGCTGCAATTTATTCCATTTCATCTCATCAGTCGCTTCGCTCGTGTTCTATTGCGCTCCGACTTGAGGCGGGCTTTTTTTAGTTCAACGAATAATCTTCAACGGTTTATCATTCAGGCCCAGGGTGTGGATCATGTAGCCGAAGGCGCCGGATTTGTCCACGTCCCGGGCCGGTTCAAAGATATAATGATTGTCGTTTATTTTGAAACCTTAACCCAAGTTCGATAACTTGTCCCGTACCCGGAGGGCCGGGATGTATGTAGGCCCCAACTGCTGTTCGCTGTTCGCTGTTCGCTGTATCCGCAGATATCCGCGTCATCCGCGTCATCCGCGTTCTACCTTTAGGCGCCTTTTAGCCTTTATGCCCGCCCCTCAGTTAAATTAAATTTGTCCACCCATTTAATAGGTTCTCGGATTACAATAATACCGCATGTCACAATCCCCGCACAGCTTCTCCGACTTATGTATGCCGGCGAGGCTGAAATCCTTCCGTTCGATCCGGCTGACTACCTCGTCAAAACTCCGCACGGTTTCTTCTATCCGGGAATGGTCTTTGGAAAAAGTGATGTAAGGGCTGCCGGTATCCTCTTTCGGG
Source organism: uncultured Phaeodactylibacter sp. (assembly GCA_964488965.1). Taxonomy (GTDB): domain Bacteria; phylum Bacteroidota; class Bacteroidia; order Chitinophagales; family Saprospiraceae; genus JACJXW01. The sequence continues at coordinate 3,976 of CAZAXA010000365.1, read as the reverse complement.
TAATAGAGGTGCATCCTGCTGACGGCCAGCCCGGTGCGTTCTTCCACCAGGTGGGCGTAAATCTCCAGTTGCCGCCGGTAGCCGTTTAAGGCCCTGCGCGTATGCGGGTCCGGGTCGTTCACGTCCGGCTTGTTTCCGGATTTGAAGTCGATCAGTTCCACGGTTTCGCCCTCTCCCTGTATGAGGTCTATCGTCCCTTTGAGGATATAATCTTCCTTGGCCAGGGACACCTCTACTTCGGCTTCCCTGATGATGTGCCACTGTCCCTGCATCCTGTTCTTATAACGGATCACCTGCGCCAGGATGGACCGCCGCTGCGCCTCATTCAGGTATGACCGGAGCTGTTTGACCAGCAGAAAATAATTATTATTGAACCAGCTCTCGATATTTTCATCAGTCACCGTATGCTCCTCCCCTTTCAGCACCGCTTTATGAATATCCTCGATGGTATGGTGCAGAAGGGTACCGCCGATAACGCCCCCCGTCCGCACTTCCGCAAATTCCAACTCTTTGTAGAACTTATACTGCAGCGGGCAGTTCTCGTACAGCAGAATATGAGAGGTAAAGGAATACTCGTGTTTGATGTGTGCCGGCCTGATGGTGTGCAGTTTAAGCACTCCAAAGTCAATGCCTGTCTCATCCCAGTACGGCAGGTTTTCGTAAACCGGGAGGAAGTATTTGGAAGGGCTGCGATGCCGGCCCTCGAAGTTTTCGGGAGTCGTCAATATCAGCAAGTCCTGCGCACGGGAGAAGGCCGTATAATACAGGCGCCAGAAATCGAAATGTTTGGTGGCATCCAGCGGCTCGAAGGGAGGCTTGTGATAATATTTCGACTGGAGGATTTCATCCAGCGGTGTATGCTGCTTCTGCGGGACAGCATACAGCGAATCCACAAAGACTACCGGAAATTCCAGCCCTTTGGACTGGTGGATGGTCATAAAGGACACACAACCCGAGGGGGCGTACTCTTCGAAATCCTCGTATTCCTCCAGGCCCCCGTCATAGATGAAGCGCAGGAAGTGGTTGAAGAGCGACGTCAGGTAACCGTCCAGGTTGCTTGCCGCGATGACGGTGACATTATCCAGGTATTCGAACTTGTGGAAGAGCCTGGTCAGCATGGCGATATTGTACGCCGCCCGCTGGCCCGAGACGTTGCCCTTCAGGTCGTTGTGAAGGTAGCGGGCAAAGAGCGGGTATTCCAGCAACTGGTAGAGCAGGGCCGTGAAAGTGTAAGCCGTCTTGCCCGTCAGAGTCAGGTGGGCCTTCGCCTTGCTTTGGCACCATTGCAGAAGGCCCCGGTGGGTTTCCGGATCGGCGCGCAGGGCTTCGGCGAGACGGGCCTTGCAGGCTTCATAATAGTCCCAGATCGGCAGGAAGGCGCCGTCGTCCCATTTCAGGCGCTGGAACAGGTCCGGAAAGATGAAAATGATGGCGCCCAGCATCAGTTGTATTTCCTCCCGCTCGAAGAACAGAGCAGAGCGGGGAGAAAAGACGGGGACGCCTCTTCCCTCCAGGTAATTGGCCAGGGCGATGACTTTGGAGTTCTTTACCGATTTAAAGAGGAAGGCCAGTTGGTTGAGGTCGGCGACGGTTCCCTTGTCCTGCAGCATCCGGATGAAGCGGTACACCTCGTCGTGATAATTTTCCGCAGTCCCTTCAGCGCTTACCTTGAAAACGGCAGGCATTTCCGGGAAATCCCCCTCCCTGGGCCTGATCGTTTTACCGAAGCGAAAGCTGCGCCCGCCTTCTTCCCAGTTGCAGCGCTCCATCCAGCGGTTGTAATATTGAATGATACCCGGATGAGAACGGTAATTGGTATCCAAGGTAACCTGCCGGCACGCTCCTTTAGGAAAATGCTGAGGAAACTCCAGGATATTCCGGATCGTTGCTCCCCGGAAGCGATAGAGCCCCTGGTCGTCGTCGCCCACCACACAAAGATTATGGTGTTTTCCCGCCAGTTGGAGCAGGATCTTCTCCTGGATGGTATTCGTATCCTGGTACTCATCGGCCATCAGGTATTGGAGTTGCTCTTGCAGTTTTTGCAATACCGCAGGCTGCCCTTCCAAAAGCCGCAATGTCTCCACCTGGATGAAGGAGAAATCAATAGCATTTTCATCAGCCAGGAGTTGGTCATAAGCTTCAAAGAAATGCGCCAGCAACTGAACTTCTGCTTCAGCAGCGGCCTTTAGCAATGCTACATCCAGGTATTCCTCCCCCACCTTATTGACGTGCTCGATGATCGCCTTTGCCTGGCGCCAGCGGGAATGCCTGGGGTTGAGCAGAATATGCTCTGCATCAATTTCCAGGAACCGCTTGATCTTCCTGTAAACCAGGAACTGCTGGTCGAACTGGTCCAGCACCCGGTAGCTGCGCTTCAGCCGGGTGAATTCCCGGTGTTCTTCCAGTATCCGCAGGAAGATGGAGTGCAGGGTGCCCACGTATAGCTCATTGAGGTTGGCCCTGAGGCCCAGTTCCAGACATCGGCTGGAAATGCGGGTGGTTAGCTCGCCTGCGGCCTTTTCCGTAAAGGTGGCGAGTAGCATGGACTGAGGTTCTACTCCCCGCTGGAGCAGTTTTACCGCCCTTTCCACGAGCGTAAAGGTCTTGCCGGAGCCCGGCCCGGCAATGATGAGCAGGGGCCCTTCCGTATGGGCAATAGCTTCCGCCTGCCGTTTATTAGGCCCTGGCAATGCCGGTTTCCTGAGCGCCTGGCGTTGGTTTTCTCCCTGCATAGCGGTATGTTACCTGAAGCCAATATTGAAAGCGAAGGCCACCGGAAAGAGCATCAGTTGCCCTCCGCTGCCTTCGACGATGATCTTATCAAAATAGACGGTGCTGGCAGGCTGCACCTGAAAGAGGGCGCGCAACAGAGCGGGAGTGCCAAGGCTATCGGCTACATACAGCTCCGGCAGGCGGTTTTGGGCGCCGATAAACAGGTGGAAGCCGCGCAGCGGCAGGGCCCGCTCCCCCACCCGGAGCGCCAGCGGCTGCCCGATATTGTCTCTGAACACCTGTACCGTGGTATTCTCACTGGACGGGCTGGCAGACAGGGCGCCCCATTCCAGGCTGGCGCCGGCGCCATCAAATGCCGTGTATTCCGGCAGGCTCCGCCAGTCGTGGCTGCAGCCCAGCAGCTCGCTGTGGCGGATGGCCCTGGTGGGAAACAACTGGTCGCGGCCCGTCAGCAGGCGATGCCGGGTCTGGAAACCGGGAATGTGGACGACCTTATACAAGCGGTTGCCGCGATACAGTTCGTAGATGTGGCGGGTAGCCTCCGAAGTGGTGTCGACGCGCAGCAGTGGCCGCCGCCCCGGCTCCTGGATCAGCTGGAAGCCGAACAGCTCGCCGTCGTAACGCGGCTGCGGCGCCTGTACCGCCGGTTCGTATTCCTCAAAGGGGTCGGCGATCTTGATGTTGGCCGATTGCACGATAGCGCTGTCCGTTTTTGAAAACAACCGCAGCGCCACCACATCGCCCTGCCGGATGCCCTCCCGGAAGGCGGCCGCCAGCGAATCCTGCAGGCGCCCCTGCTCGAAGGGCGGATAGGAATTATAGAAAGGGCCGAACCGGCTGAGGGGCTCCCGGTGCAGGCTGACCAGCTCGATCTCCTGCTCATGGCCCCGCTTGAGCAGGCGCACCTCCTCTCCCACGATCTCCCTGAACCGGCCGATCTCTATCTCTACCGTTCCGCTATAGACTTCCGGGTTGGCGTATTTTAGCAGCGGAATGCGGACGCCGCCCCATTCCACCACGTAGATGCTCTGCTCCTCCGGCCTTTCATTGATGTTGAGAATATCCTGCCGCTGCGCAGCCCGCTCCGGGGCAGGGCCGGGAGCGGGCCGGCAGGCCCACAGGGCAAGGGCCGGTAAAAGGGCAAGGCAGCGGCGAAAGGGCATAACCTGGGAACATTTATGTTGGCCTCAGAGCATGTTTGGAGGTGGTGCTTTTGAAGCGAAAAATCCAGATTTTGGGTTCT
>CAZAXA010000364.1:0-6545 GCA_964488965.1 uncultured Phaeodactylibacter sp. | reverse complement strand
GCGCCAGGATAATGGCGTTCTTTTCCTTTTTGAGCCTTTCAATTTCTTCAAACAGGTCCAGGGTGGGATCCACATCGATGTCCAGATAGCCCTTGTCCTGAAGCTGCTTTTCGGCAATCGCGAGCGTGGTCATAATTTAGAATTTTTATAAGTTGAAAAGGGATGCCCCCGTTTATTATTCGTTCATTTGCCAGAAATAACGCCGGTTATCCGAAAATAGTTTGCTTAGTTTGGTTTTAAAACTAAGTTTTCAGGCTTAGATAGAGTTATTTGCCGATCAAAAAAATGGCGGGATGCTTGTGCAAATCGGGAATTTTCTCCCTGCGCCAGTCCCGGACGGCCAGGGTGCGGATATACTCCGTGGGCAGGGTAAGGTCGGCGGCAATGCAGAGAAGCATGTCCGGCGAGAGGACATTGATGGCCGTTTCTATGATGGCCATATTGCGGTAGGGCGTTTCTATGAAGATTTGCGTCTGGTTGTGTTTGAAAACGCGTTGTTCCAGGAATTTCAACTCCTTGTCCAGTTCGGGGCGGCGGGGCGGAAGGTAACCGTGGAAGCAGAAGTTCTGCCCGTTGAGGCCGGAGGCCATCAGGCCGAGCAGGATGGAGGAAGGGCCGACGAGGGGCGCCACCTCGATACCCCGCTGATGGGCGGTTTGCACCACAAAAGCGCCGGGGTCGGCCACGGCAGGGCAGCCGGCCTCGGAGAGCAGGCCGATATCCTTGCCTTTTTCGGCATCTTCCAGGAAGCGGGCGCGTTCTTCCGGCGGGGTGTGCTTGCTGATCTCGTAGAAGGTGAGCTCGCTGAAGGGTTTCACCGGATTGGTTTCTTTTATGAAATGCCGGGCAGTTTTGGCGCGCTCGGCGATGAAGACGTCCAGCCGGTGGAGAATATCGATGACGTACTGGGGAAGGGTATGTGTTGCATTTTCCCCCAATGGAGCAGGAATGAGATAAAGTTTGCCTTTGGTTGCCATTGAGCAAAATTAGGTTTTAATAAGTACTTTTGTAAAAAGTAGTTTATGGAAGGGGAAAGTGCAAAGAAATATTACAGCCTTAAGGAACCTCAATTCAGGCTGGACCTGTAACCGTATGGATAACTCCTACACCATAAAACTCCCTCAGTTCGAGGGGCCTTTCGACCTGCTGCTCTTCTTCATCGAACGGGACGAGCTGGATATCAACGATATCCCCATTGCCAGGATCACCGATGATTTCCTGGCCTATATCCGGCAGATGGAGCAGATGAACATCGACCTGGCCAGCGAGTTCATCCTGGTGGCGGCCACGCTCTGCCGCATTAAGGCCAGGATGCTCCTGCCCCGCAAGCCGGTGGATGAGGAAGGCAACGAGATCGACCCCCGGGAGGAACTGGTGCAGCGCCTGCTGGAGTACAAGCGCTTCAAAAGTGTGCTGGAGGAAATGCGCGAGATGGAAGAACAGCGGGGCATGCAGAGCCGGCGCGGCAACGTAACGGCCGAACTGCAGCGCATAGCCGCCAAGGCCCTGGTAGATTCCGAGATGGAGTCGGTCACCCTCTTCAAGTTGCTGCGGGCCTTCGAGCGGGTGATGGAGCGCTTCGAGGCCGCCCATCCCGGATCCGTCCACCAGATCGTGCAGTTCAGCTATACGGTCGAGGACCAGCAGGCCCATATTTTCTCCAGAGTACAACATGGGCGCCGCGCCAGCTTCCAGGATATCTTCGCGGAATGCAAAAACCGCATCCACGCCATCGTCACCTTCCTGGCCCTGCTGGAACTGCTCAACATGCAAAAGATCAGCATCACCGCCGGCCTGGGATACAACAACTTCTGGCTGGAAGAAAACACGGAACAGGATGTGCAGGAGGAAGAGTGACCGCTCATCCCCCTCCTTTGGATATGCTGTAGGAGGTAAAAAAAAGGCTATGCCTTATGAGCATAGCCGGCAAAGAAACATTTATAGGGCTACAGTATAGGATAAGCGTTTAAGTCAAAAAATAAGCCAGCGTCATGTTGGGCAACACAACCCTGGCTACGAAAGCGACTTTAGATTGCAGGAAAGATTAGCATCATAAGAGAAGATGACAGCAAGAAATCAACATTTAACTTTGATACTTCTTTTCTGAGCACGGTACAAATGTCCCCCTCTCAGCTTAACTGAACATTAAACTCACGTTAAATTCCCTTTAATTCTTTCCGGATCACTCCAGGCCCAGCAGCAGCTTCACCGTCGGCAGCACCTGCCGGGCGCGATCCTGGTCAAAAGGAGGCGTGAGGCCATGGCCGTCTTCCCGGGTTTTCAGGGCCCCACTTTGGGCCAGGCTCAGCATTTTTTCCCGTTCCGGGAGGGAGAAGTCAGAAAAAGCCCGCCGCAGCAAAGGCAGTACTTCGGTGAAATGCCCCTCGGGCATATTTCCGACCCATTCGTCGAGGATGCTCCACAGTTGTGGAATGTGGAGCAGGAGCAGGCCGCTGCCGTACAGGAAACCTTCCATCCAGAGGGCGCCGGAATGCGCCTCGCCGGCGGAGGAGAGCGCATATTGCATGAGGGTGGCCGTCTTCTCTGCCGGGTATATATCCTTGTCGAAGAGCATGCGGGTAAAAAGGCCGCGGAGGAGCGGGTGGGTGGCATCGGCCTCTGCGGCCTTCTTCAGGGCATGGAGCCAGGGTTGCTGGCCCACTTCTTTATGGAGCAGGTTGAGGGCCCGGTTGTTCCGGATGGCCAGCTGCATCCACTCCCGGGCAGGTTCTTCCTCGATGTGCAGGAGGGCGCCGGGCAGGCCGATGCCGATGCGGGGCGCCATGTGCCGGATGAGGGCCCTGACAGCCTCCACGTCGGTCTGCCGGGTATCGCCGTAGCGGGCGATATCGGCCAGCACCGGCAGGGCTTCCATCAGGTAAAAGACGTCCCGTGCCAGCGAGGCTGCATCTTCGATCCGCGCTACCAGAGGGTTGAAAGCAGCGGCGATGCCGGCGAGCAGGGCCTCCCGGGCAAGCTGTACCAGAGCGGAGAGCTGCTCCGTTTCGGCGGCGCGTTTCCGGATGTAGAAGCTGGCGGCATCGTAAATGGTATTGCCCCACATGCCCGCCTCGATAACTTTGATGGCGAATTCGGGCTGCCATTCCAGGCGCCAGTGTTCGTGAAAACTGCCGAGGCGGTTTTCGGAAGCCTCCAGCCGGGTTCCCCAGGGAATCTCCAGGATGTTGATCTGGTGCAGCAGGCGGCTGGTTTCCAGGTGGTTGGCCTTCCGCAGGTCCAGTTCTTTGGTTTCCGGATAAGGAGAATTGAACAGTTTCGTCAGCCGCAAAGCCCGGATGCGGCTTTCCAGGTCCTTTTGCAGGGGCACCTGTGGGATATCGGCCGGCACTTCGCCGATGGCCGTGCCGATGATGAGCTGCTTTTCGATCAACTGAAGGGGTTCCTCATTACCCTGGCAAAAAACGGCCAGCGCCGCCTCTTTCATTTCGTCGATCCCCGCAATGGGCTGCCGCCTCAGGGCGGCCAGCGTATGAGCAAGGCGGACGGCCTCGGTGGCGTTGGCGGCGGAGGCGTTGAAGCCCTCCCGGCGCAGCAGCCCGGCAACCCGGGCCATCCACCACTGTACGGCTTCCTCCCGCCGGCTGAAGAGCAGATCGTACCAGGCCGGGGAGACCATCCCCGCCTGGTAGCCGCTTTGAAAGGCAAGACGCTGGTAACTCCAGGGTATCCAGGTGGCCGCCGCCTTCTTCTTCCGCAGCCCTTTGAGGAGGGTATTATCCCCTTTGGGGCTGAAACGCGCCAGGCGCTCCAGGGCGGGCGCGTGCCAGGCGCCGCAGACTACCGCCACCTTCTTGCAGCCGTCAGCCAGCGCTTTGCGCAGCCTTCTCCTCATGAAAGCCTCCCGCAACTGGTTGAGGGGCGTTTCCTGCCGTCCTGCTTCCTCCCGCAGGGCGAGGTTGAGCTCAATGATGGCCGGGAAGATATCGGAAGGGTTGTCGGGCTGTTCGAAGGTGGCCTCCCACCAGCGCTCGCTATCGGAAAAGCCGGCCAACCCGGCGATATACCCCATGGGGTCCCGGACAAGGGGCGCTTCGTTCTCGGCGGAAGGGAGGGGGATTTCCAGCTGTCCCTTATTTTCTTCTTCCAGTTGAAACTGCATCCCCATCGGCAGGTCCATAAAATGAACCGGTATGCCCCGCCCCAGCCCGTACTGTATGGCCTGCCACTCAGGGGAAAATCCGGCAAAGGGCAGATAGGAGGCCTTGCTGAGGTCTTTATCGTCATAAAGCAGTATGGCGACCGGCGGAATGAGCCCCGGATGCCGGGCATACTCCAGCGCCTGCTCTGCATCAGCCGGGGCTTCGATGAGCAGGCAATCGGGAGGATCCGCCTCCAAAGCGCGCAACAGGCTGCGCGTGGAGCCGGGGCCGTGGTGCCGTATGCCGTAGACTTTGTACATGTTGAATGAATGAGTGATTGAGTGATTGAAATGGCTGCCGGTATTCATTCCTTCAAATCAATCACTCCTTCGCTCCTTATTGTGATACATCCGGTAGAACGCCCCTGTCATTCCCCAGCAGCAGGCGCCGATATTGGACTCGGTGATGAAGATAAGGATCAGGTCCTGTTTTTCTATTTCCGGGCGTTGTTTTTCCACTGCTTTGAGTGGGTAAGTTTGCCCATCCAGAGTTTGCACTTCCTTAAAGTAATACAGGAATAAAGAACCGGGGTCAAAGAACCGGCGGGGTATGCCGGCCTCCATCAGGGCGCCATAGAAGCTGTCGCCAATGGCCCACACTTTGGGGCGGTACACATCGGGGGGCTGCTGTGGTTCCAGGATAATCTCCCGGTAGGCGTAGTCGTCTTCCAGTTTTGTCCACAGGAGGTTGAGGGACTGGAAGATGCCGTCGTCCAACCCGCGGGCCTTTCTTTCCTTCACTATCGGGCCGTAGTGATAATCGGGCAGATTCTTCCCCAGCAATTGTTCCATGGCACGCAGCAACGTATCGGTGACGGCATAAAGGGCATAGGCGCTCCAGTGGGTATTGCCTTTGGTGTAAAGCTTGTGGGAAGCCGTATCCTTCATATCCAGGAGATACTGGTTGAGGTCGAGGGTGGGAATGGAGGATTGCAGCAGGTATTTCCGGTAGGTTTCGTAGTTACTCGTGCGTCTGGGCATGGTGTCGTAGGGCGGGGGAAAGTTTTCAGGCAGGAAAGAGCCTTTGCCGGAAGACAATACGAAGAGCAGCCGGCTGCCATTGGCCTTCAGGCTGTCGGATATCGTTTGCAGCATGGCCACGTTCCCGGCGATGCTCTCTTCGCCCTGGAAGTCCAGCCCCAGGTAAGAACGGATGTAAGGCTCCTCGTAGAAGTAGCCGTTCTTGCCTCTGACGGCCTGCTGCGAATTGAGTTGCCCGAACAGCGGGTACTTCAACTGGTTGTTGAGGCGGACAAGAAATGGCCGGGCCCGCAGCCAGTAGCGGGCCTGCTCCCCGGCATTATCCTGCCAGCGGCCTTCTGCCCAGCTTTTCCACCTCAGCTCTTCCTGCTGCGGCGGCGGTTGCCACCCTTTGAGCGGCCGCCCCAGGGAAAGGCCGGAGATTTGCAGCAGCAAGGGCGCGCAGAGCAACAACAGGCCACATATCCAGCAGATTCGCTTTAACAGCAACATATTTATTTTTTTGGTTCTTTGGCCATTTTTGTGGTATTAAGCCGCCTGAAAACCGGCCCACAAAAATGGCCAAAGAAAGATTTTTTTCAGAACCGGAAGTAGATGAACGGATGAAAGCCACTCACAGCCACTTCCGAAAAACAGATCAACAACAGCAACAGGGTGCAGGCTCCTCTGGCCAGCAGGAAGGCATCCATTTGGTTATGGTAGATATCATCCAGTTTGTAAGAGAGTTTTCCCGCCGCCGGCACAAAACTGATGAGCGCCGCCAGCATATTTTCAGCGCGTTCTTTAAGCTGCGAGGCTATTTCATGAAACCGCACAATGGGGCCGGCGATCAGCTGCGGAAAGAGGGCGATATAGAGCAGCAGGCCCCCGGGCTTTTCCAGAGGGGGCATCCGCCGCTGGTAAACATCCGCCACATAGCTCAGCTTCTGAAAGGTGAAAAAAGAGATGCCTACCGGCAGCGCTACTTCCATCCACGGAACCGGATGGGCGCCGAGGGCGGACAACAATGAGTTGAAATTTTCGGCAAAGAAGTTGGCGTACTTAAAGTAAGCCAGCAGCCCGAGGTTGAGGAGGATGGAAAGCCATAGCCATTGCTTCCGCTGCCCGGCATCATACAGCCGGCTCATTCGCCGGGCAATGTAAAAGTCGGCGAGAGTGGAGGCGATCAGCACGAAAATAAAAAGAGGGGCGCCCCAGGCGTAAAAGGCCAGGCTGCCCGCCAGGGCGGCCCGGTTGCGGTAGGGAGGCGGCGTGGCCAGGTAGGCCAGCAGGAAGGCCGGCAGGAAATAAAAAACGAAGAGGGCGCTGCTGAAAACCATGAGGGAAGTAATTCCGTTGATCGTAAATTGTTGCCAAAATGGCAGGAAATTATCAGCCCTTACGTTTTCAATCCAACAGTTCCTTA
>CAZAXA010000363.1:0-6546 GCA_964488965.1 uncultured Phaeodactylibacter sp. | reverse complement strand
GCAATCCGTTATAATCAGTATTTTTAGTTTCCATACTCCCTCACCACAAGTATTGGTGGGTTTTTGAAAGCATCATTTTGCAGCGTTATACACTTCTGGTTAGCAACGAAATTTTGACGGAGTATCTTGAAAAGTGTATTCAGAAATACGGAGATAGCTTGTCAAATGAACGGTTGGAATTTCTCCTGGAATTCTCGAACGTCGAACTCATTACCCCTTATTACCGTTGGGAACTGATACAAGAAGATCCGGATGACAATAAATTTGTTGATTGCGCCGTAGCCGGACAGGCTGATTATGTGGTGACACATGATAAACACTTCAATGTTCTAAGGGACATTCCCTTCCCAAAAGTGGAAATAATTCGGTTGGACGAGCTTAAAAAGTTACTTGATGTGTGAAAACACCGAGCGGGTGAGCGAGGGATATGTGGAGGCGCTGGCGGTGTGAAGGTTTTAGGTCTTAGGCTGTAGGCTGTAGGTTTTAGATTTTAGGTTTTAGGTTTTAGGGTGTAGGTCGTAGGTTTTAGGTTTTTGCTGCAGATGGCAGGCTCTACAGAGCTCCTAAAAACCAAAACCTAGCCCCCATGCGCCACAAAACGTATCGGGGTGGGTTGTTAAAAACAGTACTCCACTCCTTGTTCCCGGCTACACCAGGAACTTGTGGAATCGCTGAAATGTTCTTAACCTCACATGCAAAATTATTTTTATGTACAGATCGCAAATAGGAGAAACGCAAAACCTGGAGAGCCTGTCCCCTCACCTCTTCTGGGATGTGGATAAAACAAAGATAAATTGGCAAAAAGACGACTTATTTATTATTGAAAGGGTGCTGGAGTACGGCCTATGGCAGGACTGGGAAACCATTAAAACAGTGTATGGTACTGATTATTTAGCGGAGAAAGTAGTGCATTTGCGTTCATTGGACGACGTAACGTTGTCTTTTCTTTGCCTTATTTTTAACCTCGAACCTCAGGATTTCAGATGTTACAGACTCAGGCAGTCGAACCAGAGCTTTTGGGACTGATAAAGGCGTTGATGGAGGTAGATTTGTTCAAAAACTTCTACTTGGTAGGAGGCACGGCGCTGGCTCTCCAAATTGGGCACCGGCAGTCTGTCGATATCGATCTTTTCGGGCAATCTGAAATCGAAGAAATTGAATTTACTGAAGCAGTCAAAGCGTTCGGAGAAATTAAGGTACTGAAAAAAAGCAAGAACATCTTAATCTACACCATCAACGGGATAAAATAAGCATAAAAATGACTTATGGGAACTACCATCACCATAAACGCGAAAGACTTGAATGAAAAAGCGATCAAAGCTATTCAGGAGCGTTTTGGAAACGCTGAGTTAGAAATTCAGGTACAACCTGGTACTGAAGACTTAGCCCTTCTCTCCCCTGACGATTGCTGGGCTTTGATCAGCCGCCTGGACTGGAGCAAGGAAGACGCCGGCGACAACCTGGTAGTAGCCCCATTGTTAGATGCCCTGAGCTGCCTTCCCATCCGAAATATCTACCAGTTTGCAGACTGGTTATCAGAAATGCTCTGGAACCTGGATACGCGGGCACATGCTCAGGTGTTTTTGGAAGAGGATGACTACCTATCTGTCGACGATTTCCTCTATGCACGCTGTGCGGTTGTTGCCAATGGCCAGGGCTTTTACCAGCAGGTGCTGGATAATCCAGCCGATATGCCAACGGATGTTACTTTCGAAGCGCTCCTTTACCTTCCACAAGAAGCTTACCAAATAAAGACAGGAGAAAAAATGGTGTATATCCCGCTTTTTAATTACGAAACTTATGGTAACAAGGAAGGATGGAGTAAATGAGTAAGCGAAAAAAACATGGCAATTCATTAAAAAATAAGAACCTCCATCATCTTTACGAGATACGTGATAAAGAGGATGGAGGCGTGTTCAAATAACGCTTGCATTTAACCCGATTATTTCGTAACTTTCCTTTATAAATACTCGGGTTAAATGCTTATCAAACGTAATCTCCTTCCCCTCCTGCAGAAACACCTGCCGCAGCCTGAAATAACGCTGTTGACCGGGCCGCGCCAAAGCGGCAAGACGACGCTTCTTCATTTGCTGCGGGAGCAACTGGCCGGCGAAGGCAAGCTTACCCTTTTCTTCAACCTCGACATCGAAAAAGACGCGGAATTTTTCGAAAGCCAGGAAAAGTTGATCCGCCGCATCCGGGCTGCTGTCGGGGAGCAGCGCGCTTATGTTTTTATCGACGAGATACAGCGCAAAGAGAATGCCGGCTTGTTCCTGAAGGGGTTATATGATAGCCGGCTGCCCTATAAGTTTATAGTTTCCGGTTCGGGCAGCCTTGAGCTGAAAGAAAAGATCAAGGAGTCTTTGGTTGGCCGCAAGCGCATTTTCGAATTGGGGCCGGTGGATATTGAAGAGTTCATAGCCTACCGCACGGGGTATCAATATGAGGAACGCCTTGGAGACTGGGTGCGGCTGGCCCCTGCCGAACTGGAGCAACTGCTTCTGGAATATCTCAATTTCGGCGGTTATCCACGCGTTATTCTGGAGGATAATTACGACGAAAAGACAGCGGTGTTGGAAGAAATCCTCGGCAGTTACCTGGACCGGGACATCCGGATTTTGCTGCAGCTGGAAAAAAGCCAGGCTTTTTCCCTGATGCTGCGCCTGGTTGCCGGGCGCATCGGCACAGTGACCAACTATTCCGGCTTAGCTTCCGAAACTGCATTGGCTCAGCAAACGCTGAAAAAGTACCTCTGGTATGCGGAGAAGACCTTTGTCTTGCGCCCCGTGACCCCTTTTTTCCGAAACCCCATGAAGGAACTGGTCAAAGCCCCTGAGTACTATTTTGTCGACCTGGGAATGCGCAACCATAGCCTGCGCCGGGCCGGCACGTTCCGGCATTTGCCGGAAATGGGCGCTGTCTTTGAAAACTTCGTCTTCCACCTGCTGCACAACCGGCACGCAACCGTGGTTAATCCCGTAAAATACTGGCGCACTAAAGATAAAGCTGAGGTTGACTTCATCGTGGAAAAAGGGCTGCGGCCCCTGCCGGTGGAGGCCAAATGCCAAACGCTCAAAAAACCAACCATCAGCCGAAGTATGCGCAGTTTCATCAACGCATATACGCCCGAAGAAGCCTGGGTGGTCAACCTCAGCTTTCGCCATGAGGTTTCAGCCGGCGATACCCGGGTGCGCTTTCGCCCCTGGCATGACCTGGTTTGGGGAGAGCAGGGTAGGTTATAGGGTTTAGGTGCTGGCTCGCCCGGTTTCTAACGGAGTAAAACCCAAAAGGCCTTGACAAAGGCCATGATTTTATGTAATTTTAAAACGCCACTTTAAATTTACATAAGTGATTATTCCACGCCACCTCGCCCGACACCTGCAGGAATTAGGCCGGTATTTCCCCATCCTCAGCCTTACCGGGCCGCGGCAGGCAGGGAAAACGACTTTGCTGAAAGCGTTATACCCCGATCACCGGTATGTCTCCCTCGAAGATCCGGATCAGCAATTAAGGGCAACAGAAGACCCCAGGAGCTTTCTGAAGCACTATGACTACAATGTCATTTTCGATGAAGCGCAAAGAGTGCCTGAATTGTTTTCCTATCTGCAAACCATCGTTGATGACGACAGGCAGCCGGGGCGGTATATCCTGTCCGGGTCACAAAACTTTTTGCTGCGGCAAAACATAAGCCAGTCGCTGGCGGGGCGGGCAGGCATAGCGCGGCTTTTTCCCTTAGACTTCCGGGAAATGGCGGCGGCCAACCTGCGCCCAAAGGATTATGAAACAGCGGTCTACCGGGGGTTCTATCCCGCCCAGTTTGATACGGGGGTCCCGGCGCGGCTGTTTTACCCCAGTTATGTTTCGACTTATGTTGAAAGGGATGTCAGCGGTTTGGTCTCCGCCGCCAACCTCAACACGTTCCGGCGCTTTTTGCAGCTTTGCGCCGCCTACGCCGGGCAATTGCTGAACTATTCCGCCATCGCCAAGGCGGTAGGCGTCAGCGCGCCTACCATTCAAAGCTGGTTTTCCATCCTGGAACAGAGCTACCTGGTGTTTCGCCTGCCCCCTTACTTCAAAAATTTTGGCAAGCGGCTGATCAAAAGCCCCAAGCTGTATTTCTACGATACCGGGCTGCTTTGCTACCTTTTGGGCATGCAGTCGGAAAAAGATGTCTTCAATTATTACCAGTTTGGCGCCTTGTTCGAAAACCTGGTGATTGCCGAACGCGTGAAAAGGGATCAGCACGAAGGAAAAGAAGCCCGCTTGTATTTCTACAGAGACAGCAACCAGGTGGAAGTGGACCTGCTGGAAGAAACGCCCTCGGGCTTGATCCTTACGGAGATAAAGGCCAGCCGTACTTATCGCGACAGCCTGCTGGCCAACCTGCACAAGGCCGGAAAAATCGCCCGGCAAACCGCCCGCAAGCAACTGGTGTACGGAGGCGATGAGGGCTTTGAAGTGAAGGATGTGCAGGTATTTCCATGGTTTGGCTTGTCTGGGAGTTAGGTTGTATGTTGTAGGTTGTAGGTTTTAGGCGGGAGGCTTGGGGCTGTGGCCCCCTTCCAAAACCCAAAATTTACCCGGCCGGCTGGACGGGCCTAATCCCCAAAACCCGTCCCCCAAAGGCAGCCTACAAGCCCCAAAACCCAAAACCTACCCCCTGTTATTTAAAATATCCTCAACTTCAACCTTACTATTATTCACAACCTCTTTGTTTTTAACCTCACTATTATTTAACTTGTCATAAAACATAGTGAGTTTGGAAATCCAAAGAACGCTTTTAGAAAAGCTCCGCGCCCACTTATCCGCTAAGGAGATCACGCTCCTGATTTTGTCATCGACAGCGGGCAGGGCCTGCTTCCCATCGAAGTAAAAGCCCGTTCCCTGAAACGGCCCACAGTCAGCCGGTCGCTGCGCAGCTTCCTGGAAACTTACCAACCCAAAGAAGCCTGGGGCATCAACCTTTCGCTGGATACCAGCATAAAGATCGGGCAGTGTACCGTTTTATTCAAGCCCTGGTATAAATTGATTTAGGCTATAGGTTTGGCCGGTGGAAAGAGATAAGATAAAAAATTTCGTACCTTCGTCAAAAATCGCATACAAGCTAAACCCACCTCTTTACTTTGGCTGAGCCGGTTTCCGGCAATGTTTCCTGCTTACGGCCCAAATGAAGCAATATTAAGCTACTGTTTTTTAAAGTATATTTGAAACTGCTCCTAATGCAGGCAACCGGGCGGCGGCCATGCTGCCCTGCCTCCCCCAAACACTTGAACAGCAGGATTTTACTATGAAAAAACAGAACAGATCATGAAGCTCACACTTGGATTTACGCCTGGAAAGCAAAGCTCCATTGCCGGCTATGTTACCAAATTGCTGATCCTGGGCATCGACTTCTGCTTTGCCCTTTTTGCCTTTTTTTCTGCCCTGCTCATTACCTCTAAGTTCGACCTGGGGCGCGCCCTGCAGATGTTCGGATGGGTGACTGCCCTGATCCTCGCCTTACGCGCCGCTTCTTTTGTAATGTTCAAGACCTACCTCATTATTATTCGTTATGTAGGGGAAAAGGATTACAAGAACGTATTCTTCGCTGTGACAGCCTCTTCCCTGCTGTTCCTGCTGATGCTCTGGCTCGTGCCTGGCCTGATCCCGAAGGAAGACATATTGCCTGTGGCGGTGGTCGACTACCTGATCCTGCTGTTTCTGGCCGGCGGCCTGCGCATCCTGATCCGGCTCATTATCGACCGGCTGCAACTGCAGCGGGGTTCCCGCCTGAATACGGCCATCTTCGGCGCCGGCGAGCTGGGGACTATGCTGATGCAGGTGCTCCGCCACAATGCCTCCCACAACTACCGCCTGGTCGCCTTTTTCGACGACAACCCCAAGGTGCACGGCAAGTCGCTCAACGGCGTTCAGGTGTACAACCCTCAAAAAGGCTTTGGCGAGGTCATCCGCAAACACGATATCAAGGTGGCTATCATCGGCATCAACCAACTGTCGGAAGAACGGCGCATCCGTTTCATCAACGACTGCCTGGCCCACAAGGTCAAAGTGCTGAAGGTGCCGCCGACGGAAAGCTGGCTGAACAACACGCTGAACGTCGGCCAGCTCAAAGATATCCGCTTCGAGGATTTGCTCAACCGCCCCCCTATCCGGCTGGATGAAGCCAGCATCCGGGATAGCGTTCACGGCAAGGTGGTGCTGGTCACCGGCTGCGCCGGCTCCATCGGCGGCGAGATTGTCCGTCAACTCCTCCGCTACCGCCCCCACCTCATCATCGGCCTCGACCAGGCGGAAACGCCATTGGCAGAGGCCAGCCTGGCCCTGCAGGCCCACGTACAGAGCGACCTTTTCCAGCCCATCATCGGCGACGTGAAGGACTATGACGCCATGCGCCGCCTTTTCGAAAAGTATGAGCCGGAATATGTCTTCCACGCCGCCGCCTACAAACACGTGCCCATCATGGAACGCTTTCCGGCAGAGGCGGTCAAGGCCAATATACAGGGCACTAAGGCCGTTGCCGACCTGGCCTCCCGCTTCGGCGCCAGC